>NZ_LAJX01000016.1 GCF_000963695.1 Methylocucumis oryzae
GCGTCTKTWTATAGMYCGCCCAATTTGAGAACCGTAGTTCGTCTCCGGGTCGTCATCTCGGCATGGATTGCCAAGAACACAGGGGGACTTGAAGAGCGCCATCCATGGCACTGGATTCCGGCAATCCATGCCGGAATGACGGGTATGTAAAACTATGGTTTTCTGATTGGTCGCTGTTTAGCAGAGTGGGTGATTTAATTTGGCTAATCGTGTTTGCGTTGAATTTGAAGCGAGAAAACCATTCTTTTTTTTGCGTGATTGCAAGTTTTGTCATACATTTTTTGCATAAAACCATAGTATTAATAAGTTAATTGTTTTCTTGCTTTTTTAACGTATTGATTAATCGATGCTTATTTCTTGTGGGCTGATAATGATAAGCGCCCCGGTTTTGGCATTATTAATGCGTTAAGTGCTGCACAATTTATTGGTGGACATCGGTGTTGAGCCAGGCCCAGCAAAATACCGGCTGATAGATTGCTTCATCACTACAAAAGTTTAACGCGTTTAATACTAAGCTGCATAGTGTGATTTTATGTTGGCAGCTTAGCGTAGATTAATTTTTTGTAGTGTTTTGTTGAATTCACTTACAAGGCAATACGATGAAAAAAACACTATTAATCATGGCATTAAGTTGTTACGCGTCTCTTACGCAAGCAAGTACTGCGTATGGAACGTTGAACAATTTTGATGCTGTTAACGATACCGGAGTAGAAACTCATGGTTTCGAAATTGAAATTGACGATGTTAGAAGTACGTCTGTGACTTATACCTATGACTATAACCATTACGGTCATCCCGTTATTACCGAAGATTTGAGCGACCCGTTACACCCGAAAACGTTTGTGCGTTATGAGAGTAAGAAAACGGCAAACGGTGCTTATGCATCCTACACCGCAGTACCTAAAGGCTCGTTTCCAGTCACTAACGGTCATCAATGTACCAATCCCAGTGTTAATGAAGGCTGTGAGCATTTTGGCGTGGGTTACTATGGTGCCGGTGTTGTTAAATACAATTGGTTAATCGATGATCCATTACATCCAGGAACATTGATTCATGGGCCAGCAGTACAAGTAGGTACGCCAACGTGGACGTATGTACCTCCTGCACAAGCACAGCCAGCACAAGTGATTGCGGTGATTCCCGCGCCTCCTGCACCTATTCCACCGAAAAAGCAATATGGTAAGCCGTCTTGGGTAAAGGTAATTAAGACTAAAACGCATAATAATAAAGACGTTGCGTTAGAGGAATTAATCAGTGATGACAAAGATGGTGACGGTAAAGATGATTGGACTAACGGTGAAGCAGCCGAAGTTGAAAGTGAATGGTACTTATTACAAACCAATTCTAAAGGCGATAACAAAAAAGACGAGTTAGCCGCTAAAAAACCAGATGAGTTAAAAAATGGCGATGAAAAAGTGACGCGTCGCTACGAATTTTATAAGTATAAAGGTAGCGCTAAAACCATTGATGGTGAGAATGGCGAAGCGATGTGTGACGAAGTCGCCGCTGATGATTTACACGGTGTAGGTGTTGTTGATGTGACCGATGCTGGTGGTAATTCTTATCCCTGGGATTGTTCTACAGAGGAGTTAATCGGCGACTACACCGGCGCGCAAATGGCTGGATTTGCTGCTGAAGCCCCCTTAGGGCTTATTGAGCATATTGAAGATGGTAAAGTGAACAAAGCCTATACCGACAGAACGGTTGTGGTGGGCGGTAATACACCTTATGTCACTGAGGTGACGGGTAATTTTCCTTTAGGATTAGAGATTGATTCAGCGACAGGCGTGTTATCAGGTACACCAACAGAGTCTGGTGTGTTTGCTTTTAAAGTCAAAGCAACCGATAAGGATAACAACGTGGTGAGTAAAGACTACACGATTACGATAGAAAGCATACCACCAACAATTACCACTGCTGTACTACCTGATGCGACGGAGTTAGCCGCTTATTCGCTACAGCTCATAGCGGAGGGGGGAACTGAACCTTATCAATGGCGAATCAATGCGTTACCTAGCGGTTTAAGTTTAAGTCCCAGCGGTTTGTTGTCGGGTATTCCCGATAAAGGCACGGCGGGTGTACGTTCAGCAACTTTTACCGTAACCGATAAAGCCTTAAAAACCGCAAATAAAGCGCTGACGCTGAAAATCTTGGCTGCTCCGGTTAAGCTGGGTGACATTGACGGTGATGGCGATATTGATATTTATGATTTGAAATTAATCAAACTCAAATTTGGACAAGCCGTACCGGCGAACAGTGTGTACGACTTAAACGGAGATTTAAAAATCAATATTGTTGATTTGCGCAAAGCGGTAAAACGTTGTACCAAAGCAAAATGCTTACCTTAAATCCGGCTGATGCTCATTTATACGAGGAAATAACAATGAATAAATTTTTATCAACAGCCGCATTAACGTTATGTTGCTTATTTTTTTACCCTGCGCAAGCGGCAACGTTATCGGTGGACATGGTTCCTGGGGCCGGTATTGACAGCTCGTTAGCAACTACTAAAGGTGCCAATTTCGCAGTTAATATTTTCATTAATGATGTTAAAGATTTGGCAGGATTTGAGCTTGAGCTTGCATTTGATAACTCAGTTTTAGCGGCTACGAGTATTGTTAGTGCTGGTTTATTTGGTGCAGACACGTTTTTAATCAGTGATGCGATAAGCGCAGGTAAAATTAGTTTTGCAGAATTATCCTTAGCGTTTAGTGGCAATGATTATGCAAGTGATACGCTGTTAGCGACAGTAAGCTTTAAAGTTTTGGCGGCAGGTGTCAGTCAAATTGATTTGCTAAATGTGTTATTAAGCGATGCTAACGGTGATGTAATTCAACCATTAACGTTACATGCGGGTCATGTTACGGCAACTGACATTGGTATTGTTCCGTTACCCGGTGTTGCGTGGTTGTTTGGTTCAGGCTTGTTGGGCTTAGCCAGATTGGCACGAAAAAACTAAGTTAAGGTCTTGGTTTTGCGGTGTTAACTTGGGTAACCCGTTAACACCGCATAATACGTTATTGTTTTAGCTCAATAGTAAAGGCTTCTATCATGCCTTGCCTGTGGTTGGCATTTTTGAGGCGACATAAATGCGATGGTCGATAATAATGGGCATGGACAATTGTCTACCTGAACCGGCTAATTTTTGTTCGGCAACGAGCAAACCGTCTTTGGCTCTGACGCCATAAATCGTGCCGTGCTCGCCTATATCCACTAACCAGACTATGGCTTCGTTGCCAATATGAGTCGTTAAAACAGGAAATGATGGGTGGCTGCGGAACATCTTTAACGCATTGACATGATTAGGTGCAGGAAAGCGCCAAAGTTCTTTTTAACGTTGGCTTGCCAGTGCTTAAGCTGACCGTTAATGCGACTAAACCGGCTGAATTCGTGTTGTCTGCGCTAAAGGTTGGAATAATAACAATCGGCATGCCGTTGTCTTGCGTAACGACGGGCTGAGTCACAATCATTCCGGCCCAACTTAATTTACATAAGTCAGTCGGTGAGCCGCACAGTTTAGCAACTTGCAGGCGATCATATTGAATCCCTAGATGCTCTGCATCAATCAAATAGGCGCCGCCATCTTTACCGGCTTGGATAATCACCGATTGACCGTTATGTAACTGTAGTTTTACCGGTGTGTTAGCGCCTAAATCGTAATCCATCCACGCTAAACATTCCCAAAAATCCTTATCATCACATTCATGATACGGCGGTTTAATAGGGAGATTACCGGGTGCTAAGCGCGGAATAAATAAATTTTTGCAAGAGGCTAAACACGCTTCACTAGGTTTAACGGGATTAAAATTAGCGCATAACGTTGCATCGCAACCCGCATCGAATTGTAAACCCGGCTTCATTCTGAGCAAGGCATTGGCATAATCTTTCCGAGCTAAGTCAACTTGACCATTGCCGGTTGTAATCAATAATTCACTCTCCTCGCCCTGGCCGGTAATCGCAATGCCGGAGGGTGTCCAGATGCCGCCGCCACATACCATTTCTTGGGTACCGTATTCCATTTTGACAGGACATTTGGCTTCGGGAGTTGTGAGCAATACGTTTTTTATTGCATGGTCTACTCCGTGGTCGCGCCAGTCGGTTAAATCAACTTCAAACAGCCAGCCGTGAAAGGGCTGCACATCGCTGGCATTACCAAAGCCTAAGTAGATTAACGGATGCTGCTTAGCATCCGTTACCCTCTTTAACGCAGCATGGGAATAGGCATGAGCTGGGGCAAAAGTAACCTGTGCGTTGTCATCGGAACTAGGCTTGCTAGCACTCAGCGTTAAAGGTTGAAAGGCGTTGTTTAGTTTGCCAGTGGTTAAATCAATAACCAGTAATTTATGGCTATTACGGGTTCCGTGATCTAAGGTCTGGTACGAAACCACTAATTGGTCTGCAACAATAATCGGTGTCGCAATTAACTCGGCTTCTTGCCCTGGGACGACTGGAAGTTGTAACTGCCATTCTTCTTGACCATTATCAGCATTCAGTGCGGAAATTCTGCCATTTTCTGTCGGTACGATAATATGAGGCTGTTGAGCGGCATCTTTGTACGCTAATGGCGAGGCAATAATGCTGGCGGAATAGGTTGTCGAAGGATGTTGTTGAGTAGGAAAAGCAGGTGTTAGTTTTAGTGAAACAATTTTGTTAGTCGGTGTATGTGTACAGGCGAGCAACAGACCGATGCTTACGATTAAAAATGCATAAGTCAATACGCGGTGGATAGCGGTCATGATGGGTAAAGGTAAAAGTTAGTTTTGGTAAAAAAATTTTGAAAATCACGTCAAATTCTTCTTGGCTTTTTGCTAATGCGAGTTCTGCATGGTCTTTCGTTAAACCTAGCGAGTCGGTGATAAGGCTCATGTCTTTGATGTTGCCTAGGCTGTATCGATTGGCTATACGCACAAGAGACGCGACGGCTTGGCAAGGGCTTTCAAGTTCGGGTGTCGTATGTAAGCGTATGCTTTCAATAATGATGTCCGGTAAGCGCCATAACTCAGCTAATGCGGCGCCGGCTTCATAGTGATTAAAACCTATGATGGAGGTTTCTAGCTCAATTTCTTCTGCGTCGGTATTGCTTTGTTTCGCTAATAAAACCGAGCGTGCAAGCTCCGGAATGCGTCTAAAAAAGACTAATTGTCCAATATGATGTAATAAGCCACAAACAAACAATTCTTCCGAGGATTGTGCTTTTAAGCAGGCCAGCTCTTTGGCGATTAAGCCGCAATAAAGGCTTTTTGCCCAAAATTCTTGCATGGATATTATGCCACCTGGCATGGTTGAAAACTTATCAATAATGATAGCGGCTAAAACTAGGTTTTGCAGCTCTGTTGCACCTATTAAACTCACGGCGCGCTTTATATTGACTATTTTAGAGGCAAAGCCGTAGAACGCGCTGTTAACAATTTTTAATAATTTAATCGTTAATGCGGGATCTGTTTCAATCACTGCCGCAGCGGCTTCCATTGATAATGCTGGATTATCAATCACTTTTTGTAGCTCAAAATAAATATTCGGCGGCGTGGTTAGCTGTAAATCGCCTTGCAATAAGTCTGAAATCTTTAATGAGTTTTGAGAGTTAACCATATCAATCTAGTCACTTTCCGAGTGTAAATAGTAGCTACTGCCAACACCGCGTCACTGCCTTAAGCTACTTTGGAGTACAAAGCTTGCTTTATGCGGTGTTTAAACCCGTGCAAGGCAAGCCTTGCACTCCGAAAAACGGCTACTTAAATGCTTAATTGTGGGCAGTGAACACCTCGTAGGAACTTTATGCCGTCGGCTAAAGTTCATATACTTTGAACGGTCTAGTTTTCGTTATCTTGTATTGTCGTAGTGCGCTGTGCGCACCTTTTTTTATTGATTTTTAATGATGTTAGAAAGGTGCGCACAGCGCCCCTACCTAAAAACCGAAAACCTGACCGTTTAAGGTATAGTTTACGCTTATAAGCAAACATTGGTGAAATATTACGCTTCTTTGTTTGATTTAGCGCGGTAGATGTCGTGTATGTTGTAAAAAATTAAGAATGATTTAATAATCCCTTGGTCGCTTTGCGTTAAAATAAAGCGTCTTAAACCGTTTGGAAGTGCGCGATGAAAACAACGCAGATTAACAAGAGCTTGATTATCATAGGCGAAAGCGACCTTGCCTATGCCGAGACTTTAGTTAACTGCTTAACTGAACAAGGCTATCCTAATGTCGCGATAGCTCAGGATGGTCACAGCATTTATCAATTACTAAGGCCGCATTATCGGCAACCCGAAAAAGTGGGTGCGCTTTTGGTTAATGAAAACCTGCCAGCCTGCCAATTTCATGAACTCTGCTTGTCGCTTGCGTGCACGCCAGATGCTTATGCGGTGCCAATTACAATTTTAGGCACAATGCGACAGTCCGCTCTTGCTATGCAATTGGGTAAACAATATGAGATAAGCCAATTGAATGGCATGATTCATTTTTTAAGCCAACCTGTTCAACTGAACGAGCTATTATCAGCATTACGTTTTCAATTAGCGATTAAACATGAGCGTCAGCAACGTTTGGTGAACGAGGCATTATTGTCTAGTGAACTGGCTGAACGCAAAGTGATTGATGCCAAGTTAAAATATTTAATAGCCCATGACGAGTTAACAGGCTTATTAAATCGGCAAAGTTTTGAGCGACATATTGCCACGTTGATTAAGCGCAATCAAAAATTACCCAAGAATGGTGCGCTGTTATATCTTGATATTGATAGATTTAGTTTAATTAATGAGCTTGAGGGTTATGAAACGGGTGATCGCTTATTAATTGAAGCCGTTACCCAGTTAAGAAGCTTTGTCACAAAGGCCAACTACTTAGCGCGTATTGGCTCAGATGAGTTTTGTCTTTATTTGGATAATGTCAGTCAGCATGACGTGCGGCAGTTTGCTGAAAGCGTAAGACGTGCTTTAGATGATTTTAAATTTTTTGTCGAAAATGTGGTTTATAACGCGACAATATCAGTAGGTATGGCGTATTTAAATAGCGATAAACCCATACGACATCCCAGTGAACTGATTGCACGCGCACGACAGGCGTGTCGGTTAGCAAAAGAAAATGGCCGTAATATGTGCTGGGAATACAATGATAATGACAGTGTGTTATCAAAACGACACTCCGATGCGTATTGGACGCCATTAATTCGCCGTGCCTTGTTAGAGTCAAAGTTTTTGCTACTCTATCAGCCTGTCGTTGATTTAATCCAAGAGCGGATTTCTCATTATGAAGTCTTATTGAGAATGATAGGCGATGATGCCGGTGATATTATCGGGCCAGCAGAATTCATACCCGTTGCTGAGCGCATGGGGTTAATTCATCATGTTGATGCGTGGGTTGTCGAAAACGCGATTGATTTTTTAGCAACGCTGCCGGATTTTATGGGGCATGTGTCGTTAGCGGTTAATTTATCCAGTTACGCATTCCAAGACCAGACCTTGTTAACCACGATAAAAGATAAGTTAGAGAGTACTTGGGTAGACCCTAGACGCTTGATGTTTGAAATTACCGAAACGTCAGCAGTTGATAATTTTGAGCAAACACGCAATATGATTGTAAAAATCAGAGCATTAGGCTGTAAGTTTGCGTTAGATGATTTTGGTGCCGGTTTTTGCTCATTCAGTTACTTGAAAAAATTCCCAGTCGATTTTATTAAGATTGATGGGCAGTTTATTCAAAATTTAGTTGATGATGAGACCGATCAAGTCTTAGTCAAATCAATTGTTGAGATTGCGGCAAAGTTGGGTAAGAAGACGATTGCCGAGTATGTTGAAAATGCTGCTTTAGTCAGAAAACTGCAAGATATTGGTATAGACTTAGCGCAAGGCTATTTCTTTGGTTCCCCTAGCAGAACCCTACAACCGTCTAGTACGATTTCAATTGAGGCGCTTATTCTTAATGAGCATATCAATTATCGAGGTATTCTTAATCCGTTTATGCGATAGTGGCTTTAAACTAAATTGATATGCAGAACGTCGACAGTACTCCAGACGTTTTCAATATAGTCTTCATCCATAGTCGGCATACCACTTTTGAATCCATTCTACCAGTGTTTTAGCGACATTAGGGTAGGTGACATGGACTGCGTGTTTATCATCTAACCAATGTTCAACGGCTGCTGCGTTTAAATCCTGCATCACATGACCGAAGCCTAGTTCTTTTAATGCTGTTGCATTAGAGATTTGCTCCATTTGCGAGTGTAATGGCTTAACTAAGATTTTTTGGCCTAGTTGCAATGCTTCACTGACCAGTTCAAAACCGGCATTGGTGATAATCCCGGTAGCATCATATAAATCCTTTTGAAATGCCGTTCTCGATAAGGGATTGCAGGTAATATGAGAATACGTTGATACCGTTAATTCAGGGCTATAAATATGAAAATTATAGTGTGGATAGGCTGAAAGTAATTGAATAACCTGCTGCGTGTCTTCAAAAGGCAAATAGACAATAATTTTATTGTGAATAGTTGTGGTCGGTGGGGTAGGGGTTTCGATAATAGGAGGCAAGATGGGTTGGCCAAAATGATGCCAATGCAAACCTACGCTAGTATCCGCAGGGGCAAATAGTTTCATGACTCGGTTAGCAATGGGGTCGCCACCGGCTCTAGGGATATTGTGGTTAAACGCGTATTGATGACCAATACCTAACGTGGGTATTTTCCGACGTTTTTGCTGCCCAAGCGGTAACGGGTTCAAAGTCGGTGATGACTAAATCATAGACTGATAAATCCAGTGTATTAATATCTTTACAAAAAAGTGATAGGTTTGGTGTCACGCGCCGTTTTTAGATAACTGACTTCACCTTTATGGGTATGAAATGTGAGTCCGGTACGCAATTCGTAGCCATTAAAAACCTCCATATCAAAATATTTTTCTTCAGGTCGACCGGTAAATTGAAATTTTACTTCGATACCGGCAGCGTAAAGTTCTTTTGCCATGACCCTGGCGCGCGTGATGTGTCCATTGCCAGTACCTTGAACGCCATAAAAAATTTTCATTATAAGATTTGTCCTAAACTAATAGCTGCGGTACCGACGCCTAACACAACTCCCATTAAAGTATCCGTTGGAAAATGTACGCCTAGCACTACGCGTGAAAATGCGATTAAAGCCGCCCAGCAATAAAGCGGTATCATCAGTGATGGAATGAAATAACCGACTAAGGTTGCCATCATAAAGGCGGCAGAAGTATGGCCGGATGGAAAACTGAATTGGTCGGCCGGTGTAATAACGCTACGAAAATCTTTTAGTGCGGCCTCGGGTCGGTTGCGTCTAAAACCATTTTTCAAAATAAAGTAAAGTGGTCTTTCCATTAAAAAACGCCAATAATATCGCGTGCAAAAAAGGGCTAGTAAAACCTTCGGACATCCAGAGTAAAACGATGGCCGCAATGTATAGTTGACCGTCTCCAGTTTTGGATACGGAGCGGCAAAAATGCGTTAATGTGCCATGAATCCTAGCATTAATCAGCCAAGTAAACATAAATACATCGCATTTATGTATAGAAAGCAATAGTTTCATTGTCGTATCCTCTCACCAACGTCATAAAAAGCGGGCCGCTATTATGACAAAGAAAAGCCTCGATTTTGAATTTTTAGTTATAGTTATAAAAAACTAGAAGGTAAAGATTATAGGTCTTGTGTGACAGCAAGATTAAGCAATGTTTACCATTTCGTGACAGCAATTCGAGAGCTTGGGTTGATTGTTATGGTTGTTATGTGTATAGGTCAAATTTTGCGTAATACCTTGTCCATCCATGACATAGGCAATAAGCGTTTTAATATTGCCATTAAATACGTTGGAAATGTCACGTAATAACGAATTTTAGGGTGTTTGGCTTCTAAGGCATGAATTAATTTTTCGGCTACCGCTTCGGCAGGTAAAGTAAACGGTGCTACGGGACCTTCTTTTTGTAAACGAGCTTCTATTGCTTGGTAAGTTTCTTTATGAAAACTATGTTCAGGATTGATATTCCGTTGATAGAGCGCAAAGGCGTTGCTTCTAAACGCACTTATAATGGGGCCAGGCTCGATTAAACACACTTGGACATTGACGCCGTGTAATTCTAAACGCAAGGTGTCAACTAAACCTTCTAAGGCAAATTTAGATGCGTTATAAGCGCCTCTATACGTCATGGCAACAAACCCTAATACTGAGCTGTTATAAATAATCCGGCCATAACCTTGTTTGCGCATGATGGGTAAAACCAAATTAGTTAACTCATGTGTGCCAAAAACATTGGTTTCAAATTGAAAACGCAACACATCGCGGCTTAAATCTTCAACTGCGCCGGGTTGGCCAAATGCGCCATTATTAAATAGTGCATTTAATGTCCCGCCAGTCAAGCTTAATGTTTCGGCTACCGCCGCTTTGATGCTAGCACTATCCGCTAAATCAAGCATGATAGTGGTAAAACCTTCTTGACGTAAGCGCTCTACGTCAGTTGGGTTACGTGCGCTCGCAATGACAAAATAGCCGCGCGCTTTTAATAGCTTGGCACACGCATAACCGATACCGCTAGAGCAGCCAGTAATTAAAATAGATGGGTTGGTTGGCATAAGGCTATGGCTTCAAATCGGTTTCGTTGTAATAAAAGCTTTTACCACTTCGACAGTCCACCAAAAAAACTAGGTTTGTTGCGGTACTTTTTTCATTTAATTCAACAGCTTCAACTCGGGTGCATTGCTGTGTCGCTAGCGCTTTATTGGCGGCAAAACGGCGCAAGCGTTCAATTTCTGGCAAGCGATTTTCGTATTGCTTAACTAGCGAGCTAAGTTTATTAGGCTTATAAGGAGGGATAGAAAACGGTGAAAATTGACTTGGATTGGCTTTAATCAATTGCTGATTAGTTTCTGTTTCAACAGCGGCTTGTTGTTCTACAGCCAATTTGCGTAGCGCTTCTTGTTGTTGCTCTAAACGCTGTTTTTCGAGCTTAGCGGTTTCTTCTAGTTTCTTTAATTTTTCTTGTCTTTGCACTTCCTCAAGGTTAACAACGTTGCCTGTTTTTAAGTCGACGGCTTCATTACTGACGCCATCGCTGCACGGATGGGACAGATAAAACTTTTTTTGCCATCCGCACCGGTACATTTATAAACTTCAGCATAAGAGGTTGACATTATGCCGAATAGCAGAAAATAAAAAAATTGTTTCATATTACACAGCTCTGTTTTTGTTGTTTTTATTGCCTCCGCTAATCATAGTAATGTTGTCATGTGATTGCAAATTCTTAGCTGAGCGAATGAACGGGCTTTTGTGTTTTTAGCAGAAGCAGTGGCATATTATTTGTTTTTATAGCGGTTAATGTCACGAAAGCATTATCAATCTAATCCAATAAGTTCTATGACGAAACTAAAAAATGTTACGATTTAAGCGAGGATTTGCTTTTCGATGGTTATAAAATCTAGTTAAGTTGTTTAGTTGTTTTAGTGGTTAATCACTGTTACTATTTGTTTCCTCGTCATTTTTTAGTTTATCGAGAGTGTATTGTATTAATCAAGGAGATACGTGCTATGGCAAAAACCATACTTATTGTTGATGATTCGGCTAGTTTTAGGCGGGTAGAAGCAA
Organism: Methylocucumis oryzae; assembly: GCF_000963695.1. GTDB lineage: Bacteria > Pseudomonadota > Gammaproteobacteria > Methylococcales > Methylomonadaceae > Methylovulum > Methylovulum oryzae. The sequence continues at coordinate 11,583 of NZ_LAJX01000016.1, forward strand.
TGGCGTTAACGGGGGCGGGTTATGAAGTTGTCGAGGCTAGCGATGGTCAAGACGCGTTAAATAAATTAAGTCAACTTAATAATCAAAAAATTCACCTGATTATTTGTGATATTAATATGCCTGTTATGGGCGGGATTGAATTTGTTACTCGTGTAAAACAGCTTGCTAGTTACAAGTTTACCCCGGTGATGATGTTAACTACTGAAGATTCTGATGCCATTAAGCAAGAAGGGCGAGCCGCAGGGGCTAAAGCATGGATGGTGAAGCCGTTTAAATCTGAGCAGTTGTTAAATGCGGTATCAAAGCTAATCTTGCCATAGGCGGGTGTGATATGGGCGCTGTTCGTCTACCTGATGATTTGACTATTTATCAAGTTACTGAAATTAAAGCGATATTATTAAAAGCGTTACGCGAATATGAGCGTAGAAACACTGCAATTGAGTTAGATTTTTCTAATGTTAAAGAATGCGACGGTGCGGGTGTACAGCTTTTATTAGCATTGTCGAATTCAGCGGCGAAAGCAGGCGCGACAGTTGCCTTGCATTCGGTACCTAAGCCGCTAGCAAAGTTGTTGGATGATTTACAATTATCCAGCCGTTTTTTGGTCAACTCGTAAGGTTGCGCTATGAGTGCAGATTCAAAGCTTTATGCTGATGTATTAAGTACTTTCTTTGCTGAAGCTAAGGATATGCTACAGCAAATGGAAGATGCGTTACTGAGTCTTGAAGATGACCCGGATGACAAAGAGACTATTAATGCGTTGTTTCGAGCGATTCACACCATAAAAGGCTCTGCGGGTTTATTTGAGTTAAACGATGTGGTTCAGTTTACTCATAAAGTAGAAAGCGTGCTGGATAGACTACGCAACGGCGCGCTTCCTTTCGAAGCTAAGCTCAGTGATGTTTTATTAAAAAGCGCTGACCACATTTTTTTGATGTTAGAGTATTTGGAAAGCAAAAGCACGGATGAAGCTAAGTTGGCTTTGTTAGGTATAGAATCTAAGGCATTAGTGGAGCAATTAGCCGAGTATCTTGAGCATGATACGCCTATTAAAGCGAAAGAAAAAAATGAACCTACCCAGAATTTAAAGCCTAAAGTAGGCACTTGGCATATTTCACTTAGGTTTAGTCAAGATGCTTTTCGCAATGGGTTAGATCCCATTAGTACGTTGCATTATTTGCTTAATTTAGGCGAAATTACGACTATTTTTGCTATTGATGACCGTCTACCCGATTTAGAGCTATTAGACCCAGAAAGCTGTTTTTTGGGCTTTGAAATACGCTTATTTACTGCTGCGCCTCAGCATGACATCGAGGCAGCGTTTGAGTTTGTTCAAGATGATTGCTCATTACGCTTATTCCCTCCAAGTGGCCCCGAAGTTGACTTTGTCTCGTTAATTAATGAATTACCTGAAGAGCCTAGGTTAGGCGACATCTTGGTTGAATGCGGCGCGGTATCGCGCAGAATCGTCGAAGAGGCGATGCAAGAGCATAATAACTCACCGCAGTTAGCAAATGCGCCACGCTTAACCATCGGTGAAATTTTAGTGGCGAAAAATACCGTTACCCCTGAAATTATCGATGCGGCATTAAGTAAGCAATCTAAAATGCGGGAAACGCGTACTACGGATAACAGCTCGCGTTTTGTTCGTGTACCAGCCGATAAATTAGATGCGTTAATTAATTTGGTCGGCGAAATGGTTATTTGTAGCGCAAGTGCGGGGTTATTGGCACAAAACGCACAAAATTCTTCGATGCTTGAGGCCACTCAACAAATGAGTAGACTGGTTGAGGAAATTCGAAATGACGCCTTATCGTTACGAATGGTTTATATCGGTGAGACATTCGGACGCTTTAAACGTGTTGTGCGTGATGTCGCTAGCGAATTAGGCAAAAAAGTCGAGTTAGAAATCATTGGCGCCGAGACAGAATTAGATAAATCGGTGGTTGAAAAAATAGCGGATCCATTAATGCATTTAGTGCGTAATTCGCTGGACCATGGTATAGAGCTGCCGGATGTGCGCAGTTCAATAGGAAAAATACCTACTGCAAAAATTTCTTTATCAGCCCATCATGATTCTGGGCATGTTGTTATACGCGTCATCGATGATGGGTGCGGTATAGATGGTGAAAAATTAGTTGCAAAAGCTCGTGAGCGTGGCCTAATTTCACTGAATCAACAGTTTACCGAGCAAGAAAAACTCAATTTAATATTCTTACCAGGCTTTTCTACCGCTGAAGTGGTCACTAACTTATCGGGGCGAGGCGTCGGTATGGATGTGGTAAAGAAAAATATTGAAGCGTTACGTGGTCAAGTCGTGCTTAAAAGCACCGTCGGTGTGGGTACGACTATAGAAATCCAGTTACCTCTTACGCTGGCCATTATTGATGGCTTTTTAGTTAAAGTTGGTATGTATACTTACGTGATTCCACTACAAGCCGTTGTTGAGTGTGTCGATGCGGATAATAGTAAACTGCTAAAACATAACCGGTGGTCAGGTAATTTTGATTTGCGCGGTGATGTTTTGCCGTTTCTTGAACTGCAAGAAATTTTTGCGATTGCCAATGACATTCCAGAGCGGCGTAGTATCGTTGTTGTTAAAAATAATGACAGCTTAATAGGATTGCTGGTTGACCAGTTACAAGGAGAATATCAAACCGTGATAAAGCCGTTAGGAAAATTATTTAAAAATCTACGTGGCGTTTGTGGGTCTACTGTACTAGGCTCTGGTGAAGTTGCGTTAATCCTTGACGTGCCAGCTTTAGTGAGGGTTGCAACAGAAAATGAGCATGAGCAACACAATGTAGCTGTCGTCGATAGACAGGTGTTGGTGCATGCAAATCAATAAAGGTGAATGTTAGGAGATGACAATGAATCAAATGAAAAAATTCTTGGTTTGATCAAGTGTTAGGGCGTTCTGAAAAATTACAGCAAGCCGCTAGGTTTGAGGATATGCAAGGCCAAATCGCGGCGGTTAATCGGTCGCAAGCGGTGATTGAGTTTACTATGGATGGTAAGGTTATTACCGCTAATGATAATTTTTTAATGACAATGGGCTATAAGCTAGACGAAATACAAGGTCGTCACCATAGCATGTTTGTTGATACTGCTTATCGCGACAGCATCGAGTATCGTATGTTTTGGGATAAATTAGGTCGTGGTGATTATGATGCTGGGCAATATAAGCGTATTTCGAAAGGAGGTAGTGAGGTATGGTTGCAAGCATCGTACAACCCAATTCTAAATCGCGATGGTAAACCATTCAAAGTTGTCAAATACGCAACTGACATTACCCGACAAAAACAACAAGAAATTGCGGCACAACAGGAAATTACTACCATTGTTGCGCAAGCGATTCTGGGAGATTTTTCTCGTCGCATGAATAGCGAAGGTAAAACAGGTTTCTTAAAGCAATTAAGCGAGAGTATGAACCAACTGACTGAAATGACAGAGCAGGGTTTAGGCGATGTTGTTAGGGTGTTAAGCGCGATAGCGTCAGGTGATTTAACGCAACGTATTGATAAAGACTATGCCGGTGTGTTTGGGCAATTGAAAACTGATTGTAACGCAGCCTGTGAAAAATTAGCGTCGATTATTAATGATGTACGCAATGCCGCCGATGCGCTTAATTCTGCTTCAGGGCAGGTGAGTTCGACAGCGCAGAGTTTATCGCAATCGGCGTCTGAGCAAGCAAATGGGGTTGAACGAACCACCAGCTCAGTGCAGGAAATGTCGAGTTCGGTGGCTCAAAATACAGAAAACGCGAAAGTGACCGACACCATGGCGTCTCGCTCTGCGCAAGAGGCTGTGCAAGGCGGCGATGCGGTTAGTCAAACAGTGACGGCAATGAAACAAATAGCCGGTAAAATTGGTATTGTTGATGATATCGCATATCAGACTAACTTATTAGCGCTGAATGCCGCCATTGAAGCCGCACGTGCCGGTGAGCATGGTAAAGGTTTTGCGGTGGTAGCAACCGAAGTGCGTAAGCTAGCTGAGCGCAGTCAAGTTGCGGCTAAGGAAATCGGCGAGCTAGCCGGCAACAGTGTTACGGTAGCTGAGCAAGCTGGAAAACTGCTGGCTGAGATGATTCCCTCTATTCGCAAGACATCTGACTTAGTGCAGGAAATCGCCGCAGCGTCTCAAGAGCAATCACTGGGTTTAAATCAAATCAGTAACGCGATGACGCAATTAAATTTAGTTACCCAGCACAATGCCTCGGCATCCGAGGAATTGGCCGCTACTGCCGAAGAAATGTCAGGTCAAGCCGAGCAGCTACAAACATTAATGGAGTTTTTCTTGTTGCCCGATAATAATCGAGCCTTAGCGCGTGATACGTCTAAATTACCCTCCCAATATGCCAAAGCGTTACCGGCCAGAGCTGGGCTGCGGCAATCGCCCACACAAATTGATGAATCGTTATTTAAAAAGTTTTGAGATAGCCGCTTATGGATGCCCAAGCTTTTCATGATAGTTCGATGCCGACGTATTTGGATGATAAACAAGCCAATGAAGAAGGTGCGTTACAATTTCTTATTTTCAGCTTGAATGATGCGTTGTTTGGCGTAAATTTGATGCTAGTAAAAGAAATAAGTCAATACGGTATTGTGACTATGGTACCTCTTATGCCAAGTTATATTAAGGGCGTCATTAATTTACGGGGTTCAGTGATACCGATTATTGATTTATCAGCTCGTTTCAATCATGGAATCACTACTGTTAATAAGCGTAGCTGTATTGTTATTTTGGATATTACTCAAGAGGGTGAATCGAATGACATAGGCATCTTAGTCGATGATGTGGCTGCGGTGTTAAAAATAGAGCAAACTCAAATCGAGCCTGCCCCTGCCTTTGGTGCAAGCGTGCGTAGCGAATTCATCGCTGGCATCAGTAAATTTAATGAGCGTTTTGTCGTTTTGTTAGACATTGCCAAGACGTTGCCGCTTGATGATTTAGCGGATATATAGAAGTGCTTTAGCTGATTTTAAAGTCAAAGCATCAATTTTAAATACACTAAAATAGCTTTGTTATCTTTTAACATTTTTCATAGATTGTAAGCGACCGCTAGCTAATCAGATGGAATTTAACGATATTAGCGACCGTGAATACGCGGTAATTCGAGAGCTGCTGTATAGCCACACGGGTATTTCCTTAGGGCCAGGGAAAAAAACATTGGTTATAAGTCGCTTATTTAAACGTTTGCAAGCTTATGAACTCAGTTCGTTTGGTGAGTATTTTGCTGCGTTGAAGACTGAGCGCTTTCCAGGTGAATTAGAACTTGCTATTGATTTATTGACGACTAATGAAACCTATTTTTTTAGAGAACCCCATCACTTTGACTTGCTAAAAAAACTAGCCGAGGGTTCGCCTAAAACCTCCTCTTTTCGCGTTTGGAGTGCTGCCTGTTCTAGTGGTGAAGAGGCGTATAGTATTGCGATAACGCTACAAGAAATAAGACGTATGAGCTTTAAGTTGGACTGGGACGTGCGAGCGTCTGATATTAGTCGGCAAATGCTAGAGCAGGCCAACTCTGGTTTGTATGACATAGAGCGTAGCGAAACGATTCAAGAAGATTTATTAAAGCGGTATTTTTTAAAAGGTACGGGGCGTTATGAAGGGTTGATGTTAGTCGCTCGAACATTGCGCGACAATATACAGTTTGCCCGAATTAATTTAATACAGCCTTTGCCCGAATTAGTCCCTTTTGATGTTATATTTTTGCGCAACGTTTTTAATTTATTTCGATACCGTCACTAAACGCCGAGTAGTTGGCCAAATCCTGACAAAATTAAAACCAGATGGCGTATTATTTGTCGGTAGCGCAGAAAGTTTGGGTGGTGTGATTCCGGGGTTGGTTAATATAGGGCCGGGTGTGTATCGCCAAGACAGGCGTAAATGAAGCATTAGGATAGATAGATGATAAAAGTATTAATCGTGGATGATTCAGCGGTTGTTCGGCAGGTATTGTCGTCAATATTAAGCAAAGACCCGCAGATAAAAGTGATTGCTACCGCCAATGACCCTATTATTGCAAAAGATAAAATGGCGCAGGAATGGCCGGATGTCATTGTTTTAGATGTAGAAATGCCGCGTATGGATGGCATTACTTTTTTAAAGCTGATAATGGCAGAACATCCTACTCCAGTTGTGATTTGTTCGTCATTAACGGCACAAGGTGCTGAAACAACGTTGCAGGCAATGGCGGCAGGCGCGGTTTGCTATGTGACTAAACCTACGCTTGGTTTAAAAGGTTTTTTAGAAGATTCTGCGAAAGAGTTTATTAATACTGTACGCACCGCTGCGCTGGCTAAGCCTAAGCGGTGGGTTGTTACAGGGCAGCCTGCTAAGCCTAGTCTAACAAGTGTCGCTTCAGCCCCGATAGCAGCCCTTGCACAGACTACTGAGAAAATCATCGCTATAGGAACTTCGACAGGCGGTACTCAGGCGTTAGAAGTTGTCTTGACGGCATTACCTAGGGTCTCTCCGGGTATTTTAGTGGTGCAACACATGCCGGAAAAATTTACGGCATCATTTGCTGAGCGCTTAAATCGCTTATGTGCGGTTGAAGTGCGTGAAGCAAAAGAAGGTGACAGAGTGATTCCTGGGACTGTATTAATCGCGCCGGGTGGTTTGCATATGCGCTTAAGTCGCAGTGGTGCGTATTACTATGCTAATGTTTTTGATGGGCCGCCGGTGAATCGCCATAAGCCTTCGGTTGATGTTTTATTTAAATCGGTTGCGCAGTTTGCCGGTAAAAACGCTTTGGGCATTATTATGACTGGAATGGGTGATGATGGTGCGCGCGGTTTACGCGAGATGCATGAAGTCGGTGCGCGAACGGTAGCGCAAGATGAAGCCAGTTGTGTGGTGTTTGGTATGCCTAAAGAAGCGATTAAACTGGGTGCTGTTGATGCCGAACTCCCATTAACATTAATAGCGGATGAGATTATTCGTTACACTCGATAGTCAGGTATTACTTGTGCTGGCACGGGTTGCGGTTAACGTGTTTTTGGGGTGCATCCTAATGATGACGTGACCGGCGATTCTTGATCGTAAAAAACTACAGCTTGGTAAATATAAGCTTTCTTTCATTTGTTGGCTACACACTTTAAGACGGTACAGCTTAGTAAAAGCAACGTTATCTCGGCTAGGCAACTGCTCCTGCGTTGCTCTAATACATGCCATTCTTGGCATTAATGGATTGCCGAGATCCACGACTGCAGGACGCAGGAGGTAGACAGAAAACTGCTCCTGCGTTTTCTGCATTTACCACATCCATGTGGCTTAGCTATGCAGGAGCTGTTGCCGAGAACACACGGATGTGCTTGGCGCTTTGCCATCCATGGCGCCTGGATTCCGGCAATCCCTGCTGGAATGACGATTTAGCATTACTGACTAAAAGTTAAATCTGTCCCGCTTTAAGTTGGTAGCCCATTTGTTTATTAAAGGCTATCAACTTAAGTAGGGACAGGGCATTGTCCCGCCTAAAGAGCATAACCTTTATTAAACAACTTCGACGGGTTATTTGCCATTTGTTATAATGCCTGGCTATGTGCGTTATTGCTATCAACTTGAAGCTTTTTTCTTGTATTAAAAACATAGCGAAAACAGCTTTCAAGTTTTGGTTAAAGACTTAACTTAAGCGCGTACGATAGTACTAGCAGCACAGCCTATATGGCGGTCTTGGCGGTAACTTATGAAACTAGGATTGATGTTTGAAGGCTAAATGACTAACTTCGCTAAAGAAATTATTTCGGTAAATCTCGAAGACGAGATGAAGCAATCGTATCTCGCTTATGCGATGAGCGTTATCGTTGACCGAGCCTTGCCCGATGTCAGAGATGGATTGAAGCCCGTACACCGGCGCGTCTTATACGGCATGAGCGAAGCCGGTAACGATTGGAACAAACCTTATAAGAAATCAGCACGTATTGTCGGAGATGTGATGGGTAAATACCATCCACACGGTAATATGGCGATTTACGATACGATGGTGCGCATGGCGCAGCCATTCTCGTTACGTTATATGCTGATTGACGGGCAAGGCAATTTTGGCTCTGTAGATGGTGACCCACCAGCGGCCGACCGTTACACAGAGGTGCGTTTAGCTAAAATTTCTCATGAATTATTGGCCGATTTGGAAAAAGATACGGTCGATTTTATCCCTAACTACGACGATTCAGAAGTTGAACCTCAAGTCTTGCCGACACGAGTGCCAGCATTATTAATGAATGGCTCGTCTGGCATTGCGGTGGGCATGGCGACCAATATCCCGCCGCATAATTTAGGTGAAGTCATTAATGCTTGCTTAGCGTTGTGTGATAACCCAGCGTTAACGATTCCTCAGTTAATGCAGTATATTCCAGGGCCTGACTTTCCAACTGCCGCGATTATTAATGGCGCTTCTGGTATTTATAAAGCCTATGCGACAGGACGCGGTAAGATTTATATTCGTGCGCGTTGCCACTTCGAGAATATCGGTGATAGCAGTCGACAAGCCATTATTGCTACTGAATTGCCTTATCAAGTGAATAAAGCGACGTTGCAGATAAAGATTGCTGAATTGGTTAAAGAAGGCAAGCTTGAAGGTATTTCGGCGATTCGTGACGAGTCAGACAAAGAAGGGATGCGTTTAGTCATAGAATTAAAACGCGGAGAAGTGCCTGAGGTTGTGCTGAATAATTTGTATAAGCAAACGCAATTTGAGTCAGTGTTCGGTATTAACATGGTCGCGCTGCAAAATGGCAGACCTCACTGCATGAATCTTAAAGAGATTATCAGTGCGTTTATTGATCATAGACGTGTTTGCGTAACGCGCAGGACATTGTTTTTATTGCGAAAAGCGCGTGAGCGAACCCATATTTTAGAAGGTTTAGCGATTGCATTGGCGAATATCGATGCAATGATAGCCTTAATTAAAGCGTCAGCAAGTCGAGAGCAAGCTAAGGATGCATTATTAGCCCAAGCTTGGGAAGCCGGATTAGTTAAGGCCTTGTTGGATAGAGCGGATGCTGATCGTTCTCGGCCAGAGGGCTTGGATGCTGAATTAGGTTTGCATAATGGCTTGTATCAATTGTCAGAAATCCAAGCGAAAGCGATTTTAGATTTGCGGTTACACAGCTTAACTGGCTTAGAGCAAGATAAAATCGTTGATGAATATAAAGCCTTGTTAGCTGAAATTGACGGCTATTTGCACATTTTATCCAGTGAACAGCGCTTACTAGAGATTATTCGTGAAGAATTAATGGCGATTCGCGATGAATACGGCGATGCAAGGCGCACTGAAATCGTACAAGATCAACAAGACTTAACCGATAGCGATTTAATTACCGAAGAAGATTTAGTGGTGACGGTATCGCATGAAGGTTATGTTAAAGCGCAGCCCTTAAGCGATTATAAAGCGCAAAAACGTGGTGGTCGTGGCAAGTCGGCGACCGCCATGAAAGAAACCGATTTTATCGATAAGCTTATCGTTGCCAATACTCACGATACGATTTTATGCTTTTCGTCCTTAGGTAAAGTTTACGGTTTAAAAGTCTATCAACTGCCGGTAGCTAGCCGTACTGCGCGGGGCAAGCCATTTGTGAATCTGTTGCCATTAGATGCAAATGAAAAAATTAACGCCTTATTGCCGATACGCGAGTTTAGTGAAAACAAATTTATATTTATGGCGACTTCTGCCGGTACGGTGAAAAAAACACCGTTAACCGAGTTTGAGCGTCAACCTAGCAATGGCAAGTTGGCTATCAATTTACGTGATGGCGATAGCTTAGTCGGCGTGGCAGTGACCGATGGTCAACAAAATGTTTTATTGTGTTGCAGCGCGGGTAAGGCGGTTTGCTTTAATGAAGCTGACGTGCTTTCAGTAGGTAGGACGGCGGCTGGCGTGCGCGGTATGCGTTTACAACAACAGCATAAAGTCATTTCGCTGATTATTGCGACTGAAGGGACGGTGTTAAGCATTACTGAAAACGGTTTTGGTAAGCGCACAAAATTAGAAGAGTTCACATGTCATAAACGCGGTGGTCAAGGTTTAATCGCGATACAAACCTCGCAACGTAACGGCTCTGTCGTCGGTGCGGTGCTAGTCAATGAGCATGATGAAATTATGTTGATTACTGATGGCGGTACTTTAGTCAGAACGCCTGTGGATGGTATTTCGGTCGTTGGCAGAAATGCTCAAGGCGTAAAGATTATCCGCTTAGACAATAATGAAAAAAGTGATAGGCGTTGACCGTATTGCAGGACTGGCAGGGGTTGACGATACCAATAATGATGATGAAGAGCTCAATGACTTGGCCAGTGATGCCGAGCCAGATACTCAGACGCCAGAAGATGGAGAAGAATAA
>NZ_LAJX01000160.1 GCF_000963695.1 Methylocucumis oryzae
CGCGTGATGGATCACATGCGCAAAGGTACGCTAAATCTGGATGGATTAACCACGTTAGTGTTAGATGAAGCCGATGAAATGTTACGCATGGGCTTTATTGATGATGTCGAATGGATTTTGGAACAAACGCCAGAAGACCGACAAATTGCGCTGTTTTCTGCGACTATGCCCACGGCTATTCGTAAAATTGCCCAAGATTATTTGCACGAACCTGAGCAAGTGACGATAAAGGTCACGAATGCTTCGGCGGAAAATATTCGTCAGCGTTTTTGGGTTGTCAGCGGCGTTCATAAGCTAGATGCGCTAACGCGAATTCTTGAAGTTGAAACCTTTGATGGCATGATAATCTTTGTCAGAACTAAAACGGCAACGATAGAATTAGCAGAAAAATTGGAAGCCAGAGGTTATTCGGCAGCGGCGATTAATGGTGATATGTCGCAAACCTTGCGTGAGCGCTCTATCAACCATTTAAAAAATGGCAAGCTTGATATTTTAATCGCTACCGATGTTGCCGCTAGAGGCTTAGATGTCGATAGAATTACTCATGTTGTCAACTACGACATTCCTTACGACACAGAATCTTACGTGCATAGAATAGGGCGTACCGGTAGAGCAGGTAGAACCGGTGATGCGATATTATTTATTGCGCCTAGAGAAAGAAAGTTGCTGTCGAATATCGAAAAAGCGACTAAGCAAAAAATCGAAGAAATGGGCTTGCCTTCTACGGAAGTGATTAACAACAAGCGTATTGCTCGATTTATGCAAAATATTACCGATACGCTGGCAGCAGAAGAGTTAAGTTTTTTTAGCCAGTTAATCGAGCAATATCAACGTGAGCATAATGTTTCTGCTTTAGAAATTGCTGCGGCTTTAGCTAAGTTAGTACAAGGCGACACGCCGTTATTAATGCAAAACCCGCCTAAAAAAGCGAAAGAAGGTAAATACGAAGATAACGGCAGAGAGCGCGAAGAGCGTCCGCGACGCGAACGTAGTTCAAAACGTGAATATGCCGATATTGGTATGGAGCTGTTCCGCATTGAAGTAGGCCATGCGCATGGTGTTAAACCTGGAAATATTGTCGGTGCTATCGCTAACGAAGCCGGTATCGATGGTAAATTGATTGCGCGTATTAAAATTGAGGAAAACTACAGTACGGTCGAATTACCGGCGGGTATGCCTAAAGATTTGATTCAAGATTTACGCAAAGTCCGCGTTGCAGGCCAGCCTATGAATATTTCGCGGGTTGAATCGGGTGCTATGCGAAGCGAAAGCGGCAAAAAGCCAGAAAAAAGCAAAGCAAAAGCCGGTGCAGGTACTAGTAGACGTAGAAGTAAAGAAAGTTAATGTCTGTTCAAGCCGGTGAATGCGGTTTTACCGGCCTCTAAGTTGTCATTTCTGTAGGGTTGGTGAGATTAAAAAGCTATGCTTTTGCTTGCTAATGTTTAGACGATTCAGTAATCTCGCCTTCCCATCCCCCACCTAGCGCTTTATATAACTGAACTAATGCCGTTAGTACGGTTAATTTCGCTTGTACTCGATTGTTTTCACTGGTTAACCAACTGCGTTGTGTGTTGAGCAAGGTTTGATAATCAATCAAGCCTACGCGGTAGCGTTGGTCAGATAATTCATAAGCACGCGCTGCTGCGTCTACTGCATCATTTAGGTTAGCCAGTCGTGCTTGGCTATGTCTTTTAGTGGCTGCGGCATCTTCGACTTCCCGCAATGCTGTGATTAGGTTTTGTTTGTAATTTTCAATCAGTTCTAAGGTAATGGCTTGGCTTTGGCTAAGTTGACCTTCTAGCCTACCGCCTTGAAATAAGGGTTGGGCGAGTGATGCCGCCATTGTCATGACGAAACTTGCCGGAGGTGCTGAAGTAAATAAAGGCTCTAGGCTCAACTTTAAGCTGGGATAAAACGCAGCTTTGGCGCGCGTAACGTCGGTTTCGGCGGCAATAATCGCCATTTCGCTGGCGCGTATATCGGGTCGGCGTTCGAGCAAGCTAGCTGGTTGCTCTGCTTTAGGGTCGGGTATTGCAAGCGTAGCGTAAGCATCGGGTTGTTGAATAATGAGTTGCGGTGATTTAGCGAGTAAAATTGCTAATGCATTTTCAGTAGTTATGCGTTGTTGTTTGAGTAATTCTAAGCTGGCTTTAGCATTGGCTAATTCGCTTTCTTGTTGTGCCACTTCGATTTGATTGATGGCACCTGCCCGTAAACGCGCCTGAGCGATGATTAGCGTTTCATTTAAGTTTTCAATAAAGTTTTTGATGATACGTTGCTGCTCGATAAGGGCTAATACCGTGAAGTAATTTTGCGCAACTTGCGCCATGATGCTCAGCGATAAGGCAGCGCGAGAAAATTGCTCGTTGTTTAGATTGGCTAAGCCTTTGTCTCTAGCGGCACGATTAGCACCCCATAAATCGACTTCGTAAGCAACATCGATAAGCCCGCCTTTTTTTTGTCCATTGTCGTCATCATAACGCGTGTCGGTGATGCTGCCTGTTGCCGATACAGCGGGTAGTAATGGCGCTGCGGCTATTTGGCTTTGTGCCTTTGCTTGCTGAATGCGTTGCTGTGCCGCTGATAAGTCGTAGTTGTTACGCAAGGCTGTGCGAATTAATGTGTTTAGCTCTGTGCTGCCAAATGCTTGCCACCAATCAGCATTGAGCTTGGTGTTTGTTTCGTCCGTTAAGTTTTGCCAGTGTGTAGGTAGAGCAATACTAGGCGATGAGTGTTTTTGCGCTAAATTACAAGCACTTAACGTGAATGCAATCAATAATACCGTTGGTTTTTTCAAGATAAACACGGACTATTCAGACGCCAATGCGATGATAGGGTCTAAATAAGCGGCTTTACGAGCTGGTAAATAGCCGAAAATAAGACCTACGCCAACTGCGCAAGAAAATGCGAGTAGGGCGGGTAGTGCGGAAAAATGAATTGGCATGTCGAACCAGCTCATAATAAAACCTGCTAAAAAACCAATCAGTAAGCCGATAACACCGCCTAAAATACAGACAACGGCGGCTTCGGTATTGAATTGTAATAATATGTCGCGTCTTCTCGCACCGACTGCGATGCGAATACCGATTTCACGAGTACGTTCGGTGACGCTGACTAACATGATATTCATAACCCCGATACCTCCAACGAGTAGCGAAATCGCGGCGACGATGCCTAGCATGGTCGTGAAGGTGTTTTGGGTTTCAGTAGCACTAGCGATAATCGCCGCCATATTGCGTATTCTAAAATCTTCAGTTTGGTGGCGTGTAAGTAGCAATTCGGTAATGGCTTGCTGGGTTGCGTCGATTTGACTGAGATCGTCGACTTTGACGGTAATACCGCCTAAGAAATTTTGACCGAATAAACGTATTAGACCGGTGCTTAAGGGTACAAACACACTGTCATCTCTATCTGTGCCCATAGCATCGGCTCCTTTGGTGGACATGATACCAATCACTTCAAAAGGGATGTTGCGAATCATTAAATACTTTCCTATGGGGTCTTCACCATCAGGATAAAGAATTTGTTTAACGGTTTCTCCCAGGACAGCTACTGGAGCATAACTTTTGGCGTCATCGTCATCAAAGAAATCGCCAGTGGCAACTGACCAGTTGCGCACATCAGGCATACTCGGGGCAACGGCTTGAATACTGGTAGAATAATCAATATTACCGTAGCGCACCGTCATTTTAGTGCTACGCTCTGGCGAGGCCCATAAGACATTTTCGACTTCGGCAATGGCATCCGCATCGCTTGGAATAAGGGTGGCCACATCGGTGCTGCTACGCAGACCCGGTGCGCCTGGGCGTATCGATAAAATATTAGTCCCCATCGCTTGCATTTCTTGTAATACTTTCTCTTGGCTGCCTTGGCCAACGGCTAGCATCGCGACGACAGCGCCTACACCGATAATAATGCCGAGTAAGGTAAGTGCCGTTCGGAAGATATTGGCTTTCAGCGACGTGAGCGCGGTTTTACCCGCCTCGACGAGTTCGGCGATTATCCCGGCCGTGTTGATATGATGGTGGTGTGGGGTGAAGCGTAACGGATGATTAGGATTTTCACCACTGTCGCTGACGATTTGACCGTCTTTTAATTCGATAACGCGCTGAGCGTGTGCGGCGACTTTATAGTCATGCGTGATGAGTATGATGGTACGACCTTCTTGGTGTAAGTCGTTTAATAATTTAATCACTTCTTCGCCGCTATGACTATCGAGTGCGCCAGTAGGCTCATCTGCGAGTATGACGGGAGGATTGTTCATTAAGGCTCTAGCGATGGCTACCCGTTGTTGTTGACCGCCTGACAATTGCATGGGTTTATGCTCACTACGTTCGGCTAATCCCAGTTTTTGCAATAATTCTAGTGCTCGTTGCTGTCGTTCTAATTTGGCAATACCTGCGTATAGCGCGGGAACTTCAACATTAGCTGCCGCTGTCGCTGTGTTTAATAGGTTATAGCGTTGGAAAACGAAGCCAAAAGGTTTCTCGTCTTAAGGCTGCAAGTTGATTGCTGCTTAAATCAGCAACGCTTTTGCCTAAAACATGGTAAGTGCCATTATCTGCTCTGTCTAAACAGCCGATTAAATTCATTAACGTAGATTTGCCAGAGCCTGATTGACCGACTATGGCGACAAATTCGCCAGGCCAAATCGTTAGCGACAAGTCATTTAATGCCAATACCGTTGATTCGCCATTTGGGTAGCAGCGTGTAATGTGGCTTAACGCTAATAACGGTTGTTTGTCGGTAGAGGTCATAATCGTGGTGTTCCGGCGCCTGGATAACGATTTTGGCCATTTTTATTAGTGGTATCTTCTCGATGGCTAGGTAACACGCGGTTACCTACTTCTAAGCCAGAACGAATTTCGGCATAACGGCGATTTTTCAGGCCGATATGAATAATTTTTTCTTGAATGCGCTGTTGCTGTTGGGTTTTGACTTTATACGCTAGGCCATTGGCGTCATCGTGTTCAGGGGCACGGCTGCCTAAAGCTGATAAAGGTATTAGCGGGACGTGTTCTGCGCGTCCTAAGATAAAAAACATTTGCGCGCTCATGCCCGTCATTAATTGCCGGTCGTGGTTATCCACATCGGCTAATACATTGTATAACACAACATTATTGATGATTTCTGGTGTGGGTAAAATCTGCCGTATGCTCGCTTGCCAGCGTCGTTCGCCAGAGCCTAGCGTCATAAAGTAGATTTGCATACCTGGTTTTAAGCGCATGACATCGGCCTCAGCGACTTGTGCGCGCACGGTCATGACGTCCAGTTTGGCCAATTGTAAAATAGTCGGTGTTTGTTGGTTAGCATTTAGCGTTTGGCCTTCGCGCGCTTTTTGATCAACGACCGTGCTGGCAATCGGCGCAAAGATTTTGGTATAACTTAAATTGGTCATATCGCCTTGTAGCGTCGATTGTACTTGTTCGATTTGCGCTTTTATAGCGGCTTCGGTGGCAAGTGATTTCTTTAGGTTATAGTCAGCGCTTTGGTAATCTTGAAGGCTAACGCCTTTGTTTGCGAGTAATGCTTGATTACGATCAAACTGCTGTCGGGCAAAAACCGTTTGTGCTTGTTGTCCGGCTAATTGGGCTTGTAAATTTTTTATATTCGCTTCGTTGGCGCGAACTCTGGCTTCATAAATACGTGGGTCAATTTGCGCTAATAATTGCCCCTCACTGACATTATCACCAATCGTCACATAGATTTTTTGCAATTGCCCGGTGACTTGCGCGCCAATATCGACGAATTCTTTGGCTTCTAATTTCCCTTGCGCAGTCACGTTTTTCTTCAATATCGCCTAGGGTAATCGTTATCGTAGATTCAGGTGTTGCCGGGTTGTTCGAATGAAGGTTAAACCAGCTAAAAGTCCCTAGGCCTAGCGTCGAGAGTACAATGGCAGTAAGCCATAAACGGGTAGGTGGCTTCATTAAGTCGATAAGGTTGATAAAGTTCGTTGACGCATGATGTTATCAGCGACCAAAACAGCGATAACGGTTAAACTGTCTTTGATTTCATTGTTGTACACCATAGTCACTAGTTCTTGAAACGGGATGCGCCTAAGGCTAAGTTGCTCGGTTTCTTCGGGTTGCGCTAGGCCAAATTCTAAGTCTGTGGCTAAAAAGATAAAGGCGCGCTCATTGGTGACAGAATTGCTGGTGTGAAATTCATAAATCATTTTCCAGTGTTTTGCGCGAATCCCAGTTTCTTCCAATAACTCACGTTGCGCAGAAGCAAGTAATGTTGTGTTTTTAGCGCCACCACCTTCGGGAATTTCCCAGCTATAGTCTTGTAACGGGAAGCGGTACTGACCCACAATATAGGTATAGCCCTCATCATCAATAGGAATAATGCCTATGGCCCAATTTTTAAAATCCACCGTGGTATAAGTGCCGTTAGTACCTGCTGGCGTAATAACATCGTAATGGTCTATGCGTATCCACGGCGATTCATGGACTTTATGCTCAGATAGGATTTGCCAAGGGCCGCGTGTAGTCATGATGTGAGACGCTTAACCGATATATTTTTTAAAAATAGGTTCAAAATCGTACTGTCTAATTTCGTTTTTGCGTTGTAGATAATAGTCTTCTACTTGTTTAGAGGTCTGATTAATAATGTCGGGTAAGTTCAGAATAGCTTGTTCGCTAAGTTGGCGCAGTGAGAACATGTGGTGAATAGTCGCTTGAGTTTTATCTAAGACATCAAGCTCTGTTTGTATGGATTTATATTTTTCAGCGATAACGAATAAGGCTTTGTAAAGACCGAGTAAGGCGGTAAATTGAGTTTTATCAATATCGATTGAAAAATCAATAGCGCCCATTTTGAATTTGATTTCAGCATCTAAATCGACGGTACCGGCAGTTTCTAATAAGACATCGCTAATGATGTAATGCTTGTAAGGGTAGCGTTTTAGCAGTTTTTTTCTTGCTAATCGCGCTCGCGCCGTCAAGATGAATTAATGCAAGATTGGTGAAACAGTATTCGTCGGTTTTAGATTTAATCAATAAACAGATTTTTTCATGGTCTTCCCGAAAAATTAAATCATCGCTTTCGGTTTTATCAAAATCTTTATCGCTAATGATTTTACCAATATCGCTAGTGCCTAGCAGTTCTGATGATAGATTTTTAAACATAATAACCTCGTGTAGTGGTGGTAAGTGACAGGGTTAGTCTATTGTTTCAACCCAATGACAGCGATCTTTGATGATTTTAGGCTGACTCAGGTTGTTTAATCCATGTGCAATTAAAGCGATGACTCTATCGTCTTTGTCGTAATTTACATGAGCTTCTAAGGGATTGGCTAGTCGTCCTAATCCAAAGGCGTCAAATATTTTTAGCGACATTGATATTAATATTCGTGACATTAATGCAAAGTCTTGAGTCTAAATATTTCTCGGCAAACCCTTGGGGGATTGCATAGCTGAGTAAGTCATTAGGGTCGCTAAAAGCAATAACAGGCATTTTGGTGAGAATACGCTCATCGTATTTAGTACCGGTAGGTTGGCAATAATTAGCTTGTTGATTGCTAATATCGGGTAGTTTGCGGCCTAATTGCAGCATCGGTAATTGATTCGACAGCATATAAACAGGAATTTCTTTTAATTTAAACGTGTTTCTGAAATCAGCATCTCGATTGTTGATAAACGATGCGATTCTTTGCATACCATCAATCGTAATACGGCTGCCTAAACTATGTGATACGAATGCATAGTGGTCATTAAGCAAATTATCAACTTTTTGAATCCTCGTTAAAAGAGCAGGCTTCAGTAACATCGCTGGGTAGTTGTGCCCAATTGCTTTTGGTCATCCAACAAAACGCTTGGGCAAACGAGACTAAAATATCTTCTCGGCTGTCACCTAGATAAATAATAGGGTCTGGGCCGGTATCATTAGAAAATTTCTTCAGTAAATCATTAACTTCAGCTCGTCTGAATGAGTATTCGCCAGAATTATCGTAAGCAAGAACTTCTTTTTGTTTAGCGGTAATCGCTGACCAGGTTAACTCATAAAAAAGTAATTCCTTTTGTTGGTCTTTACTTAGTAAACGACTAATTCTAAGGCTGCCGAGATTTTTATTTTGGTTAAAGCGGTCGGTGAGGTAAATCGTCTTATAGTGGCTAGCGGTAGCAGGTAAATCTAGCTCCTTAGCAAGTTTTTCTGAAAATTCAGTGGCATAGCCTGGAATATGGTTGCCAACACCATGAACCATTAAGACTTTAAGCTTGCCGTTTTGATTATTTAAATAAGGCGATAAACCAACAAAAGGCTTGCCCCAAATTTCGCATACCCGCGTATCGGCCTCTTGTTGCTTTTCAAGAACGGCTTCAGCAACGCCTTTACCCAAGCTTGAGCATCCAGTAAGTCCTATGCAAATAATTAAAGAGTTGAGCAAATAGTGAGTTAATTTCATGAGTTCTGATAATAGTAATTAAGGTTTATTATAAATTTTATCTAAGCTTTGCTAGCGCAAAATTTTTTAAAAGTAAGTATAAAAGAATAATCTTAATATATTGAAAAATAATATATAAACAGATTAAATAATCCTTACGGGAAAAAATTAGTAATAAAAAAATTGACATCATCTCGCAAGGGTATAATAATGCACAGCTCTTCAGCGCTGAGAGGTGCTGGTGGGGAGAAGGAAAGGGAAGCGGGAATGAAAAAGGAAGTTGACAAAGAGGAAAGGGTTCTGTAGAATGCTTTGGCTCAGCTAGGCGAAAAGGTCTGGACGCTCTTTAACAAACGGGATCGAAATAATAGGCGTGTTTGCTTAAGCGAGTTGCTTAAGAGGCTAAGAGTAAAGTGCCTAGTGTGCATGAAATTAGCCAAGAAATGAATAGAAGTCAGCAATGGCAATGAATTAAACTGAAGAGTTTGATCATGGCTCAGATTGAA
>NZ_LAJX01000161.1 GCF_000963695.1 Methylocucumis oryzae
ATATAAGGCCCTGATAACAAGGTATTTAAACCCGACACACCACGCAAACCTACTTGCGGCCTAACCACCCAAAACAACGTTTGTTGTTTAAGATAAGCCTCAGCGTCGCTGTCCATTTGTGCCGTGACGACAATGCTTTTAGAATCCTGGCTAATATGAATTTCGGTAACCGTACCGACTTCAACATCTAAGTATTTGATTTTAGTTTTATCAACTTCTAAACCTTCGGCATTAGGCAAGCTAATCGTAATCACTGGACCTTTTTCCGAAAATGATTTGTAAATTAACCAACCACTGACTAATAACGCTATTAAAGGCAAAAACCAAACAATAGACAGACTGGGTTTACGATTAATCAACAGCTCTTCAGAATCATAGTCCTCGCTTGTTTCATTCATAGATGTCCATCATCCCAAAGTAAACGTGGATCAAAACTTTTAGCGGCTAACATGGTTAATACCACAACGGCCGCAAAGGCTGTCGCCGCTGGCCCGGCAATCACTTCTGAGACGCCGCCGAAATCGACGACCGCGATAAGAATTGAAATCATAAATATATCTAACATAGACCAGCGACCGACTAACACAATCAACCGATATAACACAGCCCACAAGTGCGCATGTCTACGCCAGCGCAATTTGACATGTACTAATAACAGCGTAATGCCAATCAACTTTAATAACGGCACAATAATACTGGCTATAAAGACTAAAATGGCAATTGGCACCATATCTTTTTCAACTAATG
The DNA here is from genome assembly GCF_000963695.1 of Methylocucumis oryzae. GTDB lineage: Bacteria > Pseudomonadota > Gammaproteobacteria > Methylococcales > Methylomonadaceae > Methylovulum > Methylovulum oryzae. The sequence goes on from NZ_LAJX01000161.1 coordinate 748, forward strand.
ACAAAATACCACCTAGGATTGTATGTTTTTGCGTCACGCCTAATTGCGTAACCGTCATGATAGGAAACATATTCGCCGGAAAATATAAAGCATAACTACTTAATAACAACGCTGTAGTACGTTGTAAACTGTAAGGAATTCGTGCATAAAGTTTTGCGCCACAACGTTCGCAATAGTGCTCTGGCTGAATAATGTTAGCTAATAAGCCACATTCTCCACAACGCACAACCCCTTGACTTAATGCGCTCCGTTTATGTTTCATGAGTTAACTCAGCAATTTTATGCCAAAAAAAATTGCGCATCTAAGGTGGCTGCTAATACAACCGTAATGACTAATAACACGACAAACGCATACAAACCAAAACCAAAAATTAAATCAGCCGAGGCCGATAATTTTACACACGCCACAATAATGCCTAATGCGTAAATTTCCAGCATGGCCCATTCTTCTAAATGCTGTAACCAAGCCATACAGAAAGCCAAATAGCGGTTAGCCTTATTAAGGTGTAAATGGACGCTGATAAAAAAAAGTTAATAATAAATGCGTAATCGGGAATGCCATGCTCGCTAAAAACACGACAATCGCTAGCGCCCATAAACCTTCTTGAAATAACCCTGCTACACCAGACCAAAGCAAGCCACTATGACTTTTGCCTAATAATTTCATACCTAGCAAAGGCAAGGTATAAGCAGGGATGCTAACGATTAATCCCGCTATCGATAAGCCAAGACAGGCCTCGATGCTGTGCTTATGCGGCCTAGCTAATTGACAGCGACAACGCGGACATAACGCTTGTTCGCCAGGGCGTAAATCTGTTATACGCAATAACAAATCACATTCTGGGCAAGCAATAAGATTTTTAACCGACAACAAGGGATTTGCTGTAATCGCAGCCATTATTTTTTTAGTAAATCTTTTAAATTAGCAAACGGATTATGTGTTGCTGTTTGCGTGGTTGATTTTTGTGTCATGCCTGAACCATAGCGCATTTCTTCATAACGCTGATGCTCGTTATCGTGACAATAAAGACATAATAATTCCCAATTACTGCCATCCGCTGGGTTATCGTCATGGTCGTGATTTTTATGATGCACGGTTAATTCCGCTAAATTTTTATGGGTAAACTCCCGGCCACAGCGCCCGCATAGCCACGGAAATAACTTAAGTGCTTGGCCTCGATAAGATTGTTCACGTAATTCCTGGTCTTTGCGCGCAGCTAAAACAATTTGCGCGGATTTTTCTTTATCTATTCCGGTTTTTCTTAATGTCATGATGCCCCCCTTGAGAACATCTGGGTGATAATGAATTTATCAAATCCATGTTACTATTCCTCTATGATGTGCAGCTATTATCAGCTCTAGCACGCAATGATATTACCACAACCAATTAAAGGTGAGTTTATGGGTTGGAGAAATTTAACGCCGGAATCGGTGTATAGCGACGACGAGATTAACGCAAGATTAAGCGAAGAATTACCGCATTGGTATTTAGAAAATGGCTGGATACGCCGTAAATATAAGACGCATAGTTGGAAAAGCACACTAATGGTGGTCAACACCATAGGGCATTTATCGGAAGCGGCATTCCATCATCCTGACTTAACCGTATCGTATGCGTTTGTCATTGTGAAACTTATGACGCATTCAGCTAAAGGTATTACCAATAAAGACTTTGAATTAGCGAAAAAAATTGAAGAGGTTATTCAATGGCAACCAGGGCTTGAAGCGGGTGCATTAACAGGAACGCCAGAAGACCCACGTTTTGCTTATATTAAATACGATAAATCTTAAGCAAACTATAATTCCCCTCTCCCAGCTTTCCCCTTATCAGGGGGGTGGGTTTATTATCTCCCTCCCCTGGCAACGAGAGAGTTGGGGGTTGAATAATTACAGCGAACTTAGCCGATTACTTTAGCGTAACAGCGTGGCGCCAATATCTATAAAAAGCATTTCGTTATTCTTCAACGCTAGGTTGGTAATAGCCACTAAATCACGATAGTGACTGATTATACTATTACAATCAGAGTCATAGGTCTTTTTGTAGAAACAAACAACAACCTTTCAATAATAAATCAAGCATGAGATAATCGAAAATATTGGCTAATGAGTGATAAGGCTCACAACACGTCGCTACCTGCCTAACCTGGTAGGTCGAGTTACCATGATAGCATTTAGATATGCCCGACCTACCCTAGCATTAACATATAAACCGATATTTAGGCAGAATCATTACAAAACGTTGGAGACTTAATGGGAAACTGTTTAAGACATCAATTCATACATAAAACTTGCCTTCCAGCCAGTTAAAAAGAGCACTAAAATGAAGGTTAGGCTTTTTTGGGTAATGCCGTTAGCTATCGTTATACACTCTGCTATGGCTGAGAAAAATATCATGCTGACCGAATTTACCGATGAGCAAGCCTTATTATTTAGCGAGCTGCCTTCGGTTCTCACTGCGTCCCGCCACGAACAGCCCATCGCCAAAGCCCCAGCTGCAGTCGATATTATCACTGCAGAGCAAATCAAGCGTTATGGTTGGCGAACAATGGCTGCCATATTGGGCAGTTTACCTGGGTTTCTTAGCACTTATGACCGTGCTTATAACCATGTCGGTGTCCGAGGTTTTGCACCACCAGGCGATTACAATACCCGTATTTTAGTGCTGATTGATGGTCATCGCGTTAATGAAAGCCTACAAGACTATGCCGGTCTTGGCCGTGATTTCTTAGTCGATATAGAGAACATTGAGCGCGTTGAAGTTGTGCGTGGCCCTGCCTCAGCACTATATGGTAGCAACGCATTATTTGCTGTCGTCAATGTCATTACGCAACGGGGACGTGATTTACAAGGTGTGCGTTTAGCAGGTGAACTTGCCTACTATGACGCCTATCAAGGCCAAGCTAGCCTAGGTAAAAAATTTAGCAATGGTATCGAAGCCTTATTGTCTGCTAGCCATTATTACAGCGATGGTCATGAGCAGCTACATTTTCCGGGGTTTGGTGACGCATATAACTTAGACACAGAAGAAGTGCAGCGCTTTACTGGCAAATTCTCTTGGCAAGATTTTACGTTAAGCGGAAGTTGGCTTAATAGACAGAAGTATTTACCCACCGGAACAACAGGTACCACGTTTGGCGACCCTGGCACTTATTATCACGACCGACGTGCTTATGCTGATTTGAATTATCATCATGTATTTACCGGCGACTGGGATGTGACGGGGCGTTTATTCTGGGACGGTTATGAGTTTGATGACGACTTACCCTACCACGTATCAAGCTCGCAACGTATTGTTAACCGCGACTATTGGCAAGGCCAATGGTTTGGCTCCGAAGTGTTAGTCAGTCATACTTTTTTTGATGCGCATAGAATAACCCTAGGCAGCGAGTTTAGATATAACTATCAACAGGTTATGTCAAATAGCGATGAAAATCCTTATACCTTGTATGCCGATAATCATCAAAGCAGCTCTATTGTCGGCGTCTATCTGCAAGATGAATGGACGCTGTTGAGTAATTTATCATTACAAGCCGGTGGACGTTGGGATCATTATGACAGCTTTGGCGACACAGTTAACCCGCGCTTAGGACTCATTTATCAACCCACTAGCAGCACAACATTAAAATTGCTCTATGGCCGAGCTTTTCGTTCACCCAATGCATTTGAATCGTCTTATACTTGTTGTCAAAGCTCAGTTCCTTGGATAGGTAACGCTAATTTACAACCCGAAAAAATTGAAACCTTTGAAGTCGTTTTGGGAGCAACGCTTAGGCGATTACTTTAATGTGCGTTTTAGCCCTTACTATAACCGTCTTAGCGATTTAATTGGCTTAACGGTATCAAATACCGGGATTAGGCAATTCCAGAATCAAGGCAACGCCGATGCGCATGGCCTAGAAACATTACTCACCGGACATTATCGTGATGTTGAAGCCCGACTAAGCCATACTTATCAACAAATGAGCGCTGGACAAACTGCGTCAAACGTACCGCTACACATGGTAAAGCTTAATTTAAGCGCGCCTATTTGGCGCAACGTTGTCTTTGCCAGCGTAGAAGTTCAACACGTAAGCTCACGCAGAACAGTAAAACAAGCGACTTCGAGCGACTATACCATCGCTAATTTAGTTTTATTTTCTAAGCATTGGTTACCAGGACTAGAATTGACAGGAGGTCTATACAACGTATTCGATGAGGCTTACACAGACCCCGCAAGCCCGCCTATTTTACCGGATGTGGTATCGCAAGATGGTCGGAACTTACGCATACGGTTAAGTTATGAATTTTAATTGGAATATTATCGGCTACACACTTTAGTAGGGACAGGGTGTTTAGGGTGCAGGTGTTGGCAGCAGGGATGCTGCCATCAAGCCTACAGGGATGTATTTACGGCGTCCTGCACCCTGAATACCCTGTCCCACCTTACGTTGGTAGCCATATTATCTACTGGATTGCATATTAGTCGTTTTACATAAAAATCAAAAAAATAACAGGTTACCAACTTAAGATGGGACAGGGTGTTTAGAGCGCAGGTGTCGGCAGCAGGGATGCTGCCGCCAAGCCTACAAGGACGTATTTACGGCGTCCTGCGTTCTGAATGACCTGTCCCGTCTTAAGTGTGTAGCCAAATAAACTGGCTCATACAACTATTAACCCAATACCTGAGTTGAACTTGAAAGCTTTTATTTGTCGCACCCGATTGGCTGCACTTATTTATCCTATGCTTTGTTACCTGCCTCTACGAAGTAAGCATCAACTCAATATACTTTATAGCTATCTTTTAAACTTGCTTGTTAACATTTATCATTACCCAGACCCACTAGGGAATGTGTACAAAGTAAAATCGCCATCTGTAGGCGCGGTCATTGACACGATACCAATAAATCCGCCCCGACAACGAACGCATTACCAATGTTATTTCATGCTCACTCCTAGCTATAGCGATAATACTGTATGGTCGGTACTATTCTTAGTATGGTCACGTTTTGCCGTTTTTACGCGTCACCCTAGCCTCTTTAAAAATAGGGATAACCTATCTTGTATGTTTTTCAATTTGTTATAGCTCAGAAAATCTATTAGTCGTGCAAAGCCACGACACAACGCCGTATCAGCAAGTCTACACCGGCTTCAAAAAGGGGTTAGCCACACACAATATAACGACTTATTATCAAACGTTGACATTAACACTTGATAATGCCGACGAACACTTTAAACAACAACTACAGTCGGCGCATCCCAGCCTAATATTAACCTTAGGAACCCCTGCCACTGAATTTACCTTGCAACGCGAAAGTAAAATCCCTGTTGTCGCCAGCTTACTGCTAAACACAAAATGGCTTAGCAACCATGCAAATGCCACCGGAGTAAGCTTAAATTTTCCAGCCGAACAACAATGGCTATGGTTACGCCGCCTATTACCCGATGCAAAACATATTGCGGTTATCTATAATCCGCTTACCAACATCGATCAATGGATGGCTTTTCAACAACAGGCGCAGGCATCGAATATAGAGCTAACCCCTGTTCCCATTACTCGCATTGAAGACTTTGCAACGCTATTACAAGGCTTAAATACGCAACTCGACGCAGTTTTAACCTTACAAGGCCCAACTTATAATGAAGCGGCCATTCGGGAATTGCTTTTATACTCGTTCAGAAATCGTGTACCGTTAATTGGCTTATCGGCGCAATGGGTTAAAGCCGGAGCCTTATATGCCTTAGATTGGGATTATCAAGACCTCGGCATACAAGCGGCCGAACAAGCTATTGAGATAATAAAAAATAAAACAATGCCGCAATCATTAACACTGCAAATTCCACGCAAAGCCAAACTGGTGCTCAATAGCCAAACCGTTGAGTATATGAAACTCGATATTCCTGAAGCCTGGCTAAGCGAAGTGACTGAGGTATTGCAATGAAATGGCTGAATTCGCTAGGCATTGCTAAACGCTTTAACCTATTAAACGCAGCGATAGTGTTACTCACTGCGTTTAGCATCGGCTTTATTGTGACGTATAAGCTATTAATGTTGCAATTTGAAACCCGGCAACAATATAACCAAGCCTTAGCCAGCCTACTCGCCGAATCCAGCGAATACGGAGTTTACGCACATCAACATCAACTCTTACAAAATCAATTAAAACGGCTAAATAGCTTACCCGGCTTAGCCTATGCCGCTATTTTAGACCAACAAGGCCAAACACTCGCCGAATTAAGACCAGCGCAAGCCAGCGCCTCTCATCGACAAGAAGCTCAAACGCTAATCTTCTGGCCTTGGTGGGTTAAAGTCGGCGGCATCAATTTTTCTGAAATTGCCCAACCCATCAAAAGCGGCAATTTTCAAAATGAAGACATGCTGTTTCTTAGTGCCGGTGCTGCGTCCCAAACCATAGGCCATGTGCGCATAGAAATGGACCCAGTTTATTTTGAAGAAGTCTTAATAAATACTTTCTTACTCAGTTTAGGTGTAGTCATTATTATTTTAATCATGAGCCTAATCACTTTCATGGTATTGACGGCGCGTATTACCATGCCATTAAAAAAATTTAGCGAAGTCGCTCATGGCGTGATAGAAGGCCACATGGAGCCGATTACCCTAAGCAGCGGCGGACCTGAACTGCAAGAATTAGCCAAGGCATTCAATCTCATGACCAATTGGTTAAAAGACTACCGCCTTGAAGTCAAAAACTACCAAGCTATTTTAGAGCAGCAAGCGTATTACGACGAGCTAACCGGACTTGCCAACCGTGTGCTATTAAAAGACCACTTGCGTCTAGCGATGGCCCAGGCAAACCGTCACCAGACCTCAGTAGCACTGATGTTCCTAGACTTAGACCGATTTAAGTTTATCAATGACACGCTAGGACACTCTTTTGGCGACCAATTACTACAAGGTGTTGCTACACGACTACGGCAACAAATAAGAGCAGATGACACCGTTGCCCGCATGGGGGGCGATGAATTTATTATCATTATCAACGACCTAAGCTCTGAGCATGAGCATGCCAAAAAAGATGCGGGCTACATAGCCAGTCAAATCGGCGATTCGTTAAGCAGGCCGTTTTATATCGATGGTCACCCTATTAATACTAGCTTTAGTATTGGTATTGCCTTTTATCCGCGTGATGGCGAGGATGAAGAAGTCTTAACACGTAATGCGGATTGCGCCATGTACGAAGCCAAAGAGCGAGGCCGTAATACCTATCGCTTTTATGACGAACCCTTGCAGCAACGGAGTATGCGTCGCCTCAGTCTTGAAAATGGTCTGAAACAAGCCTTAGAAGAACAAGCCTTTTCATTAAATTTCCAACCTAAATATGACATGCGCACAGGCCGGATTATGGGTGCTGAAGCATTACTACGCTGGCGTTATCAAGACAACTGGGTATCGCCTATTGAATTCATACCGTTAGCCGAGGAAACTGGATTAATCTTACCGATAGGTCAATGGGTGATAGAAACCGCTCTCACTAAGCTGGCTTACTGGCGTAGTAAAGGCATTGTAGATGCAAACTTTCATGTTGGCATTAACGTGTCGCCGCAACAGTTTTGGCATCCTGGTTTTGCCGATCAAATCCACGCCATGATTGAGCGGCTTTTGCCAAACGCAGGACATACCGTTGAACTAGAACTCACCGAAAGCTGTTTATTACGTTCCTCTGAACAAAGCCAGCATACGTTTCACCGCTTAAAAGCCAGTGGCGTGCGCTTTGCTGTTGACGATTTTGGCACCGGTTATTCCAGCTTAAGCTATTTAAAACAATTTCCACTGGATATTTTAAAAATAGACCAATCTTTTGTACGCGATTGCATTATTGACCCCAGTGACGCTACGATTATTCGCGCCATTATCGCAATGGCTAAAGGCCTAGGCTTAGATGTGATTGCCGAGGGTGTAGAAACGTTAGAACATGCGGCGTTTCTTAAACAATCCGGTTGTCACTTATTACAAGGTTATTTACTTGCTAAACCTTTGCCTGCTAAAGAATTTGCCGAATTTTGCCAAACATTTAGTTCGCATCCGATACACCATGATTTTCAACTAGTTTATGCAACAAGTGCCGCCTAATTGAAGTCACAATGAACGTTCACCTCATTCTCGCTGAAGAATATCCTGCAGCATCATCTGCCGTTGCACGAAAGTGCGTTTGAACAAGCGGTTGCACCACTGTATCCTGCGCCAGACTTATCTCAGCTAGGCCGCCTTTCCAATAACACAAACATCACACCTGACGCCAGCACCAACCCGGCGCCTAACAACGCAGAACCGGTTAATACCTCACCAAACCAAAAAAAGCCCAGCAACCAGGCAAAAACCGGCCCACTGTAACTCATCACAGAAATAACCGCCGCTTTGCCCAATTGAAACGAGCGCGTTAACCACAGTTGAGCAAAAAACGCGCTAATCGCCACACCTAATAACAGCAACCATTGCTGTTGACTAGGCCACACCCATGCCTGTACCGCAAACGGCGTACTGCCTATACTCGACACCGCAACAAAATAAAACGCCACCGTGCATGGATGTTCATGTTTCAATTTACGAATAAAGAAAAATGAGCCGGCAATTAAAACAGATGCAGCAATCCCCGCAGCATAGCCTAAACGGCTAATATGTAGCTCAGGACTCACCAACAGATAAACGCCAAACAAACTTAGTAAAATCAGCAACACCACACTGAATTTTAACGCTTCATGCAAAAAAATCGCCGCCAACACCGCGACTAATAACGGTGCCGTATTCGCCAACAACGTCGCGGTCGCTAACGGCACATGAGTAATCGAATAATAATGTGCGATTAACGCCATAAAACCAACACAACCGCGCCACAACAAATCCCCTCGATGCCGGCCGCGAAACGACACGCCTTGCCAGGTCATATAAGTCCCAAACAATAACAAACCCGATACGCTACGCACACCGACGATTTCAATAAAGGGAAGCTCTCTTAAGCCACGCACACATGCTGCCATAATGGTAAACATGAATTGCGCGCTAATCATATAGGCAACGCCTAAGGTTAATTGTTTATTCACGGATAATTTAGTCAAGTAGGGTGCATTCCATGCACCAAAAATATATAACACATTGTTTTAGGAAGTATTTTTTGACTCAGATACACCGCCACTGCCCACAGTTAAGCTACTTTGGAGTACAAAGCTTGCTTTGTGCGGTGTTTAACCAGTGCAAGGCAAGCCTTGCACTCCGAAAAACGGCAACTTAAATGCTTAACTTAACGGCAGAATTCTTTGGTGCATGGAATGCACACTACGGAGCTGGCAATTCAACGCTTGTTTGCTTTTATCAATTCCCTGAACACCTTAGCGTAGTTGGATTTTTTACGGCATGTTTTTTATTGAATTTGTTACAATTTTTTAATGGTGCGTACAGTACACCTTAGTCAAAAACCGAACATGACCGTTCAGAGTATAGTTTAGCAAGGATTGAAATAGGGTTAAATCAAGAATGCCTGTTAAACCATAGGAGATACAGGCCTATAAGTCTCTATTCTACTTAATCGCAAGAGTTTATGAATATAAGACAAGACAGCTAAAGTGAGAACAACGTCATCTCAGCATGGATTGTTGGAATGACGGTTTAGCTCAACTGACTATCATTAAATCTGTCCCGCTTTAAATTGGTAGTCATGAATAGCTCGACAAAGTTAGTACATAAGTTAATCTGAGAAACCCAAATATAATGCTTGACAATTCTTTATTAACAATCATCATCACGCAGTATCCGCAACACAGCGATTAAACAACGATACAAACTTGTGGTTTAGCACACCCCAAGCAGTTGATTTATTGACACGACAATAATGAGTAATACCTGCACGATTAGAACCGTTATCCCCTATTCACCCTGGAGGCGTTATGAAAATACCAGACATAAATATACTGGCTATCTTAGGCAAAACTAAACTTAAGGCGTTTATGCTTTGGCTGCGACGAATACCACTGGCGGAGTTTAACAATAATCGGTTAGCAAAGCCTGCACCGATAGCTTGCGGGATATTGCTGATGGCATTGAGTGGTCAAGTATTGGCTAGTACTTGGTTTGATCCCAAGACCAATACCTGGTATTTTAGATTTAAAGATGCTAAAGGCAAAATTCAGGATATTCCTGTAGATTATTTGGACAGAACCGGAGGTTTAGTCTTATCCAGCTTCGGAATTGGCCCTTCGGGTCCAAAGTTATCGACTAAGCTCGATCAAGAAACAAAAACCTCTCCATTACCCCAAATACCCAACTCGGTTTATCACAACGCGTACCAAATTGATACCGAAAGCTTTACGACAGATGTGGGCGAACCGCTAGTCACCGGCATGACCCGAACCTTTGGCCGCTTTTACAAAGCCACGCGCAATGAGCGTGTGGTGCTAAATACCTATGGTTCAACCCGCTTTGGTTCTGATTTAGATACGATTATAGCTGTCTACCGTATTGATTTTTCGGGTGGTGCGACCGGTGCGGATGCGTTAAAAACGCGTCGCGGTCAATGACGATAAAAACCTCCCAGGCTTCAAAGGAGCCAGCTTAGTGCAATTCGATGCACATAAAGGCGAGTATTATGCGATTCAAGTCGGCAGTAAAAACGAAGGTGGCGATGTACTGTTAACCGGCTTTACCTTTCCGCAGTCAGGCGGCTTGACTATTCAACCGTTAAACGCCTCCGGCGGCTACAGTTATTCATGCAATATCACAAGCGGATACGACGGTAATGTGTGTGAGGATGCAAGCTATATTGTCTATAACAGCACAGATAAAACCCTAGCTGTAACCGCATCAACCGATTTAACCGAGGGTTTTACTGCACCTAAGTCGTTTACGTTAGTCCCCGGCGCTGCCGCAGTAAAAACCTTTACCTATAACCCGGCATTGTTCAATCAAGCGCTACAAACCTTAAGCGGCGGTTTCAGCTTTACCGGTAAGGCCGCCGGGAAAGTGGTCGCCCAAATTACCATGCCCGCTAGAGTCAGCATACATGCTAGTACCAGTGAAAACCCAACGCTTAAATTAACTGCTACGCCCAACGTCTTGTCCGGCACGACCGGCGATGTGTTTACATTTCCGGTCACCATTAAAAAATGTCGGCTCAGTACCCGCTATCGGCTGTTACGTTACGAATAGTGGTAGTGAAATCACTTTACAAACAGCCTGGGCGGCTTATGATTTAAAAACCCAACAAGTCGTTGGCGATGCCAATATCCCTTTCGATATTGCGGTCGGGAAATCTGCAACCATTCTTGTGGCGATGCGTTCATTTACAGATAGGCTGGCTGACCCGACCTCTCAATCCCCTGTCGAGATAGGCTGTGCTAACGGTGAAACCTTCTTTAATACGAACAGATTCGACTTAACCAATACGGTCGATTTCACCAATAACATCAGCCAATATCCTAAACTAACCTTGCTGAAAACAACGCCGCAAAATTCAATTCTTAACATTTCAGCACCCGGCAAAGTCTTTACCGCAACGTTTCGCAATGATAGCGACACAACCGCAGAGGTCACTGCGGTCGTTAATGAACAATCGTTTAACTATGAAACGGGGCAAATTGAAGCGTTCGGCGTAGCGGTTTGCAGCGCAAGTACTACCGACGCCGATTGCCTAGGTTCGACCGAACACGAGCTGCCGCTACTGATTGATGCTGGGAAAAACGTTACCGTTAAAGTCGCCGTGCGTTATCCGGCAGAAAGCTACGGCTTTTCACCCAAAAAAGGCGTGTCTTTGTTGCTTAAACATGGTTATGACGCCGGGGGCTTTGTACTCGATGGGTTCATACCACTAACCGGTCTAACCAAAGCGTTAAAACGGAGCAATTGATAGTCTCGACATTGCTCAGCCAGGTAGGGTGCATTCCATGCACCAAAGAGAGCGCACAGATTGAACGTTTTAGGGTTATGTGAAAAATGGTGTTTGGTGTGATTGGGTCGGGATTCCTTCGGAGATACACGTTATTGACGCAGGTCTTTGGTGCATGGAATGCACCCT
>NZ_LAJX01000162.1 GCF_000963695.1 Methylocucumis oryzae
AATTCCGGCTCACATTTTTACGGAACGCTGTCAGCCGGTAGTTATATCTTAGCGTTAACGCAATTAGATAATGTTGCATTAGGCGCTAATCTCGCCGATGGATTTGCCGACTCACTGGGTTTAGCCACTTTTGGCGCTAGTCCGTTCACTGCGCAAAACGGTGGTGGCAGCAGTCATTGGGCGGTTGATATAGCTAATGTCGATAGCGCTCAACTCACTCCCGTGCCATTACCAGGTGCTTTGTTATTGTTTTTACAAGGTTTGTTGGTTTTGCCTATTGCTAGACGGTTAACCAGGCACAACGGTGTAAATATTTAATGTGTTAAGTGACAAGAACAGCTGATATGAATTTTTACTCGGTAATCTGAACCACTTTGCAATTATCGAGTAAAATCCCTTTGCATGATTTAATGAGAATTGTTATTATTTACATAAGCTAAAAAATCAGGAGTAGTCTTATGTATGTATGCGTATGTAAAGCGGTTACGGATAAACAAATTAAAGCCGCTATCAATGATGGCGTAAATTCTCGCAAACAATTATTTCAATGTTTAGGCATGGGTGGTGAATGCGGTAAGTGCGTTAAGCATGTGCGCGAACTTTTTAGATGAAAACTTGCCAAAACCTTCTATAATGCAGCCTCAAAGCCAAATTTTAGCGACTGCATTTTAGATGACGAGGCAATTATGAAAGGTGATACTAAGGTTATCGACTATCTTAATAAAGTGTTAACCATTGAGTTAACAGCAATTAACCAGTATTTTCTCCATGCGAGAATGTATAAAAACTGGGGATTTAAGCAGTTAAACGATAAAGAGTATCATCAGTCTATTGATGCGATGAAACACGCCGATAGTCTGATTGAGCGTGTGTTATTTTTAGAAGGTTTACCAAATCTACAAAGCTTAGATAAGTTGCTAATCGGTGAAAATCCGCAAGAAATGCTGTCTTGTGACTTAAAACTAGCCCAAGCGGCATTAGCTTTATTAAAAGAAGCGATTGCGTATTGTGAAAATGTGAAAGACTATGTGTCTAGGGAGCTACTAGAACACTTATTAGAAGACGAAGAAGAACATATTGATTGGCTAGAAACGCAGTTTGAGCTGATTAGCAAAGTAACGCTAGAAAATTACTTACAATCGCAAATGGCTTCTTAAGCGTCTTGCCACTTGTTTCCTGAGTTCCTCTATTACTAAGATACTGCTAGCTACAGCACTGGCTAGGCACCAATCTTGAAGCGTTAAGCGCTGAGTGTGAAACAGCGCTTGCGCTTCTGGCCAATACACCACGGTGATTTGCATCAGTACAACACCGAGTAATGCACACCATAATGTCTTGTTACGAAAAAAATAGCGATTAAAACGTCGTGTGACGCTCTGTACGGGCATTAAACACGTTAACGACTTGAAATAAGACAAATGTAGTGAATGCTAACGTCGTCGCATGGCTGAGCTTCGCATGTTGCGCATCAATGGCTAATAACGTTAATGTGCCTAGCGCCATTAATAGACCTAACCAGCAAATATTGCTAAAGCGCGTCCAAGACAATATTGTTGATTTAGGGTCACGCGGTGCATCGTTCATCGTGCTTTCTCGCTGAGGGTCTAAGGCTAGACTCATTGCGGGTGGGCCATCCATAATGATATTAATCCATAATAACTGCACGGCGGTAAACGGCTCTGGTAATCCTAATATGGCCGCCCCGCCTACAGTCAGCATGGCGCCAATATTAGTTGCCAATTGAAAACGCACGAACTTTACCATGTTTTCATAAATGCCACGGCCTTGTTGTATGGCTCGGGTAATGGTGGCGAAATTATCATCGGTTAAAATCATTTCTGCGGCTTCTTTGGCAACGTCCGTGCCTATTTGCCCCATCGCAATGCCAATATCTGCGGTTTTTAGTGCCGCTGCATCATTGACACCATCGCCAGTCATCGCAACGATATGGCCTTCTTGTTTTAATGCGTTAACAATCCGAACTTTTTTTGTTCAGGCGCAGTGCGTGCAAACACAGTAACCGCATTAATACAGGCAGCTAGTGTGCCATCATCCATAAGCGCTAATTCATGGCCTTCTAATACGTCGCCTTGTAAGCCTAACTCGTTAGCAATAGCCATTGCCGTGACTTTTTTGGTCGCCGGTTATCATTTTCACGGCAATACCGGCTTGGTGGCAACGCTTAATTGCTACGCTAGCTTCAGCGCGTGGTGGGTCAATTAAGCTAATCAGGCCAACAAAGTTTAAGTCAGTTAAGTAATCAAATAAATCGCAGTCTAGGTCATAATCGTTAAGCGCTAATACCCGTTCTGCCACCGCAATTACGCGCTGGCCGGTCGCAGCCATGCGGGTGTTTTCATTTAATAAGCGAGCGCAAGCAAAAGCGTTTTCTCCTAATGCTTGCGAACAACGTTTTAAGATAACTTCGGGTGCGCCTTTCACTGAGATGCGTAGCGTTTGATTTGCGCTATCTTTATGAAATGTAGCCATTAATTTATAGCTGGCTGCAAAAGGAATTTCTGCTACGCGTAACCAATCACGGGTCAGTGCTAGATAATTCATGCCCGCTTTTTCAACTAATACCAGTAGCGCTGCTTCTAACGGGTCGCCAAGTGAATGATTTTGCCAATCGCTGTTATTGCACAGGCACAGCGGTTGTAATAACGCGCTTAAATCATCGCTAGCGCCTTCATCGCACTGTATTTCGCCTTGTGCCTGATACCCTTCGCCGGTTACCTGGTAATGCTTGGCTTGATAATAAAACTGGCGCACGGTCATTTGATTAACGGTTAAGGTGCCCGTTTTATCGGTGCAAATCACAGTCGTACAGCCTAAGGTTTCTACCGCCGCCATGCGTTTGATAATGGCTTTTTGTTTAGCCATGCGATGCATACCCAATGCTAACGTGACCGTTACGACGGCAGGTAATCCCTCGGGTATCGCGGCAACCGCTAACGCAATGGCGGTAAATGCAGTACTCATCCAAGGCTTACCTTGAAACAGCGCAAAACCAAACAATGTGCTGGCAACTACCAACGCAACAAGGGCTAGGCGTTTTGCTAAAGAATCCAGTTGTTGTTGCAAGGGCGTATCCGACTCTTGGGCTTGTGCTAACAAAACGCGCTAAACAGCCTATTTCAGTATGATCGCCGGTAGCCGTCACCAAGATTTCAGCATGGCCTGCGGTCACTGTGGTATTCATATAAACCATGTTGCAGCGTTCTGCTAGC
>NZ_LAJX01000163.1 GCF_000963695.1 Methylocucumis oryzae
CATCTGGCAACATTCGCTCAGAAGATTCCCGGCGTTTTTTTTTTATACGGCAGAAAATGCCGAAATTACTAAGTAGGATTTGTACGTCTTTAAGCAATTCCGTATATGACGATGCGAGGCGAACAGAACAGGACATACTGGCACCCGATATATTCACCGTACCATCCGCTTGAAATAGCGCGCTTAAATAGCCTTTAACGCAAGCTTCTGTACCTTGCCAAATCACTTCCGGTACGCGTAGCTTGCTTTCTTTATTAAAACCATAAAAAGCCAGTAAACGCGCTAATATGACTGAACGAATCATGACCATGTTGCGTTGCGGTATAGCGACAGATGAAACGCTATACCTTTGGCGGCCACCAGCTGCGATTAAGGCGGTTTCTTGTAATAGCTGGTTGATGTACGCTACGAGTCGTGGTGCTAGCTCACGGTCGTCATGCCATAAATTAATCACAGCCGCTTGCTGGTTTTTGCCTCGATTAGTGAAATGACCATCGCCGGTCATTAAGCCAAGTAGCACACCAAAATTATAATCACCTTGTTGACCAAATTGACCTTTACCGGACTGAATTAATAATCGGTCGCCGATTTTTAAGTCTTTGAGAGGTAATTTACCGCGTTCGGTATAGAAATCATGCCAAACCGTTGCTTTAATCGTGTAACCATCTTGCGTGGTTACTTGGTAAATGTCTGCACAATGCGCCGTCATAAATGCGGGTTTGGCGGGTCGAATTTCTGTGCCTAAATCGTCAGCGCCTAATGCGCGTTTATCAACTGTGGCATTAATCGCATAACCACTGCTGTAAAGGTCTTTGATTTTTACTAAACCAAACTGCGTATGTAAGCGAGTATCACCGGTAACGCACGGATTAGTCGCGCGAATTGTTTCACAAAACCAGTTATTATTCATCTCGTTAACTTTATCGATTAAGATGAAACCAGGTTCGGCGTAATCATACGTTGAACTCATGATAATATCCCATAAGCGGCGTGCCGGTATGGTTTTGCTGATGCGACAAGCGACTAAGCCTTGCTCGTTGACGATATAACCGGTTTTGCTGGGGAATTCGCGCCACAACACTTGGCTGGTATCGGTTAAATCTAAGTTGTCAATCTTAGCTTCTTTTTCTGTAACGGGAAACGATAATGCCCACGGCAAGTCGTGGTTAACTGCATGCATAAATTCGCTGGTAATAAGCAGTGATAAGTTGAATTGGCGCAAGCGACCATCTTCGCGTTTAGCGCGGATAAATTCGACAACATCGGGGTGGCTAACATCGAATGTGCCCATTTGTGCACCACGTCGACCACCGGCCGACGAAACGGTGAAACACATTTTGTCGTATATATCCATAAACGATAATGGGCCTGAGGTATACGCGCCCGCACCTGATACATAGGCGCCCTTAGGTCTTAGCGTAGAGAACTCGTAGCCTATGCCACAGCCTGCTTTTAGCGTTAGCCCGGCTTCATGGACTTTATGCAGAATATCGTCCATTGAGTCTTGTATCGTTCCTGATACCGTGCAATTAATCGTTGACGTGGCTGGTTTGTGTTCTAGCGCGCCTGCATTGGAGACAATACGACCGGCGGGAATTACGCCTTGGCGTAAACGCCCATAAAAATTCTTGATAATGGTGTTCTTGTTGCAGAGGCTCTTCGACTTCAGCGAGGGCTTTTGCAACACGTTGATAGGTTGCATCGATGTCGGTGTCGAGTGCTTTGCCGTCTTTAGTCTTTAAACGGTATTTTTTGATCCCAAATGTCTAACGAGGCGTCTTGCAACGGAATGTCGGTATCAACGAGAGGGGCAACATGAAGTAAAGCTGACATGAACGAGTCCTGAGCAAAAAAGGTGGAAAATAAGAAAATTCAGTAGGTTAGCGATAGTGTGAATAACTATATATGGTTGTTACTATCGGTTTTAAACACAATATATAGTGTTTTTTTTRAAAAAACGAGTTTCAACGTAAAACGGGTTTTTAACTCGATGAAATATAAGACATCGCAACAAAAAAAAACACCGCATTACCTGGCTAGTATCGCGTCAAAATAAATCGATGGGGTCTATATCCAATGACCAACGGAGTTTTTTTGAGGCTTTTATCTGATTGATTTCTTTTATTAAGTGATTGATTAAAAAGTGTAAATGTGTTCTGTTGGCACTTTGTAATAGGAGCTGGTAGTGATAAAAACCTATGCGTCTAGGCATAGGTGCAGGCACAGGCCCTAGTACACTGACATCGTTAACTGCGCATTGCTGGGCTGAATCTATTATCCGCTGTAAAAACTGTTCGGCTTTATCTTGCTCAGTAGCTTCAACCCTGAGCAGTGCTTGGTAACTATACGGTGGCAGTTGTGCAGTGGCGCGTTCGGCTAATGCCATACGGGCAAATTCAACATAGCCTTGGCTCAATAAGGTAGTCAGTAAAGGATGTTCAGGATGCCGAGTTTGTAAAATAACTTTACCCGGTTTTTCCGCACGTCCGGCTCGACCAGACACTTGCACAATCAATTGTGCTAAACGCTCGGCCGCATGAAAATCGATGCTAAACAAACCGCTATCGACATCGAGTAAAGCGACTAACGTAACATTTTCAAAATGGTGACCTTTAGCTAAGAGTTGTGTACCTAAAATAATGTCGACGTGTTGTTGCTGAATTTGTTGTAAATACTGGGTTAACGCGCCTTTGCGTTGCACGCTGTCTTGATCGATGCGGGCGATGTTATGGTTTGGAAAATATTGAGTTAATAGTTGCTCAATGCGTTCGGTCCCTAAACCTAAAGGAACTAATTCTTGTGCATTACACACTGGCAGGTATTAACGGGTTGGTAGCGGCTGCCACAATGATGGCAGCGCAAGGTTTGCTCGCGTTTATGCACGACGAGGTTGGCATCACAGTGTTTACAGCGAGCAACCCAGCCACAGCTATGACAGATTAGTCTAGGTGCGTATCCGCGACGGTTGATAAACAATAAGACTTGTTCACGCTTGGCTAAAGTGGTGTTAATTTCTTCGCATAAGCGTTGCGATAAACCTTGTTCGACTTTTTTTATTGCGAATATCCAGTAATACCATCTCAGGTGTTATCGCTAGCCCGGCGCGTTGTGGCAGGTGTAAGTGTTGATAACGGCGATTAATAGCATTATGCAAGCTTTCCAATGAGGGTGTGGCTGAGCCTAGCACGACGGGAATATTGAGTAATTTAGCCCGCATTACCGCTACATCGCGCGCAGAAAAGCGCAGACCGTCTTGCTGTTTAAATGAGACGTCATGCTCTTCATCTAAAATAATCAAGCCAGGCCATTTCAACGGCGTAAACAACGCTGAGCGTGTGCCTAATAAGATTTGGCTATGGCCTTGCTGTATGCTTAACCAGGCAAGACCGCGTTGTTTATCGGTAAGCTTGGAATGTGAAACCGCGATAGCCACGTTAAAACGCTGACGAAAACGCTGCTCTAGCTGGGGTGTTAAAGAAATTTCCGGCACTAGCACTAATACTTGTAAACCTTGGGTCAGTGCCTGTTGGATAATTTGCATATAGACTTCGGTTTTACCACTGCCGGTCACGCCTTCAAGTAAAAAAACGGAAAACTTACCTAACTGCTCAGAAACAGCCGTGATTGCCGCTTGCTGTTCGGCATTTGCCGAAAGTATAGGGCTTTTTAACAGCTGCGGGCTTAACAAAGGTTGTGCCTCAACCGGTGCGACACGCGCTAGCCATTCTTTAGCGCAGAGTTGTTTAATCAAGGCCGGTGTGGCTTGTGTTTGACAGGTCAATGTCGCGACATTAACAGCATGGCGATGCTGTTGCAGAAAGGCGATAACGGCGTGTTGCTTTCGACTGCGTTTTAACGAGCTAAGCTCCAGATTAAAACCCACTTCAGTGAGTTGATAATGAGGCTCGGCATAGTCGGTGCTTAAAGCAGGGCTGCGCAACAGTTTTGGAAACGCAAGATTCATGACTTCACCTAATGGGTGGTGATAATACCGACTCACCCAATGTAATAAGTCTAAATCAATCTTTGCTAATAACGGCGGGTAATCTAAGACGCGTAATATCGGTTTAAGCTTGTCTAGTTTAACTTCTGATTCTGTAGCTATCTCGATTAATACCCCTACGTGTACGGTTTTACCAAACGGTACTTCGATTCTGGCACCGGGTTGTGCTAGAGGAGTGCTGTCATCGATTAAATAATCAAATAACCGGTATAGCGGTACGGGTAGTGCGAGACGGTAAATCCGATTCGGTTGCGGTGGTGTGGTCATTGCCGGTTATTTTAGCTAACTCACTGTGCGGTTTGAGATATTCAAGTTACCCACAGAAGCTGTGGATAACTCTGTGGAAAACATCTTGATAATAGTCCTTACCAGCGGTTTTTATTACAGTTTTGTCACATTGACTAAATTTAAGTCAGCATAAAATATTAATTAAAAATCAATTGGTTATCTATTTATGCCATGGGCAATACAAGTGCTTTCGAGTCACTGCAACTTAGTCTGACAATAGCTATATTAGTTGTTAATAATGTGGTTTGCAGAAAGCTGCTCCTTGCGTTTTCTGCATTCACCACATCCCTGTGGCTTACAGAAAACTGCTCCTGCGTTTTCTGCATTCACCACATCCCTGTGGCTTAGCCAGAGTGTCCGGGGCGATTCCAATATTGAGCTAAGCTTAAAACTGCGAGCGACAAAAAAGCGACTAAGGTCCAGGCAGGCATACTAAAGCCGAGTAGTGTCCAGTCAACTTTTGCACAATCGCCAGTACCGCTTAACAATAATTTAATTGTTGCCGACAAAGGGAAGTTATTGAAAACATAGTCTAAACCCGGACCGCATTCGGGAACTTGATCGGGTGGTAAGTGTTGTAGCCAAACATGCCGAGTGGAAATTGATGCTCCGCCGAGTGCGGCGAGCGCGCCTAACAACGCGTAGATTTTAATGCCAGTATCTTTAGGGTTATGAATAGCGGCGCTAAGAAAACAAACGCCTACTAGAAAAACAGCAATCCGTTGGGAGATACATAAGGGACAAGGCTCTAAACCGTCAACCAGTTGAAAATACATAGCGGTGAGTAACAATCCGGTACAAGCTAAAAAACCCCAGAAAAACCAAAGCCTAGGGGTGAAACGGATACGGTCTAACAATTTTTGCATGGCTACCTCGATAATATGAGAAATTTTACTGAGCTAGTTTAACATTCGTGAGGTGGGCGTGGCTGTAGAGACGCAAAATATTGCGTCTCTACATTGTTTTTGCGATTTGTTAAATTCTAAGTAAATTTGATAGTAATATTAAATGCTGTATTAATATTACAAAAACAATTCCCCCGTTTGGTAAAGTAGAGACGCAATATTTTGCGTCTCTACATTTATCAAGAGGCATTAACAACAATAATAACGAAAACATTGGGGTATTTATGTTAGAAGCAAAAGGATTTTTTTTTGATTTTATTCGCTTAGCAGGCCCTTATTGGCATTCTGAGCAAAAACAGCGTGTGCGTACTGAGACTTTGCTACTGATTGTCTTAACTTTCGCGCAAATGGTGCTAGCGGTAACCATGACCGAATGGAGTGCGGCGTTATTTAATGCGCTAGAGCAGCACTCTATGGCGGGCGTGTTACGACAAATCGGTTTATTAGTATTGATTTTTGCCGCGAGCATGACAGTTACGGTGTTGCATTTAAAAGTGAAGCGAAGTTTGCAAGTGGGTTGGCGGCAATGGTTAACCGAGCAAGTCACGCAGCGCTGGATGAATAATGCACAACATTATCTGGTTACACATATCCAGCCTGTGACGCATGATAATCCAGATGGCCGTATCGCTGAAGATATTCGGATTGCAACCGAAGAGGCGATTAGTTTATGTCATTCTTTGTTATATAGCTTTTTGGTGTTAATCAGTTTTACCAGCATTTTATGGTCATTATCGGGTGAAATTGATATTAACCTAGGCTTTGTCGAATTTAGTTTACGCGGTCATTTAGTCGGGATTGCGTTGATTTATGCGGCAACCGCATCATTTTTAGGTTGGCGTATCGGTAAACCGTTAATCTTTGCAACTGATAACAGGCAAACCGCAGAAGCTAACTTTAGGTTTGGTTTAGTAACCGCGCGTGAGCACTCATTAGCTATTGCGTTAATTCACGGCGAGCAAGATGAGCGTCAGCGTTTAAATGGCTCGTTTAACGAAATTATCGCCGCTTTTAATCGACAAACTAAAGCCATGGCGGAAATTATGATGTTTACGTCAGGCTATTCGATTTTATCAACAGCATTTCCTATTTTAGTGTCTGCGCCACGTTATGTATTAGGCGCTATTAGCTTGGGCAGTTTAATGCAATCAGTGCAAGCGTTTCAGCAAACGACTTCGGCGTTATCTTGGCCGGTCGATAATATGTCTATGGTGGCGCAATGGCGAGCATCTGTTGAGCGTGTATTGGGCTTAATGAAAGCATTAGATGCCTTAGCAGAAGATTTAAATAATAAGTCTGATATTAATCGTATTACGTTGGAAAAAGGTGACGAGTCAGTCTTGAAATTTGAAGACTTATGCGTGGCAAGACTTGACAAAATGATTTGCGTAGGTCAACTAAACGCTGATATTCATGCGGGTGAGCGGGTACTCATGGCAGGCGATGCCTTTGCAGGCTCTAAATTATTTAAAGCTATTACCGGGTTATGGCCTTGGGGAACCGGGCGTATTCAATTACCTGACGATGAGCCTATCTTTTTTATGCCGCCTCGACCTTATTTACCAACTGGAAAATTAAAAGCTGCGATTTGTTATCCGTTGTCTGAAGCAGAATTTAGCGATGAGCAAATCTATGCAGCGATTCGCTTAGCCGGTGTTGAGGAGTTAATGCCTGAACTCGATACTGTCGATTGTTGGGATAAATCACTTGAACGAGAGCAGCAACAGCGTTTTAGGCGTGGTTAGATTATTATTGCGTAAGCCTAAGTGGATATTAATTCAAGAATCTTTCGACTCATTAGACCCTGAAGGTGAAGTCGATATGTATAGGCGGATTTGTCAAGAATTACCGAATGCAACATTGTTAACCGTGACGAATCAGCCGACAGCGGAAGCGTTTCATCAACGTAAGCTAATGTTATAACTATAAAAAATCAGGTTACCAACTTTAAAGACGTGGCAGGTCATTCAGAACGCAGGACGCCGTAAATACGTCCCTGTAGGCTTGGCGGCAGCATCCCTGCTGCCAACACCTGCGCTCTAAATGCCATGTCCCGTCTTAAGTGTGTAGCCTTATAAAAAAACAGTTTGCACCCAGGAGCATATTATGAGCAGTGTATTTGAAAACAAATATGGTAAAAAAATTCGTGGCGTCAATTTAGGTAGTTGGTTAGTGGTAGAAAAGTGGATGGTACCTAGTTTATTCGAGGGACTTGCAGCTACTGACGAAACATCGCTGTGCGTGGAATTAGGTGATCGCGCGCAAGAAACCATGCAACGCCATTGGCAAACATTTATCACCCGTGATGATTTTGTTTGGTTAGCGGAAATAGGTATTAATGCGGTTAGGATTCCTGTAGGCCATTGGCTGTTTGGGCCTGATTACCCTTATCATCCTGCTTATCAAGACGTTCGTTATCCGTTTGCGCAGGGCGGTGTGGAAATATTAGATCAAGCGTTTTCGTGGGCAGAAGAGCTAGGCATTTTAATCGTATTGGATTTACATGCGGCACCCGGTTGCCAAAATGGCTTTGATAATGGTGGCATAAAAGATGTCTGCGAATGGCATACCGATGAAACCTATATCGACTATTCCTTAACAGTCTTAGAGCGGTTAGCGGAACGTTATAAAAATAGCCCGGCGTTACATGGTATAGAAGTGCTTAATGAGCCACGTTGGGATGTGCCGACCGAATTATTGAAAAAATATTACGCCAACGCGTATCAACGCATCCGTCAACATTGCCGAGTGGAAGACGTTGCCGTGGTCATTCATGACGGCTTCCGTTCACATACTGAATTTTCCGGTTTTTTAGTACAACCTGAAGCCGATAATGTGATTTTTGACATTCATCGCTACCAATGTTTTGTGCGCGAAGAGATTGATTTAGATATTTACGGTCATGCGCAAAAGTCAGTGGTTGACTGGAAACAAGAAGCCGATGCGATTAATAACGACCGTGGGCATTGGGGGATTGTGGGCGAGTGGAGTTTAGGTGTTGATATTCATGTCGTATCGCTGTGGGCAACAGGTCCTTATAACCATGCGATGGAAGGCATGGATGCGTTTCAACTCGATGTGGCTTATCGGCTTTATGCCTCATCGCAATTGGCTGCATTTGAAAAATACTTGGGGTGGTTCTTTTGGAACTATAAAACAGAGACTACGCCAGCTTGGTGTTTTAAAGAGTGCGTTAAACACGGCTGGTTACCGGCGCGCTTCAATTAGTGATTCAGAGAAGTAAATTATTTTGCATCTGAAGGTTAAGTTTATGCGTATTCATTGATAAACGAGATAGCTATGAATCACAGCGCTGACGACGAACAAGAACCTCCCATGATAGCACTAAGCAATGTAGATGATTATTTTGATACCGATGACGAAGACAGTAGCGAGCAACGAGAAGTAGAGCCTGTTGCTGAACCCGTCCTATTAGACATTCCGGTAGATGAATATCGGTTACGGCAACTCATTGCTAATATTGTGGATAGAGACGAGAACGCGCTGGTTGAGCTTTATCAACAGCTATTGCAACGGGTTTATGGTTTGGCTTTGCGCATTACCCGTTGTCCGCAAACGGCTGAAGAAGTCACCGAAGACACGTTTTGGCAAGTGTGGCGACAAGCACCGCGTTTTGATGCGGTGCGCGGTAGTGCAATTGCTTGGGTTATGACGATTGCGCGTAGTCGAGCGCTTGATGCGTTAAGACGCATAGACCGACCAGAAACAGATGAATCGGCTATTGTGTCAGAACCTGTCAGTGCCGACACGCCACACGATTTGTTAAATGCGGTACAGACGGGTAGTTTGTTGCAACAGGCTCTAGCTGCATTAGAGCCTTTGCCTAGGCAGCTACTCGAATTAGCGTATTTTCGTGGCCTAAGCCATGATGAGATTGCCCAATACATGGACATGCCGTTAGGTTCGGTGAAATCATTAATCCGGCGCACGTTACTTAGTCTACGACACATCTTGGCTGACGATGCCATGCTTACTTTTACTTATGAATAACACCATGAAAGACTCAAAGACAAAGGATGATAGCGAACTGGATTCAGCCATGAGCGAATTACTGTCTGTATCGTTAAAGCCAATAGCACCTAGCATAGAGCAAACCTCAAGGCTAACGAGTCGCTTGCAACAACGCTTAGCAAAAAGTATTGCCGACCATACGGGGTTAATGACAGTGCGGGTTAAGGACGGGCTGTGGCGCGAGTTACGTCAAGGTGTGCGTTATAAGTTATTATGGCAAGGTACAGCGGGTAATTCTGTACTCATCGAATTTGCTCCGGGTGCAGCTTTGCCGGTGCATAGGCATAATTGGCTGGAAGAAGGCATTGTGTTGAAAGGCGGTTTACAAATGGATACGCTAGATTTAAAACCGTTTGATTATCATGTGTCGCCACCCGGCAGCCGTCATGCGGCTATTCGCTCGAAACAAGGCGCGCTAGCTTTTTTACGCGGCACGTCATTAGGCCAAACTCAAGCCGTAATGCGTGAATTATTAGGTGGAATTTTTACCTTTTCCCGGTAAAGCAGCGTTGACCTGTTATGACGACGACCACGGTTGGCAAGAAGTCTGTCCAGGTGTGCTAAGAAAAGTACTGTATGTCGATGGAAATACGGCGTCTTGTTTTTACCGTATTCAACCGGGTGGCGTTGCGCCTAGACATGAGCACGGTTTAGATGAAGAATGTATGATGTTAGACGGTGAAGTGTTTTTAGGTGACATTTTGCTGCGAAGAGGTGATTATCAGCTAGCACCGGCAGGTACTTTACACGGCGACGCGTATAGCGATGTGGGGGCGTTGTTATATGTGCGGGCTAAGTTAGAGGGGTAGTAGCAATTGCTCTAAAATTGAGAATTACCGTTAGCCTTCACGGTAAAAAAGGAAAAAATCAATGAACGCTATTTTGCAACCAAGCCTTTACGAACAGTTAATGGAGCTACCCGAGCATGTCACTGGGGAGATTTTGAATAGTGAGTTGTATGCCATGCCGCGTCCATCTGGTCGACATGCTGGAGCTTGCAGTTCGCTTGGCATGAGGATAGGCCCACCGTTTTGTTTTGGAGATAGCGGGCCAGGTGGTTGGCGGATTATTGATAAACCTGAAATCCATTTTATCCGTAATCAGGAAGTCGCTGTGCCGGATTTAGCGGGTTGGCGACGCGAACGTATGCCGAATGTTCCGGATGACCACCGTTTTGAGATTGTCACCGATTGGCTATGTGAAATTTTGTCACCGTCCACGGCGAAAAAAAGACCGCGTGGTGAAATTGCCTATTTATGCCCATTACGGTGTGCCGTATGTCTGGATTGTCGATCCTTTGGCGCAAACGTTGGAAGCGTTTGAATTGCGCGAAGGTCATTGGACCTTAATTGCCGCGCTGAAAGATGATGACCCAGTCGCCTTACCGCCATTTGATGCCGTGACGTTTTGCTTGGCGTATTTGTGGGCTTAGGCTGTAGCTTTCTTTAAATACATCGATAAAGACTAACGCGTTATGAACACCCATACCGAACAGCCAACTAACTTTAACCTAGCTGCGTTAAAAAACAAATACCGACACGAGCGTGATAAACGCTTACGCGCTGACGGTATTTTGCAATACCGATTGATTGATGAACCTTTACAAACATTTGTGGCCGATCCTTATATGCCGGTTAGTGCAAGACCTGCTCGTTATGATGATGTGCAAGTGTTAATTGTCGGTGGTGGTTTTAGCGGCTTGATGACAGCCGCTAAGTTAAAACAAGCCGGTATCAATCAGGTGTGTATTGTTGAACGTGGTGGCGACTTTGGCGGTACGTGGTATTGGAATCGCTATCCCGGTGCGCAATGCGATGTAGAGTCGTATATTTATTTGCCGTTATTGGAAGAATTAGGCTATATGCCTAAACAAAAATACAGTTATGCCAGAGAAATTTTCGCCCATTGCCAAGCCTTAGGACGGCATTATCAGCTTTATGACGAGGCGTGTTTTCATACGTTAGTGACCGAGCTGCGCTGGGATGCTACAACAGCGCGTTGGCAGGTAACAACAGACCGGGGTGATAGATTATCGGCTCAATTTGTTTGCTTGGCTGATGGTCCGTTAAGCCAGCCGAAGTTGCCGGGCATTGCTGGTTTGGAACGGTTTCAAGGCAAGATGTTTCATACCAGTCGTTGGGATTATGAATACACGGGTGGAGCTGATGATGAGCGTTTAGTGAAGCTCGCCGATAAGCGTATAGCGGTTATCGGCACCGGTGCAACCGGTATTCAATGCGTACCGGTGTTAGCAGAATACGCACAACAGCTTTATGTGTTTCAACGCACACCATCGTCGGTGTTTTGCCCGCGATAACCATAATACCGATGACGCTTGGGCAAAATCGCTAATGCCTGGTTGGCAACACGCGCGCATGAGCAATTTTAATCGGGTCTCTATGGGGATTAACGATGAACCGGACCAAGTCGATGATGGTTTAAGCCGTATTATGCGCCAGCTAGGTCATTTACCCAAAGAGCAAAACAAAACCGAGCTAAGCCCAGAAGAACTCGCACAGCAAGTGGAACTGCGCGATTTTGCTGTCATGGAAGAGCTCAGAAAACGCGTGGCTAGCATTGTTACAGATGCCCAAACGGCTGAGTTGTTAAAACCTTGGTATAAAGTCTTTTGTAAACGGCCTTGTTTTAATGATGCGTATTTACAAGCGTTTAATCGTCCTAATGTCCAGTTGGTTGATACCGATGGAAAAGGCGTCACCGGGTTAACAGAAAGCTCGGTCGTCGTTGGTAATAGCCATTATGACGTCGATTGTTTAATTTTCGCGACGGGGTTTGAAATCGGTACGGCCTATC
>NZ_LAJX01000164.1 GCF_000963695.1 Methylocucumis oryzae
TTTTGAGAATAACGGTTCTGAACTTATTAGAACAGGTGGTTTGGTTGAGCGCTTACTCGCCATGCAGCGTATCCGGTTGAATATCGGATTTGTTTTTGGTCAGTCCGTCAAGAATATAGATCGCCTCCCAAACGCCGCAAGGAATAAAATGTGAGAATAGGGCAATGTAATTGTCGCTAACATGATAATAAGCGACTCCGCCCCAGCCTCCGTAACGAATGTGATACTCCGAGAGCAGATTATTCTCGTATAGGTCCCACTTAGTGTCGTCAGCACCTGCTCGCTTTGCATCGCCCCACAACTTTGGAAGCCAGAAGCGGTTGTAGGCATTAATCACTTCAAAAATAGTTGCTTCAAGTTTTTCTGTGGTGATATGCCGTTGATTGACGAATGCAATTTGTCTGTCGCTGACGCCAGACACGCTTTTTGCCACCTGCGTTGGTCCAAGCCCTGTGCCATAAGCAAATGTCGTTAGTATCTGCCGACGTTCTTCATCCTCCAGCTTGCTTTCATGTCCACTTAACGGCCCAAAGAACTGCCCCCAGTTCAACCACCGCATGGTATCGCCCAGCACATCAAGTATCGACAGATCGAGTGCCAGTAATTTCCGAGTCAACGCTTCTTCAACAACCCGAAATCCGTTCGGCTCAGGCTTCTTGATGAGCTTTGCCAGTGTTGGTCGGCCATTGACGATATTGAAATTCGTATTACTCAGATAGTTACGGTCAACGGCATTGGCGACATCAGTGAGTTTAGCACGTAGATGATCAACGAACGCCTGACTTTCGACGGATAGACCAACCAGTTCCCCATATTCAGCCAATACTTTGTTACACTCATCAGTAGACAAAAGCTGCTCGCGGGAATCTGAGTAAGTATCGCTACCCGGCACACAAATGTCGGCTGATCTCAGTTCCTGAACCAATTGTCGAAAGACACAAACTTCGAGCTGACGACGGTTGACACGACTTGGCTCCAATTTACGGTCACTTTCGCCGGTGACAAGTTTCCACCATTTCGCTGGTATCCAGTCCAAATCTTGCGTGGTTAGTACAGTTTTTCCCTTACCGTTTAACGTAATCCGGTTGGAATTACTACTGTTGTTAGCCAAAATGAAGGCCAAGGCATTTTCAAAGCTTTTATCCTGACTGGTGGCGACGAAGCGAAGTTTGGCCAGGATGCGGAACAGTTCGCTCCGACGCGCCTTAAAATAGCGCCACATGAAACGACATTCGTTTTTACCGCCAAATTCTGAATGGACGCGAGAGAACTCACATAAATCCGGACGCTCAGTGACCAGTTGTCGGGCTTGAGCAATTTGATTGTTTACCGGTTGGCTGGACTGTAAGAGCGTATCTAGCTGGGCAAATCGGCGTAAGATTTCATCAGTTTTGTCCTGATTAGCCGTCAGGTAATTTTCAAGTTCCGCATCAGCCAAGTGTTGAACTTTCATCATTTGTTTACAGATCATATCGCACAAATCGTCGGTCACTCGGGCTAGTTGTCGTTCAATCAGGGTCAGTGACACGGTATAGCGTTTTTTGACTTCCATATCCGCCATACTGGCGGCGTCCAAGCTTAAGCCTTCTAGGGATAATTGCTGCCGTTTGACAAACGGGATATGACGCAACAAATCCTGGTTACCCGCCAAGGCCGAAAGTTGATCATAGCGTATCAGAAGCGCACGCAACCCGTTTACGGTCACCTTAGGTGCATCGATCTTTAGATCGTTCCACGGACTAGTTTGGCTGTCTTCGCCGGTCAGAAACAAGGCATCAAGTTTGATGCGGTCGGCTTCACTCAAACGCTCATAAACATCACGGAACAGCATTCGATAAGTCGCCGCCCGCTGCTCTTTGGCCTCTCGCAACAAAGTTCCGAAGGCGGGCAGCTCGTACCGATACTTTACTAGTGTCTCGATTCCAACATTGATGATATCGACTAAGTCATCTTTGGTTAGCGCGGTGTCAACCAACGCTTGACACAACAGCTTGTAAGCCTTGCTATTAAAATGACTAACGTTCAAATAGCTGCGTATCAGACCGACATGCGTTTTGCGCGCGCGGGAAACATCGTAGTGCTTCAGTGCCTCCCGATCAACAGGGATTTTTTCGATTTCGGCAAGATGAGCAATGATTGCGTCCGGAATTTGATCCGAGGTCACAAAGTAGCCCAAACGCTGAAAGGTCTTTAACATGAGAAGAAAACCGAATCGTGTACTCTGTCCTCGCACGGCCTTGGCACAAAAGTCATGCTCTTCAGGTGTTGGGGAATACCATCGTTCCAATTCGCCTGCATTGAAGCTGGTTTTTAATCTGGGGTAGGCGGTATCGCTTGCTAGAGACTCATTTTTGCTGACTAGTCGGCCAACCTATTCGAGCCAGAGTTTCGATCAGTGTAGTGCGCTTTACGCCAAAGTTACGACATACAGCCGCTTTGGACATGCCACCCTTGAGTGCTAGGGTAATCGCCTCCAATTTTTCACCCACAATGACGGGTGGCCGCCCGCCAATCCGACCACGTCGTTTAGCGGCCGCTAATCCGGCAACAACCCGTTCTTTTGTTAAAGCTCTTTCATATTGAGCCAGTGCCCCGAATACATGAAACAATAATTCGCCGGATGGCGTCGTCGTATCCATGCCCTCGGTAAGTGAGCGAAAGGCTACTTGGTTTTCTTTCAGTTCATTGACGATAGAGAGCAAGTGAGACAGTGAACGGCCAAGTCTATCCAACTTCCAGACCACCAGAACGTCACCGGGGTGAACGAACGCCAGTGCTTTCGATAGTCCAGGCCGATCATCTTGGGCGCCAGAAGCATGATCTTCAAATAAATGCCGACTATCGACTCCAGCCGCCATAAGCGCGTCGCGCTGTAAGTCAGTAGTCTGACGATCAGAATCGGACGAGACCCGCATATAACCAACAAGCATGTACGAAAAACCCTTAACAAGTAATTTGCGTATGGTATACCATAGCGACATGGTTTTTCGTACATATTTGATGGCAATTTGGTCGGGAATATTAGCACTTTATCTAACCAACCGGAAAACATGTGTTTTACGACATACTTACCCACCGTAATTTCTGACGAAAAAAGAAATATCGAATTAATTTATCTGCTATTGCCCATTTTCTCACGAATCCTTACGGTCACCCATATGTACCAAACATGAGTATAGAGTTGAGCTTCATTGTACAACTTCCACTTAAATGGATGCGGCCGATTAAAGACCATGAATTTCAATAGGTTTAAAACCTTATTCCCTAAAATGCAGGAATCGTTGTCGTACCCGGTTAAGAACCGCTAAAATGTAGTTCAACCCAAGCAGCAAAGAAAAATCGCCCATGCAACCCAAACAGAATGAGTTGATCGTTGATCTAAGACAAATGATCCTCGCCATTGAAACCGCCATCTCGTTAGTCGGCATGAATGACACTAACCACGGTAAGCGCGTCGGTTACATTGCATGCCAAATCGGCAAACAGTTAGGGTTTAGCGATGCCGATATTCAGTATGCGTTTGAGTTAGGCATGTTGCACGATTGCGGAGTTTCTACCAACCAAATGCATGCAAACCTGGTCAACTATTTCGACTGGAACGACGCCCACATTCATTGTGAAATTGGTTATCGGATTTTAAAAAACTTCGAACCGCTAGCGAAATTTGCTGTACCGATTCTTTATCATCACACCCCGTATCCAAACCTGGCTAACCACCAACTGTCAATTTACGATGCCCGCATGGCCAATTTGATATTTCTGTCGGATAGGGTCGATATATTGTCAGCTACACACTATAAAACCGATATATTGCTGGCCAGAAATAATATTCTTCAAACGATAATCGGCCAGTACAACAATACCTACTTCGACCCTGAATTGGTAAAAACCTTTGAGGTGGTACAGCGTTCGGAAGCGTTCTGGATCGGCCTAGAAGACCGACATATCGTACGCTACGTTTGGGATATGGGATTAATTAGTAACAACCAACCGTTGAACTTACAACAACTCAAGCAGTTGTCGCTGATTCTGTCATATATTGTCGATCAGAAAAGTCCATTTACCGCTCAACACTCTCTCCGCGTTGCTAATCTCGCCAGCTATTTGGCACATAACTACGGTTTTTTGGAAAACCAATGCAAGAAAATCGAAATTGCAGGGTTGCTGCACGATTTAGGTAAGCTGCATACTCCGGACCCAATTTTGGAAAAACCTGGGCCACTGGATGAAGTTGAACGCTCTATTATGAATCAGCACAGCTACGAAACCTATGAAATCCTGCGGCATATTCACGGCTTAGAAGAAATCGCTAGTTGGGCAGCGTTCCATCACGAATGTTTGAACGGCGGCGGCTATCCGTTTCACCCGCAAGAACGCGATTTGAGTACAGAAGCCCGTATCATTGCTGTTGCAGATGTCTTTCAAGCATTGGTGCAAGATCGCCCCTATCGCCAAGGAATGGCTTTGGAACAAGTGTTGAGAGTTCTGGATGATCAGGTCCGAATCGGTAAATTGGATAAATCAATCGTTGATATGGCGAAACAAAGAGCCGATCAGTGTTTTGCCGTTGCCAAAGGTCTAGATACCTCATTCGATTTGAATCAGCAATACCAAAATTTGCTCACCACAAACGACAGTTAGGTGGAGTTGTTCGCTAAATGTATGCCATCGTGCGATTTTTGTTTTAGCTATTATGAAGGGACGGACTTGTGATGAATTGTATAAAACGTGTTGTCGATGCGCTATTTAAATGCCAAAAATTGCTTGTCTTCAACGAGGTAATCGCAAATATCGTGGTTGTGACGGGCGAATTTAATTTCGTAATTTTTTTCCTGTGTTTCTTCACGAACAATCGAGCTAGGCAGTGCCAAGGATTTCCCATTTTTTGGCTACCCATTTTAAGACCATAAGTATCTACACAAGTTATGTAATCAATTGAAATTAATAGAACTGCTATTTTCGATAAAAATCCAAGGTTATGTATTCGCCAATCCAACAAAAAGTAACAACAATACTTCGTTGTACGGACGGTAATGTTGTCGCTGATAGCGACTCCGGTGGTTTATTATTTGATGCCTAATGTGGGTGTGGTAACACTGATAAGAGAATATAAGGCTACTTCTGAAAGAAATTAAGAGTGTCTAAAGCAAGATTATCAATGTTAAACTTGCTCAATCGCTATTTGGCAATCTATAGAATTAAACCGGTTAGATCGCAGTCTGCACATATAAAGTTCATTTTTCAGCCATACTCAGAGGCTAGGTCGCTTATGAATAAATTTCCAGTGTTTAAGCAAACCCTAGG
This sequence comes from Methylocucumis oryzae, assembly GCF_000963695.1. Lineage (GTDB taxonomy): Bacteria > Pseudomonadota > Gammaproteobacteria > Methylococcales > Methylomonadaceae > Methylovulum > Methylovulum oryzae. The sequence goes on from NZ_LAJX01000164.1 coordinate 5,305, forward strand.
CTTCCTCGGGTGTCTCACAGTTAGTTTCTCCGCAGCGGCCATTGGTGGCTTAGCCTCTGCCTCTGCGGGCAGTTTCTACAAAGTATTGAACCAACCTGAATGGGCTCCTCCATCATGGCTATTCGCTCCGGTCTGGACTGCTCTTTACTTCCTTATGGCACTTTCGGTCTGGCTTATCTGGCGTTCATTTGGATTTCAAGGTGCTCGCATTGCATTATCACTTTTTGTTGGCCAGCTAGTTCTCAACGCATTATGGAGTTGGTTATTTTTTGTTTGGCATCAAGGAGCACTGGCGTTTTACGAGATTCTTGTTCTTTGGGGGTTAATTCTCGGGACTATAATATCATTTTGGCGTTTAAATCGCTTGGCTGGTATGCTTCTCCTGCCTTACTTAGCGTGGGTTACTTTTGCGGCTGTATTGGCATTTACCTTATGGCAACTTAATCCTAGGTTTCTGTCTTAAAGCATACAAGTAAAGTAGCTGACGGGAATAAAGTGATATACACAGCAAGGTAATGCCGAGGCTAAAATAGGTAAACATTTCGACACCGTGCATCGTTGCCGCTGGCATACCTGTTTCTGCAAATTGTTCCAATAATACTCATACTTGCTCAATATAAGAAGAACAGCACCGCCAGTTACACTAAGATTGCCGATACCTTGCAAGGTAAGAAGCCCCTACTAAATCCCCAATTTGTACAGTTAGTTACTAACGAGTAATAGCAATGTCAGAAACAGAACAGACAGTCCAAAATCATAGCAACAGCCACGGTTTAAACCATATACAAATTGCCGAATTGAACCTCGACTACCAACCTCTCTGTTTTGAAGACCGTTTGCGTAAGCTCTACACCGATTTTAAGCCAGAAAAAATCATGGTGACGTCATCTTTCGCGGCGACTTCGGCTTATTTTTTACACATCATTTCCAGTATTCGTCCTGAGCAGGTCATTTTTTTTATCGATACGGGGTTTCATTTTCCGGAAACCTTGATTTATCGGGATTATTTAATGAGGCTATATTATTTAAAAGTCCAAGACATCAAAGCGGATGATTATCAACATGAATACAGTGTTAAAGAAAAGCTGTATGAAACTGACCCGGATTTTTGCTGCACAATTAATAAAATAAATTCATTGGAAAGCATAAAGCCTAATTACGATATCTGGATGTCGAGCCTAATGAGCTGGCAGACCGATCATCGTGCTGGTTTGGCCATTTTTGAAGAACGCCGTGGAATTATCAAATTCAACCCGATGATCGACGTGTCGCAGGAAGAACGTGATACCTATATCGCCGAACATAAACTCCCGTTCCATCCTTTAGTAGCCGAAGGCTATTCATCCATCGGTTGTACTCACTGTACCGTCAAAGGCGAAGGCCGAAGTGGTCGCTGGCTCGGAAAACCTAAAACTGAATGCGGTTTGCATCTTTAGATTGAATTTTGGAAAAGCAATATCCAATACAATTTTACCGCGCCTAACAATCCAGAAACCGGTGTAAATAGTGATGCACCGGCAGTGTTTTGAGCGACGGGGATAAGAGGTCTAACAATTTATCCGGGGTAATCTGTATTGGCAGCTCAGCGTATAACACCGCCATGTAATTTATACTGACCGGTAATTAGGCCACTAATAATTTCAGTTGGCAGTGTTCGTGTGACATTAAACCCAAGCAAGGAGTTAATCATGTTTATTTCTCAGGAAAACACTAAATTTTTTAGTAAAGCTACGTTGATTCTTAGAAACTCAATGTACCATGAAATTGTTAATTCATCAGTAATGATGTGCTGATTGATAGGCATATTCTATGAGTTGCATGGCAGGCAACTGGTCCCAAATGTCAAAGTTGTTCCAATCTCCATTTTGGATATTACGAGCAAACTGATTGAGCTGATTTGCCATAGCGACACTCCATTCTTTAGCGTGATTTTCAATCAAAATTCCATTTTGGTATACAGCTTTTCGGTCTGCAAAAAATACCCCTGCATCGGTTAGTAAGCTGATACCTTCGGATTTACAATAACCATTAGCCGTATCGGGTTCGCCTGATAAACGAGACGCCAATACCACCCAAGTCTGTTCAGCACGACCGCGTATGAAGGGAAACTTTCATGTACGGTTCTTAGGGGAGGGAAAGGCAGTAATGCCTTTTTCTTACCCGACTACGCTTCGTGTGAACGGGTGTTCCAACCGAAGTTAGATGGTCAGCCCATCGTGATTTTATCCAATAATGATGGTTGCGTCATTGCGCGCAGCAATGAGGCAAAATTGTTACAGGTGGCAATGGGCGCACCTTATTTCAAGATCGAACGCTATGTGAAGCAAGAAGGCATTGCAGTATTTTCTAGCAATTATGCGTTATACGGCGATTTATCCAACCGAGTCATGCAGGTCTTATCCGGTTTTGCGCCACAGATTGAAGTGTATTCGATTGATGAATGTTTTCTTGATTTCACCGGATTAAACCAAGACTTAACCGCCTATGCCGGGCAAATCTGTCAAACCGTTAAACAATGGACGGGCATTCCGATTTCTATCGGTATTGCGCCGACTAAAACCCTGGCGAAGCTTGCCAACCGCTTGGCTAAAAAAGGCTATTCTGCCCACGGACCGTAAGCGCTCAACCAAACCACCTGTTCTAATAAATTCAGAACCGTTATTCTCAAAATTTTTTGAAGAGGATAATGCATGACCTTAACCGCGCATTGGATACATCACCTGAACACTTGGCAAAGCAGCGGAATGACGCAAGCG
>NZ_LAJX01000165.1 GCF_000963695.1 Methylocucumis oryzae
TCCCTGCTGCCGACACCTGAAGCCACAAGGATGTGGTGAATGCAGAAAACTCACGACTGCACGGATGCAGGAGGTAGAGCAATGCAGGAGCTATTGCCGAGGAGCAGTTTTCTGTCGTTCTAAACACCCTGTCCCGTCTTAAGTGTGTAGCCAGTTTTCGTTATCTTGTATTGCCGTAGGATGCGCTATGCGCATCTTTTTCATTGATTTTGAATGATGTTATGAAGGTACGCGCAGCGCACCCTACCTAAAAATCAAAAACTTGGCCGTTTGAAGTACATTATTTTTCTCCAACCAGCACTGTGTGAGGTTAAGTCTATGGGGTTATTCGGCAAATCAACCAATAAAAACAACAGCAATACTACCGAAGCAGCTCCAGACAAATGGCGGGATAAATATTTAGATTTATTAGATACTCAAGAGCAAAGCGAAAAAGAGCGTAAGTTTGAGCAAGAATTGCTATGCAAAGCTATTGTGCGCTTAAGCGTTGCAGCGTCTGGTTTTGACAATCAGCTTGACCCTTACTTATTGCGTATTCGCAGCCATTTAAAAAGCGGCATCAACAGTGTCCAATTAAAAGCCGAGTTAGAGCAGTTTACCGACGTATTAACCCGTATTACTGACGCATCTGAGCAACGTCCCGCAGCAACAACCTCCGTTGCTCAGACTGATGAGTCAGCTAGCCGCCGCGACATTGACTTATTATTTGAGTTTTTACTGCACCACTATCAAGAACCTCAGCAAAACAGTGCGCTAGTCAGCATAAGAGATAGCCTTACCTACCCACTAAACACTCAACAATTGTTTTTATCGATTGCTGAAATTATTGAGCGAAAACCAGAGCGCATTAAACAGACAAACAGCGAACTGCCGTTCATTATTGCCAGCCCAGCGGTTAATGAACCTGCCATCAATAAACACTTAATATCGCTGATTGAGCGCTTAGACATACCGGAAGCACTTACAGCTAAAGCGCAGGCATTAAAACAACAACTAAACAGCGCTCAAAACAATAAACTAGATGACCATCTCGACAACGTGATTAATTTCTTACTCGAAATTAACGCCGCTAACCTGCCTAAACAGCAAGAAATCGACAAATTTCTAGCCATTATTACCGAGCAACTGGCAGAGCTCGACAAAGCGGTCACGGGCTCAACCATGGCAGTGATTGATGCCAGTGTTAACCGGAGTAAATTAGACCAATCCGTCTCTGAGCAAATGAACGAATTGCACACCCGCTCTCTAGCGGCTACGCAACTAGAGCCATTAAAAGCGGTTATTTCTTCTAAAATTTCTCAAATAACCAAAGAAATCCACGAGCACAAAACCAAAGAACAAGCCCAACGCGAGCAAACCCAAAAGCAATTAGACGAATTAAGCCAAAAAATAAAGTCCATGGAGTCAGAAACCAGTGATTTAAAGTCTAAGCTGCAAACAGCAAGTACACATGCTATGCGTGACCCCTTAACCGACTTACCTAATCGTTTCGCTTATGATGAGCGCTTAACTATCGAAATCACTCGCTGGCAACGTTATCACACGCCTTTAAGCCTTATAGTTTGGGACATTGATTTTTTCAAGAAAGTGAACGACCAATACGGTCATCAAGCAGGGGATAAAGTACTGATCCATGTTGCTAAACAATTTACTGAAAACGCCCGCAAAGCTGACTTTACTGCTCGCTTCGGTGGTGAAGAGTTCACGATGTTGCTACCGCACACGAATAAACAATCGGCATTTAAACTCGCCCACAAATTACGCTATCTCATTGAGCAAAGTCGAATTAACATCAATGGCGAGCTATTAGCCGTTACTGTTTCCTGTGGCATTACCCAATTTATCGACGGAGACACCCACGAAGCCGCGTTTGCGCGCGCCGACCAAGCCTTGTATCGTGCGAAAGAACAAGGCCGCAACCAATGCTGCTTAGGCTAATCACCAAACTAAATCATCAGGAATAGCAAAAGCCGCATACGGGTCGTTATCATCAGCGACCGCCTTTACTTGCTCATTTAACAGAACAAGACTCCCCGCGTCTCGCTCTTGTATCTTTATACCAATCTCGGCCGACACAACCGCGTAGGTTTCCGCTGATTTAACAATCGCATAATCACCATTTATCAAACGCTGACGCATTAGGTCTGACACATAAAGCGTTTTCATTTTATTATTATCGTTAAAATGAAACGCCAAACTATCATCGCTGTTATCTAATGCTAAGCGGTTTAACTCAATTAACTGCTTAATTTGCGCGAGCACTTGCTTGTGTTGCTCTTGTTGATTACGCTGTTGATTAAGCGCTTTGTCGCGTTCGATTTTCTCAGCTTGTGCTTGTAATGCTAACTGCTTAGCATCATCCTCGACAACGATGTGATTTTTACGCTGTCTTTGCGTTTGCTTAAGCTTCTCAGCATGAACGGTTTTAGCTTGAGCTTTAGTAGCCAAGCCAGATTTTAACAATTGCTCCTGTAAAGATAATTTTTGCTTACTCATCGTGAGTCTCGTTAACTGTAAGAGGTAACAGGTAAAGTTAATAATGTAATAAGATGCCGGATAAACTCAATTTTTTGCTCAGTATTTGCAAACGGCTTGATAAACTTCAGTTTATCCATGCCATCAAATTTGTAAATAGCGGCTTCAGTTTGAATCAACTCAATTAATTTTTCTGCGTTAATCGTAGGATTAGCCTTAAAAACAATACTACCGCCCACCGCATGGGCATCGATTTTCTTAATACCACAAGGTTCAGCGAGCAGCTTAATCGAGGCCACCTCAAACAAGGTTTTGACGGGCTCAGGCAATAAGCCAAAACGGTCAATCATTTCCACTTGCAACTCATGCAAGTCCTCATCCGCTTCTGCGCTAGAAATGCGTTTATACAACACTAAACGCGCATGAATATCCGGCAAATAGTCATCGGGTATTAACGCCGCTGTTTGTAACTCAACTTCAGGCCCTTTATCCAGTGGAATATCTAGCTCAGGCTGTTTTCCTGATTTCAACGCATTAACGGCTCTTTCCAACAACTCGGTATATAACGTAAAACCAATTTCTTGAATTTGACCGCTTTGGTCATCGCCTAATAACTCGCCAGCCCCTCGGATTTCCATATCATGCGACGACAACATAAAACCAGCCCCTAAATCGCCTGATGCCTCAATCGCTTCTAAACGCTTTTGCGCGTCTTTACTCATTGCATCTTTAGGCGGCACGATGAAATACGCATAAGCGCGATGATGTGAACGCCCTACCCGACCACGTAATTGATGCAATTGCGCTAAGCCTAACTTATCGGCACGGTTAATAATAATCGTGTTAGCACTAGGAATATCAATACCGCTTTCAATAATGGTCGAACACAACAATAGATTGAAGCGCTGATGATAAAAATCCAACATAATGCGCTCTAACTCACGCTCAGGCATTTGTCCATGGGCGCTTTCAATCCGCGCTTCGGGAATTAATTTACCTAAATCCAACGCCATTTTCGGCATGGTTTTCACATCGTTATGCAGAAAAAAAVAWGACTTGTCCACCCCGCTTAATTTCACGCAAACACGCTTCTTTAAT
>NZ_LAJX01000166.1 GCF_000963695.1 Methylocucumis oryzae
TTTTTTTTTTTTTTTTTTTAGCAACCACGGCATTCAGATTCATTTAGGCGATAAAGCCGTTAGTATAGACCGGGCGCAAAAAACTGTTACGTCAGCAAAAGGCGTGACTGTTAGCTATGACAAACTGGTGTTGGCAACCGGTTCATATCCTTTTGTGCCACCGGTGCCAGGCTCAGACAGAGAAAACTGCCTCGTGTATCGTACTATCGAAGACTTAGAGGCCATTACTAAAGCGGCAACGGGTGCAAAAATCGGTACAGTGGTCGGTGGTGGTTTGCTTGGTTTAGAAGCTGCGAAAGCGTTAACCGATTTGGGTTTAGCGACTCATGTAGTCGAATTTGCACCACGGTTAATGAGTGTGCAGTTAGACGAAGCGGGCGGTGCGATGTTACGCCAAAAGATTGAGGCTTTAGGCGTGATGGTGCATACCGGTAAAAATACCGTATTAATCGAAGACGGTGAGTCCTGTGTTAACAAAATGTGTTTTGCTGACGGTGAGCAGCTTGAAACCGATATTGTGTTGTTCTCAGCAGGTATTCGCCCGCGTGACGAATTAGCACGTGCATCCGGTTTAGACATGGGTGTTAGAGGCGGTATCGTCATTAATAACCAATGTCTAACCTCTGACCCCGATATTTATGCGATAGGCGAATGCGCGTTGTGGCATAACATGATATTTGGTTTAGTGGCGCCGGGTTATGCCATGGCGCGTACGGTAGTTGCTGATTTAACCGGTGGCGAGCAAGCCTTTACTGGCGCTGATATGAGTACGAAGTTAAAGCTAATGGGGGTCGATGTGGCAAGTATTGGCGATGCCCATGCTAAAACACCGGGCGCGTTAGTTTATACCTATCAAGACGGCGCGAGTGAGGTCTATAAACGCCTAGTGGTCAGTGCCGATAAAAAGCGATTATTAGGTGCTGTGTTAGTCGGCGATGCGACGAGTTACGACACCTTATTGCAATATTGCTTAAACGGTATTGCGTTGCCTGCTAATCCCGATGCGTTGATTTTACCGCAACGCGAAGGCGACGCACCGGTAGGCTTAGGCCCTGATGCGTTACCGGCCAGCGCGCAAATCTGTTCTTGCCATAACGTTGATAAAGGCGCGGTGTGTTCAGCAATAGATGCAGGCTATACGACACTGAATGAGCTAAAAGCTGAAACCAAAGCAGGTACTGGCTGTGGCGGCTGTGTATCGTTATTGAAATCGGTATTAAACGCGGAATTAAGCAAACGCGGTTTTACCGTATCTACCGATATTTGCGAGCATTTCCCTTATACCCGGCAAGATTTGTTTAACATTATCCGCGTTGAAGGCATTAAGACTTTTAACGAGTTGTTAGAAAAACATGGTAAAGGTCGCGGCTGCGAGATTTGTAAACCCGCAGTTGGCTCTATCTTGGCGTCGCAATGGAATGATTATATTTTGTCTACGCCGCATTTAGGGCTGCAAGATACCAACGACACGTTTTTTAGCTAATATGCAAAAAGACGGCACGTATTCCGTGGTGCCTCGTATTTGTGGTGGTGAAATTAGCGCAGAAAAGCTGATGAAGTTAGGCCAAATCGGTATGAAATACCAGCTTTACACCAAAATTACCGGTGGTCAACGCGTTGATTTTTTTGGCGCACGAGTTGAGCAATTACCACTGATATGGCGCGATTTAATAGAGGCTGGGTTTGAATCTGGTCATGCTTATGGTAAGGCGCTACGGACAGTGAAGTCATGTGTCGGCAGTACATGGTGCCGGTATGGCGTAGATGACAGCGTAGGCTTAGCGATTGAATTAGAACATCGTTACAAAGGCTTAAGAGCGCCGCATAAAATAAAATTTGGCGTATCAGGTTGTACGCGCGAATGCGCGGAAGCACAAGGCAAAGACGTGGGCGTGATTGCTACCGAGCAAGGTTGGAGTTTATATGTGTGTGGTAATGGTGGCATGAAGCCCAGACATGCCGATTTATTTGCGACCGGGTTAGATAAAGCCACGTTAATTCGCTATATAGACCGCTTTTTAAGTTTTTATGTACGCACCGCCGACCGTTTACAACGCACCTCGGTTTGGTTGGAAAACATGGAAGGCGGTTTAGAGTATCTAAAATCGGTCATTATTGACGATAAATTAGCTATTGCTGAGCAGCTAGAGCAACAAATGCAAGCCGTGATTGACACCTATCAGTGCGAATGGAAAACGACGATAGAGAATGAAGAAAAAGTAAAACGCTTTAGACATTTTGTGAACAGCGAGCAAGTCGATGACAACATTGTGTTTGTCGAGGAACGTGGGCAGATTCGTCCAGCGAATGAAGAAGAACGCAAACATTTTCGTTTAGTAGAGGTTGCATAATGACAACGTGGGTAGAAATTTGTAGTTCTGACGAGTTACAACCTGACTCGGGTGTCTGTGCGTTAGTCGATGGTAAGCAAGTAGCGCTGTTTTATTCAACCAAAGACCAAATGGCTTATGCGATTAGTAATTTTGACCCGTTTGGCCAGGCTAATGTGTTATCACGCGGTATTCTTGGCGACATTAATGGTCAACTCGTTGTCGCTTCGCCTTTATATAAGCAGCATTTCAACTTATTAACCGGTGAATGCTTGGAAGATGCCAGTGTTGTTGTGCCTGCGTATCAAACGCGTATCGTCGATGGCCGTGTCGCTATTGCGATAGCGTAAGACTCCAAACATACCGTTAAGAGAGCTGTAATGACTAAGAAAAAATTAGTAGTCATCGGAAACGGGATGGCAGGCATACGGACTGTTGAGGAACTCTTATCCGCTGCGCCCGATTTATACCATATTACCGTGTTCGGTGCTGAAGCCTATGGTAATTACAACCGTATCTTATTGTCATCGGTGCTAGCGGGTGAAAAAACCATGGATGATATTGTGATTAACTCACCAGAGTGGTATCAGCAACACGGTATTGTGTTGCATACCGGTGAAGACAAAGCCGTTGTGAAAATTGACCGCCGCCGTAAACAAGTGATTGCTAAAGATGGGACAGTTGCACAGTACGATAAACTGTTAATCGCAACCGGTTCGCGCGCCGCTAAACCGTCGATGCCAGGACACGAGTTAGACGGCGTGGTGAGTTTTCGTGATGTCATTGACGTTAACACGATGTTGGCGTATAGCCAAACGCACCGCCAAGCCGTTGTGCTAGGCGGTGGTTTGTTGGGCTTAGAAGCTGCTAATGGTCTAGTTATGCGTGGCATGGAGGTCACTGTGATTCACAGTCATGCGCAAGTATTAAACCGACAGTTAGATAAACCAGCGGCGACCTTATTGCAACAGCAACTAGAAGCGCGGGGTATTCAGTTTAAGCTAGCAGCAAAAACCCAAGCGCTAATTGGTGATGACAAAGGACATGTGCGGGCAGTGCGTTTTGATGACGGCTCTGAATTGGCTTGTGATTTATTCGTAGCCGCAGTAGGTATTCAACCGAATATCGAATTAGCGCAAGCGGCAGGCTTATATTGCGAGCGCGGCATTATGGTCAATGACACGATGCAAACGTATGACCCTAGCATTTATGCGGTGGGCGAATGCGTGCAGCATCGCGGTGACACGTTTGGCTTAGTGGCACCGTTATTTGAGCAAGCTAAGGTCTGTGCTAACCACTTAAGTACACACGGCGTTGCGATGTATCTGACGGTGCCAACCGCCACTAAATTAAAAGTGACCGGTATTAATTTATTTTCGCTAGGTAATTTTTTAGGTGATAACCACAGCGAGCAAATCGTGTTTACCGATACTGAGTTAGGCGTTTATAAAAAACTAGTGATTCAGCAAGGTAAGCTTGCAGGCGCGGTGTTGTATGGCGATACGGCAGACGGTTTGTGGTATCAAGAATTATTAGAGCAAGGTTGTGATATTAACCCTATGCGCGAAATGCTGATTTTTGGTCAGGCTTATGCGTCGTAACTCATGATATACGCTAACAAACTTGCTATTTGGTTTTGTTTGTGCGTATATACTTAAAACAGGCTACCAACTTAAGACGGGACAGGTCATTCAGACCGCATAACGCCAGGGATGGCGTGTAGTAGGGCAACGCAGGAGCAGTTTGCCGAGGACGCCGTAAATACGTCCCTGTAGCTTGGCGGCAGCATCCCTGCTGCC
>NZ_LAJX01000167.1 GCF_000963695.1 Methylocucumis oryzae
ACTTAAAAACTGGACGCGTCATAGAAAGAACGTTTAAATCGGGTGATACGTTAGAAGGCGCTGATGTCGTCGATGTGGCCATGCAGTATTTATATAATGACGGTGAGTTTTGGCATTTCATGGTGCAGGATACCTTCGAGCAATATCAAGCCGATGCTAAAATTGTTGGTGATGCCAATTTATGGTTAAAAGACCAAGATTCTTGCACAGTGACGTTATGGAATGATTCACCGTTAGGCGTGACACCGGCTAACTTTGTTGAATTGGAAATTATTGAAACTGACCCTGGTGTGCGTGGCGATACGTCGGGCGGCGGTGGTAAACCGGCTAAATTGGCTACTGGCGCGGTGGTAAGAGTGCCATTGTTTGTACAACAAGGTGAAGTTATTAAGGTCGATACCCGTACTGGCGAGTATATTTCCCGCGTTAAAGACTAGTGTCTGTGCTTTGGCAGCCTGCTTGTGAGCTTGACGCGTTGCGACTACGCGCTCAGCTATTGCAAGCGATTCGTCAGTTTTTCCAGCAACGCGGCGTATTGGAAGTCGAAACGCCGCTGTTATGCCAAGCTGTGGCGACCGATCCGCAATTGGATTTTTTTACTACGCGCTTTCATTTGACGCCGCACCAGCAAACCTTGTATTTGCAAACATCACCTGAGTTTGCGATGAAGCGCTTGCTGGCTGCAGGTAGCGGCTGTATTTTTCAAATTTGTAAAGCGTTTAGAAACGGTGAAACAGGGCGTATGCATAATCCAGAATTTACCCTTTTGGAATGGTATCGGGTAGGTTTTGATTTAGCGGCGTTAATGGATGAAGTGGCAGAGTTATTGTTAACGCTGTTAGCGCCCGTCGGTATTACTCACTGTGAGCGTATAAGTTATGTGAATGTGTTCGTAGAGCATACGGGCCTAAATCCGTTGGTCTTTGACAGTGAGGCGTATCATGCTTATGTGAATTCGCATGGGTTTGCTGATGCAAGTACGTTATGCGGTGAAAATCATGCATTGTGGCTGGATTTTTTGTTTAGTCATTGCGTACAGCCGCTATTAGGGCTTGGGCAGGTGACATTGGTCTATGGCTATCCTGCGTTGCAGTCTTCGTTGGCTAGATTAAATTCTGACGACGCACGCGTGACTGAGCGCGTTGAAGTGTTTGTGTCAGGCGTTGAGCTTGGCAATGGTTATGAGGAATTAACCGATGCCGTTGAGCAAGAGCGACGCTTTAACCATGAGGTTGCCGCTCGACAACAGCAAGGATTGGCCCCGGTTATTAAAGATCAGCGGTTATTGGCGGCGTTACAGTCGGGTTTGCCGGCATGTTCTGGTATTGCCATTGGTGTTGATCGTCTTTTAATGTTGGTGTCTGGTTTAAGCCATATCGACGCTGTGCTCGCGTTTCCTATTGCTAGAGCGTAAGCGTATCGGTGGCTAGCTATGCTATAATCCCCAACAGTTTTCGTTTTAGCAGTTTTCGCGCCTTTTCATGAAGAAATCCAAAGTTCTTGCCCGTTTATTTTTATTAGGATGTTTATTAACACCTGTTGCTTATAGTGCCGAATCATTTACGGTTCAAGATATTCAAGTCAGAGGTTTGCAAAGAATCACATTAGGTACAGTGTTTAATTACTTACCGGTTAATGTGGGCGATCAGTTTTTCTGAGCAAAATGTTGGGCCGACTATTAAGGCCTTGTTTAAAACAGGTTTTTTTAAAGATATTTCGTTAGAGCGCGAAGGTTCGACATTAATTGTCAACGTCGTTGAGCGCCCTGCGATAGCTAAAATTGTCTTTGAGGGTAATAAAGAATTATCTAAAGAAGATTTGAAAAAAGCTTTAGACAAAATAGGTTTATCGGAAGGCAAAACCTTTGATAAGCAAGTGTTGGACAAGGTAGAGCAAGAATTGAGCCGGCAATATTTAAGTCATGGCAAATACGGTTTGAAAATTAAAACCGAGGTTACCACGTTAACCCGTAACCGTGTCGGTATTAATATCAATATTTCTGAGGGTAAGGTTGCTAAGATTAAGCATATTAATATCGTTGGTAATACGGTATTCGATGACAAAACCCTGTTAGATACATTAGAGTTAAGTACCACCAATTGGTTATCGTTTTATTCCAAAGATGACCAATATTCTAAGCAAAAATTATCAGCAGATTTAGAAACTTTGCGTTCGTATTACATGGACCGAGGATATATCAATTTCGCTATTGAATCGACGCAGGTTGCGATTACCCCAGATAAAAAAGATATTTACATTACGATTAACGTTAAAGAAGGTGATGTTTATACGCTGGAAAAAGTTAAACTCGCCGGTAATTTAATCGTTGCGCCCGAAGAGTTAATTAAATTAGTTAGCGTGGGACCTGGCGAAATTTTTTCGCGTAAAAGCGCTACCGAAACCTCGAAAGCTATTTCGGATCGTTTAGGGGATGATGGTTATGCGTTCGCCAACGTAAATATGGTGCCGGAAATTAACGAGGCAACTAAAACGGTCGCGATGACATTTTTCGTTGATCCTGGCAAACGGGCTTATGTTCACCATATTAACATGAGTGGCAACACGAAAACCCGCGATGAAGTGTTACGCCGCGAAATGCGGCAAATGGAGTCGAGTTGGGCGTCTAGCTCTAAAATCGAGCGCTCAAAAACTCGCTTAGAGCGCTTAGGTTATTTTGAATCGGTGAATGTCGAAACACCCCAAGTACCAGGCACTAACGATCAAATCGATGTCAATTTTGCCGTGACCGAAAAAGCGTCCGGTAACTTATCGGCAGGTATTGGTTTCTCGCAGGTGCAAGGTATTGTGTTAAATGCCAATATTTCTCAAGACAACGTATTCGGTTCGGGTAAACGCATTAACGTTGCTTTTAACAATAGTAATTTTCTCACTAGTTATCAATTAGGTTTTTTTAATCCATATTTTACGACCGATGGGGTTAGTGTTGGTTATAACTTAGGTTATACCAAGCGAAATGCTGGGCAAATCAATATTGCTAATTATTCGACCAGCGTGATTAATGCCGGTATGGATTTTGGCATACCATTAAACGAATTTGATCAATTGCGTTTCGGATTTGATGCTAAACATACCGATTTAAGCACAACGGATTTTTCATCGAGGGAAATCAGTAATTTTATTAATACTCAAGGTCATAATTTTTTAACCTTTTCTCCTACTTTTAGCTGGACGCATGATACGTTAAACCGTGCGATATTTCCGTCTAGTGGCGGGCAGCAACGCATAACCGGTTTAATTAGTGTGCCGGGTAGTGATTTAGAATATTATAAAGTTAGTTACAAACACCAGTTATATTTTCCGTTAGCTAAAGATTTGACATTTAGACTGCAAGGTGAAGCGGCTTACGGTGATGGTTATGGCTCTACCGATGGCTTGCCGTTTTTTGAAAACTATTTCGGCGGTGGTACCGGTTCCGTACGTGGTTTTAGAAACAATACCCTAGGCCCTAGAGATTCAAATTCGTTTCCATTAGGCGGCTCGACTAAAATAATCGGTAATGCTGAATTGTTTTTCCCAGTGCCGTTTTTGCCGGAAACCAAATCAGTGCGTTTAGGCACGTTCTTTGACGCAGGTACGATTAATAACAGTCTCTCACTCGATGAACTACGCTATTCTGCCGGTATTTCAGGTGAATGGCTATCACCGTTTGGGGCTTTATCAGTCAGTGCTGCTGTTCCGTTAAATACCGGCTCAACGACCTATGTGGACAATGACGGTAAGACAGTTACGATTGGCGACCAAGAGCAATTATTCCAATTTAACTTTGGGCAAAATTTCTGATAAGTGCTTTTAGTTTAATTAGCTTATCCCCTATAATTCTCAACCATTAACATTTTTCTCTTTAAATATGAAATCGGAGACAGACCGTACAATGAAAACCAAATTAGCCTTAGCCCTGGGTTTGCTTGTGGCAGCCAATGTTAGTTATGCTGACTTAAAAATTGGCTTCGTCAATATTCCTGCCGTGTTAGAAAAAGCACCTCAAGCCGAAAAAGCCAAAAAAACGTTTAGAACAAGAGTTTTCCCCGCGTGATAAGCAATTGGTTGCTCAGCAAAAAGATATTCAAAGCAAAGAAGAGCGTTTGAGCAGAGACTCGGCAGTTATGGGTGAAACTGAGCGTTCTAACTTAGAAAAAGATATTTTGAACAAAAAACGCGATATCAAACGCTCACAACAAGAATTCAGTGAAGATTTTAATGCGCGTAGAAACGAAGAGTTGGGTAAGTTACAACGCCGTATTGTTGAAGCGATTCGTACTATCGCGAAAGAGCAAAACTTCGATTTATTGTTAACTGATGGTGTTATTTACGCGAGTGAACAAATCGATGTGACTGCACAAGTGCAACAAAAACTAACGTCTATGCCTGAGTAACATGCGGTATACCTTTGTAAACGACTCCAACCCTAAAGTACCTTACCATGTCTATCAAACTAGATATTCTTAAAATACAAGACTTTTTACCACACCGTTACCCATTTCTGTTAGTCGATAAAGTGGTCGAGTGTCAGCCTGGAGTGAGTTTACTTGGGGTTAAGAATGTGACGTATAACGAGCCTTTTTTTCCAAGGCCATTTCCCGCAAAAGCCTATCATGCCTGGGGTTTTGATTTTAGAAGCGTTAGCACAGGCGACTGGCTTATTAGCGTCTGAAACGGCCGGTGATGAGCTAGGCGGCATGATTTATTACTTAGTCGGTATCGATGGGGCAAAATTTAAACGTCCTGTAGTACCTGGAGACCAACTCATGTTGTCGGTGCGCTTTTTGAAAAGTAAAACGCAATATTTGGGCATTCGATTGCCATGCCGAAGTCGACGGTGAATTTGTTGCCAGTGCTGAAATCCGTTGCGCTGCTGTGGTCGAATAAGTGATTGATTCAACTGCTATTATAGATAGTCGTGCAGAATTAGCCGACGGTGTATCAGTAGGCGCTTATACCGTAATAGGTCCTGATGTAAAAATCGACACAGGCACGGTGATTGGCTCGCATGTCGTTATTAAAGGCCCTACAAAAATTGGTAAACACAATAAAATTTATCAATTTTCCTCTATAGGCGAAGACCCGCAAGATAAAAAATACGCCAATGAAATTACCCGCTTAGAAATTGGCGACCGCAACATCGTCCGCGAGTTTGCCTCTATGCACAGAGGTACGGTACAAGATCATAGTGTAACCCATATCGGTAGTGACAATTTATTCATGGCTTATACACATGTCGCACATGATTGTGTTATTGGTGATCATGTCATTATGGCCAATGGTGCATCATTGGCTGGGCATGTGCGCTTGAATAGTTATGCTATTTTGGGTGGGTTTACCTTAGTGCATCAGTTTTACTCAAATTGGTCAGTATAGTTTTGCTGCAATGGGCAGCGCGATTACGCAGGATATTCCTCCTTTTGTCATGGTAGGCGGCAAGCCTACTCGCCCACATGGAATTAATTCAGTTGGCATGGAGCGTAATGGTATTTCTGCTGAGGATATTCGCCTTATCCGTAAAGCTTATAAAATCATTTATAAAATGAATTTACGCTTAGAAGATGCGATAGACCAAATGGAAGATTTAGCGGGTGATAGCAAAGAATTATCCGATATGGTTAGCTTTTTACGCAATGTTACACGCGGTATTTTACGTTAAATGCTGATTGCTGGGGTAGATGAAGCTGGGCGTGGGCCGTGGGCAGGTCCTGTGTTTGCTGCTGCGGTGATTTTAAATCCAGAATACCCTATTGTCGGCTTAGCCGATTCCAAAACCCTAAAGCCAGCTAAGCGCGAATATTTAGCTGAGCAAATTCAACAATATGCATTAAGCTTTGCTATTGCCTCGGCTTCGGTAGAGGAGATAGACCAGCTTAATATCTTACAAGCGACGCTCTTAGCGATGCAGCGTGCCGTGGCTGGTTTAGCGCTGATGCCTCAGCAAGTCTTAGTCGATGGCAATCGAGCGCCTAAGCTAGCCATGCCGACACAGGCCATTATTAAGGGCGATAGTCTTGTTGAAGCGATTAGTGCTGCTTCTATTTTAGCGAAAGTCGCTAGAGACCGCTTAATGCTTGAATATCATCAAACCTACCCTGATTTTGCCTTTCATCAACATAAAGGCTATGGTACGGCACAACACGCTAAGGAATTAAAAACGTTTGGTGTGTTAGCCGTGCATAGAAAATCATTTAAACCGATTAGAGAATTGCTTTGCTGACTTGTGCTGAAGGGCTACCCACTTAAGCCGGGACAGGTCATTCGGCAACTGCTCCTGCGTTGCCCTACTACACGCCATCCCTGGCGTTATCAGATTGAATGACGCCGTAAATACGTCCCTGTAGGCTTGGCGGCAGCATCCCTGCTGCCGACACCTTCAGTCTAAACAACCTGTCCTGACTTGGTATTGTCCCGTTTTAAGTTGGTAGCCTGCTGAAGCACTTTTTAGTCTGTTGGTGCTTTTTTGATTGAACCTTTTTCAATTCTTAGGAAATAACTTTGCAAGGGCCGTTTAAAAAACGTGTCCGGCTCGGTTCTGGTGTATAGCGCCGGGGTTGTTTATTTTCCATAGTTAACCATGAATACCTAAGAAACCTATTACGATGAGGAGAACACAGATGAGTCTAGCACAGAGCAAGCAAAAGGCGGGCAGGGGGCTTTTAAATGGTCAGCATTATCGACTGCCATGTTTTTAGCTTTAGTCGCAGGTCAAGCCCAAGCGGATAATCATTCAAGCACAATCGCATTAAATAAAAGCGAAACACAATTATTGAACATCAACCAGGATAGCCATTCGGTCTCGGTGTTTAAAGTCAACTTAGGGGCGAATAACGCTAATGCTTTAAAAAAATTAGCTGAGATTCAAGTGGGCTTTGAACCACAATGCGTCACGATTAAGCCAGATGATAGCGAAGCTTATGTGACGACTGCTGATGGTAATGTATCAGTGATTTCTTTAGCAGAAGGTGATGACCAATTTAGTGTTGTTAAGAAAATTGCAGTCGGCACAGAGCCGCGTGGCTGCGCGTTAACGCCAACTGGAAATGTATTGTATGTGGCTAATCATACGTCAGGTACTGTGTCTATCATCAATACTGCAGATAGAAAAGTCGCTAAAACGGTGACTGGCTTTAATCGCCCTTATGCCGTCGCGATTTCTGATGATGGTGATGGTGATGATACCGATGAAACCATTTTCGTTAGCGATTTTTTAGCTGAAGCCAGTAACAGCGACCAATCTGAAGGGTTTGATACCGGTAAACGCGGCGTAATACGCGCATTTCCATTTGGCTTAGCGGTGTTTTTGAAAAAAAATTACCTTATCGCCGTTAGCGGATTCTGGCTTTACGGCTGACCGTAGCGCATTTTGTCCACAAACCAATGCCAATGTACATAGCTCAATTTATTGCCCTGATGAAACGGCCGCCGCCGGCTCTGCTACTTTAATTAGCGACCCACAAGGTGCTTTCCCCAACCAGTTACATGCCTTGCTCGTGCATGATGGTAAGTTATACGCGCCTAGCATAGGTGCAGCGCCTGAGCCGCCGGTAAAATTTAATGTTAACGTGCAAGCGTTAGTTCATGTCGTCAACCCAACGGCATTAGCTGAAATTAAAAATAATACGGTGAATTTAAATGCGCAAATCAAATTAGAAGCCGCACCTAGCGATCCTACGGCTAGTTTAGGAAAATTATTCGGCAATGACGTGGTCGCTGTTGATGCGAAAGCCAATAAATTTGCCTTCGTTAGTCGTGGCGGTAACTTTGTACTAAGAGCTGGATTGACTGGTGGTAAATTGGATATTGGTGCGCCAAGTAATGTCGTGCGCTTACAAACCGGTCATATTCCAACCGGTATTGTGATGAGCGCTGATGGTACCCGAGCGTTTTACTAATAACTTAGTGGGACGTTCGGTGTCAGTGCTGGATTTTGCGAATAATAAAGTGATAGCGCGTGATATTGAATCAACACCGTTGCCTTTACTCGGTAGCTTCGAGCATAACGTATTAATGGGTAAGTTGGCGTTTTTCACGGCGTTAGGTATTCCTGATAATGGTTTGTCGAATACGGCCATTCGCAGTATCGATCCACTCAAATTCCGTGGTAAGCAATCTGATAATGCATGGAGTACTTGTGCGTCTTGCCATCCAGCCGGGCTAGCGGATGGAGTGACGTGGATTTTTGCTGATGGTCCAAGACAAACGCTGCCATTAGATGCAACCTATTCAAAACGCAGTGCGGCACATGATGCGCGTATCTTAAACTGGAGTGCGGTGCGTGGTAGCAATACTGACTTTAATAACAATTCACGCGGTGTGCAAGGCGGTGTCGGCTTTGCCAGCGATGCGCCGTTTGCTGCGGCTACACCGAATCCTAATATTTTCAATCATGGTATTACCCAAGGTGCTAGTGAGGCCTTAGATGATGAAACTTTGTGGATACAAACCGTACGGCCGTTCTTTATGCCGTCAGCCGGTAATGTAACTGCAGGTAGAACCGTGTTTGAAGAGAACTGCGCGTCTTGCCACGGCGGTGCGAAATGGACTAAGAGTCAAATTTTGTATCGTGATAATCCTGCTTTAGTGGCCGGTGTGCCGCGCGACCCAGGTTTAACGCTTGCTCCAAGCCTTGGTGGTCAAATTCAATCGTTTACGTTAGATGGCAAGACGCTGACTTACTTAGAAAAAGTCGATACATTTGCGAATACCAATGAAGGAGAAATTAAAGCGAACGGTACGACGGCGTTTGGTGGTGATGGTTTTAACGTACCATCGTTGTTAGGTGTACGTTACCATGCGCCTTATTTCCATAATGGTTCAGCTAAGCAATTAGCCGATGTATTTGATGCGCATAAATTGAATAGTGGTACGATTGCGAGTGAGTTGAATACGACTGAAAGGAGTAATTTATTGAAATTTTTGAATACCATTGATGGTCGTACTGAGCCATTCCGTTCTGAGGCGGATGACTTTAGAGATCCTAACTAGTCGCTAACGCATTTACCAACTAAACTAGCTAAGGGTGTCACTGGTGGCAGTGACGCCCTTTTTCTATTAATAAGGCTAGTAAAAGTATGATATTGCATCGACGTTGGCTGATGAACATCAGTATTCTTTTTAATAGTGTGGTTTTTACACCTGTTTATGCCGAGGAAACCTTATGGAGCGCATTGACTACCGGGCATTTCGATTGGTTTTTTCGTTATCGCTATGAGCAAGTCGATGACGGTACGCCTAATTTAGCCAGTGCTTATGCCCAGACGTTACGTTCAGCCATTGGTTACCGTAGTAATAGCTATCGACAGTTTGATGCGTATTTACAAATTGAAAACGTATTGGCGTTAGGCGATGACGGCTTGTATAACGATGGTGGTAGTAACGGCGTTAGCAATCGCGCGGTGATTCTTGATCCTGAAGGGACTGAATTACAACAAGGCTATTTACGTTTTTCCGGTTTGCCTAGAACGCTATTAACAGCAGGTAGGCAAGAAATTACTCATAGGCCCGCGCCGCTACATCGCTATGTCGGCAATATTTTGTGGCGACAAAAATTGGCAAAGCTTTGATGCTGTGCGCGCAATTAATTTATCAATACCGCATACGCTTATTGATTATGCCTATGTCTGGCAAGTCAATCGTATTTTTGGTTCAGATAACCCTAAGCCTGATGCCGCCCGGTTTCAGATGAACAGCCATTTGCTGAATATCCAATACAGCGGCTTATCTGCGGCTAAGCTTGAAGCTTATGGCTACTGGTTGGAATTTACCACGCCTGTTTCGGCAAAGTTTTCCACTGCGACGTATGGGGTACGTGTTTCAGGTGATCAAGTGATTGCGCCTAAAACCAAATGGCTTTACACCGGGGAATATGCCAAACAATTGGATTTTGCCAATAATCCGTATGTCATTGATGCCGATTATTGGTTGGCAGAATTGGGATTGAGCTACATCTTTGACGGTTGGGTACAAAACGCGGGGCTTAAAGTGTCAACCGAATATCTAACCGGTCAAGGTGGGGGCAATACTTTTCAAACGCCACTGGGTACGAATCATGCGTTTCAAGGTTTTGCGGATCGATTTTTAGTGACGCCGGGCGACGGTATTGCCGATTATTTTGCGACGCTACAAATTAAATTTGCTAGTGAAACTCAGTTAAGTGTGGTTTACCATCAATTTCATGCTGAGCATGGCGATTATCATTATGGCGATGAAGTTGATTTAGTGATTGAACATCCTCTGAGTGAGCATTTAATCGCTGGTTTTAAATGGGCTGATTATCGTGCCGATGGCAATACGTTAAACCAAAGCCGGAATCTTGCGTCAGGTCAGGCTTTTGATTTAAGTAAGTTTTGGTTGTACTTACAGTTTTCGCTTTAAATTTCACGCAATATGTGATGGTTAGCCGGTTTTTACCACAAAGTTTTTATGCTGACTGAACTTTCCCCACCTAATTCGGAATTACTTATAAAGGACTTTTCGCTTGCTTTAGGTAGAATAGGAATGATTTCCACTTAAGCCTGGAGTAGCGATGATTCGTGACAACGAACAAGCGCAAAACTTTCGTGTCCAGCACGAAATGAATAGCGATGATGGGCTATTAATGCAGCGTATTGCGGCTAAGGATCGTGCTGCATTTACTCAGTTTTATCATGGTTATGCGCCTAGAATCGGTAAGTTTTTGATAGCGTCATTAAAATCTAAAGATTTAGTTGATGAAGTGGTTAACGAGGTCATGTTAACGGTGTGGCAAAAAGCAGAATCCTATGATCCAAATCAAGGCAAGCTGAGTAGCTGGGTGTTGGGTATTGCGCATAACAAGTGTTTAAAGTTGTTAGAACGCAATAGACGCTATCAGACCGATGAAACTATTGACGAGTTAGCAGTTTATGATGCCGATTTGGACGCTGACGATGCCGTATTGCATGCCGTTTTAGTCGATAATAACAACCCTGAACGCATTCATATAGGTAAGCAAACAGGAATGGCATTAACAGTGGCATTACAGCAATTGAGTTTTGAGCATAGGACCGTTTTAGAATTAACGTTTATCGAACAGTGTAGCTATCAGGAAATTGCCACTATTACTGGTTGTCCGGTAAATACGGTAAAAACCCGTGTGTTTCATGCCCGTAAGAAGCTAGCCGATTTATTAGCAGAGCGCGGTATTTACCTCGGTGGTTAACCGCTTTTGGGTGTTGTTATGTCAATAACGAACACTCGCTTAATGATGAAGATACGACGGTGAAGAATCCAGATTTAATGAACTTAACGGCGAGGCAAGATGTGCATCAACAAGTACAACTCTTATTACCTTGGTCAGTTAATCAACGCTTAACGCTTGACGAGCAGCGCTTAGTGGCTGAGCATACCCTCGAATGCAGTCAATGTGCAGATGAACTGTCGGCACTGCAAGCGCTCGCTGAACATATTCAAAGTGCTGCTGAAAGCTATCAGTGGCAACCGCCTGCTGGACAATTAGAACAGTTGCTCAGCGCGATTGATGATTGGGAGCAACAAACCCATAGCATACAATCTAAAGTGAGTGAGCAAAACACTCTTGGC
>NZ_LAJX01000168.1 GCF_000963695.1 Methylocucumis oryzae
CTGCATTAGTTATTTTGTTTGTAGTTTTTTTAGCGTATTTGCATTTTGCAGGTTCAGATAAAGTTGAGGAAACGCCAGCGACGATTGTAACAAAGCCCGCGAGTAATCCTATAAAGCCTAAACAGGCTGATAAGCCTGTAGAAAAAGTTGAGACTAAGCCGAAAGCACCGCATTTTGATTTTTACCAAATTTTTACCGGGCAAAGAAGTCGTAGTGCCTGAGCATGAAATTAAAACGCGCGCGCGTGAAGAGCGCATGGGTAAGGCGAAAGAAAGCCGTTATTTACTGCAAGCTGGCTCGTTTAAAACCGCTAAAGAGGCCGAGCAGCAACGCGCTAAGCTAGCGTTAATGGGCATAGAGTCGAAAATGGAAAAAGCTAAGGTCGGTGAGACCTATTGGTATCGGGTAAAACTAGGGCCGTTTGAAAAAATTGCCAGTGTTAATGATATTCAAGCTCGCCTAAAGAAAAACAGTGTCGATGTGATTGTGACTGAAATTTCTAATAAGAAATCGCCACCGGCTACAACACATTAATGAAGCTGTATTCATCTCTTTATCGGCAAGTACTCATCGCCATTATGCTGGGCATTGCGTTGGGATATTGGCAGCCTGATTTAGGCGTGGCGCTTAAGCCTTTAGGGGATGGCTTTATTAAGCTCGTTAAGATGTTGATTGCCCCTATTATTTTTTGCACCGTGGTTACCGGTATTGCAGGTGTGCAAGATAGCGGCAAGATGGGGCGGGTTGGCGTTAAGGCATTATGTTATTTTGAAGTCGTTAGCACATTAGCGCTATTGATAGGTTTAGTCGTCGTGCATAGCATTAAACCGGGTGTAGGTATGAATGCTGATATTGCTCATTTAGATACGTCAGCGTTGAAAACCTATACCGATGCTGCTAAATCAACCTCGCTGAGTGAATTTTTATTGAATGTTATTCCAACCAGTGTCGTAGATGCGTTTGCTAAAGGCGATGTGTTACAGGTGTTGTTGTTTTCAATGTTGTTTGGTTTTGCGCTATCAGCAATGAAAGATCAAGGTGTTTCTGTTGTGACATTTATCGCTAAGCTTAGCGACGCGTTATTCGGTGTGGTTGAAACCGTTATGAAGCTAGCACCGTTAGGCGCTTTTAGGCGCGATGGCATTCACTATAGGTAAATTTGGTTTAGCGTCGTTGGCGGTCTTATTGAAATTAATGCTGTGTTTTTATTTAACGTGTGCGTTATTTATCCTTATTGTCTTAGGCAGTGTGGCAAGTTTGACCGGGTTTAGTCTTATTAAATTCATTCGTTATATTAAAGATGAGTTATTAATTGTCTTAGCAACTTCTTCGTCAGAATCGGTGTTGCCGCGTATCATGCAAAAACTGCATCGCTTAGGTGCTTCGCGTTCGGTAGTTGGTTTAGTCATTCCTACGGGTTATTCGTTTAATTTAGATGGCACGGCTATTTATTTATCAATGGCCGCCATTTTTATTGCTCAAGCGACGAATACTGTATTAACACCCGCACAGGAGTTAGTGTTATTCGGGGTGTTATTAGTAACGTCAAAAGGTGCGGCCGGCGTCACCGGTAGCGGCTTTATTACGCTTGCGGCAACATTAGCGGCCGTACCTAGCATTCCCATTGAAGGTCTGGCATTAATATTAGGCGTGGATAGGTTTATGTCTGAGGCTAGGGCGTTAACGAATTTAGTCGGTAATGGGGTTGCTACTTTAGTAGCGGCTAAATGGGAAGGTGAGCTGGATTTAGCCGTGTTACAACGTGAGTTAAATTCATCAAAGTCATCATCCTAGGAAGCTTTTAAGCGTTGTTGCCAAGCCTTTGCTTTGGCTTTTAATGCTTCTGTGTCGAACGTGGTCAATTGCCGCTGTTTTAATACACGTTTACCGGCAATCCATACATCCGTGACTTGATTTCTGGGTGTAGCGTACACCAGTTGTGAAATTGGCTGGTAGAGCGGAAGGGTTTCTAATTCGTCCATATCTATGGCAATAAAATCCGCCGCTTTACCTGCTTGTAACGAGCCAATTTCATGGTCTAATCCCAAGGCTTTGGCACCGTTAATCGTAGCCATGCGTAACGCTTGCTCGGCTGAGATAACGCTAGCATCTTGAGCAACTGCTTTGGCTAATAACGCAGCGGTGCGCATTTCGCCTAATAAATCTAAATCGTTATTGCTGGCCGCACCGTCCGTACCTATTGCAATATTAACCCCTGTGGCGCAGGCTTGTGCGATAGGGCAAAAGCCGCTGGCTAGCTTTAGATTGGACTCAGGGCAATGTGCGATATGCACACCTGCTTGTCCGAATAATGCGATTTCGTCGGTCGTGAGCTGTGTGGCGTGAACGGCGATAAATAGCGGGTTGATTAAGCCGAGTTCTTGAAGACGTTGTATGGGACGCTTGCCATATTGAGTTAAGCTTTGGGCAACTTCATCTGCGGTTTCATGCACATGCATATGTACAGGTAGGTTATAACGTTGCGATAGCTCCGCTATTTTGCTTAGCGGTTGGTCTGATACCGTATAAGGCGCATGGGGCGCTAGCGTCATTTTAATTAAGGGCTCGTGTGCTAACGTTTGGTATAGGGCTTCGGCTTTTTGTAAATAGTCTGCGCTGGAGTTTGCCCATACGGTTGGAAAATCGAATACAATTAAGCCAATGCCTGCACGCATACTATGGCGTAAAGCTTGCTCAGCAGCAATGTCAGGAAAGAAATACATGTCGTTAAAACAAGTAATTCCGCCACGAATCATTTCTGCTATGGCGAGTTCAACACCGTCGGCAACAAATTCTGGGCTAACCCATTTTTGTTCCAATGGCCAAATATGGTGTTGTAGCCAATCCATCAGCGCTAAATCGTCTGCAACGCCGCGTAACAATGACATGGCGGCATGGGTGTGGATATTAACCAACCCAGGCAATATCAAATGGTGATTAAAACACTCGCTGTTATGGCTAGTATATTTTTTGTGTGCATGTTCGGTGGGCAATAGCTCAATAATACGTCCGTTGTCAACGATAAGGCTGTGGTCAATCAGTAAACAATTACTGGGCTCTACCGGTAGTAGCTGGTGGGCATGAATCATCGTATCGACAGCAATCATTTTTGTTTTCCTATAACTTTAATTAAATGCATTATAGCGACCAGCAGGAGTTTGATAAATGGATAAACTAGCCGTAAACGCTTTGGATTGGACAGGTACTAGCTTGAGAGTGTTAGACCAGAGGATTTTGCCTGAGCAATCTAAATATGATGAGTTTGTTGATGCGGCCGGTGTTGCTGAAGCCATTGCCTCGATGCGGGTACGCGGTGCGCCCGCGATAGGGATTGCAGCGGCTTATGGTGTTGCACTATCGGTGCGTCAACACTATTGTTCGGATGGCGATAGTTGGATAGATAAGGTTAAACACGATATGCAGCTATTGGCTAGCTCTAGGCCTACGGCCGTGAATTTATTTACCGCGTTAACAGCGATGAATACGGTGCTAGAGGAGTCTATTGCGGACCCTGTGACAGAGGCTATGGCTAAAGCAGAGCAAATTCATGCGGATGATATTAAGGCTAACTATACCATGGGCGAATTAGGTGCAGATTTAATGGTGGGGGCTAAAGGTGTGTTAACGCATTGCAATACAGGGGCGTTAGCAACAGGCGGTTATGGTACGGCGTTAGGTGTGGTGCGCACTGCTTATCACAGACAGCCGTTGGCGATTTACGCTGGAGAAACTCGCCCTTGGCTACAAGGTGCGCGTTTAACGGTATGGGAATTGCAGCAAGAAAAAATTCCTGCCACATTAATTGCCGATTCTGCGGCTGCATGGTTAATGAAATCAGGCCAAATTGATTGGGTTGTCGTTGGTGCAGATAGAATTGCGGCTAATGGCGATACAGCTAATAAAATTGGCACTTATTCGTTAGCGGTATTAGCGAAGCAACATGGTGTTAAATTTATGGTGGTTGCACCCTTAACGACTATCGATTGGGCGATAGCTTCAGGTGCTGAAATTACTATCGAAGAGCGTAACGCTAATGAGGTGCTGCCTGCATGTTATCAGCATGACGCATCGGTCATTAGAGCGTGGAATCCTGTGTTTGATGTCACGCCAGCAGAATTAATTAGCGCTATTGTGACAGAGCAAGGTGTGGTGCTTAATCCTGCGTTACAAAATGGTGTAAGGAGTTTAAAAAAATGTTAATAAATCAAGCGAATAATCCTATTGTTGCGTTTAATTGCTTGCTTTCAGGTTTGAAATTAATAACGCATAAGCAATTGCGAGGGTTTTTAGTAGTCCCTATCGCCATTAATATTATTTTGTACAGTTCGGCATTCGTGCTGGGTTATTACTATATCAATCAATTAATTCAACGTTTTTATTCCAGATTGGTTAATGTGGTTAGATTGGTTGCTTTGGCCGCTATTTTTTCTTGGCTTTATGGTTGCTGGTTTTTTTTCCTTTACCTTACTGGCAAATTTATTTGCGGCACCGTTTTATGGTCGCTTAGCGGCGAAAACACTGTTAATAATGGGGGAGGAGTGTGGACAAACAAGAGTGGAGCCGCCGTTAGTGAAAACTATTTTGGCAGAGTGCAAGAGAATTATTTACTTGGTAAAACTTGCCTTGCCCTTATTATTACTGTTTTTGATTCCCGGAATTAACTTATTAGCACCTGTGTTATGGCTGGTATTTGGTGCCTGGGCAATTGCGCTTGAGTATTTTGCCTATCCGCTTGAAAATGCTGGCCTGTTGTTTGCTGAGCAAAAAAATATGATAAAAACCATGCATTTAGGCGCGCTTAGTTTTGGTGGGTTAGCGATGGCAGGCTTATCACTGCCTGTGCTTAATCTTGTTATTGCTCCGGCGGCTGTGATTGGTGCTACGCTGTATACTGCGCGTATCAATCATAGCGATAATAGCTAAGCATTGTTTTTACAGTTTAAACGGAACATTGAGGATGACAGCATGAAAACGAAGGTAAGCGTCTTAGCCCAGGCTAATTACCCTATAAATAAACTGGTTATAACACTATTACTGACTGCTATAATTGGCTGCGCCAATATAGGGCATGAGTTTCCAGCCGGACAGGTGCAGACTATAAAAATTGGTGAAACAACCCAAAATGACATTTATACGACATTTGGTACGCCGTGGCGAACTGGGTTAGAAAATGGATTAAAAACATGGACGTATGGTAATTATCGTTATAGTGCGTTGAGTGAAAGCGAAACAGAAGATTTAGTGATTAAATTTGATAAACGCGGTGTTGTGAGTTCTTATTCATATAACTCGACAAAACGAGCGAAATAATGAAGTTTTTTACTCTTTCCAGTCTTGGTTAGAAACAGGTGGCATGGTAGGCAAGCTATGGCTAGAAAAGCGAAAGGGTTGGTAAGACCACACACGAATAAAATCATTTCATTGTATCGGCTATTCGATACCTTGATTATCAGTGTGACGTTGTGGGCGGTATTGTCGTACAACTATTTAGAGTGGAATACTGTTCAAACGACGTGGTTATTATTAACTATTATTTTTTATCAGTTTTTTGCTGAGTTGACCGATATTTATTCATTAAGACGAGATGTCGGGCTAGTGCAAGAAATATGGGGCTTAGTGACCGCTTGGTCATTGGTTGTTATTGCACTATCGTTGATTAATAACTTTTATCCGCTGATTTTAGACGATTACAAAGAAACTTTTTGGTATTGGCTAAGCGCTGTGCCTATTGAGTTATTTTCATGGCATATCATTGTACGTGCGACGGTTGAGCATTTACGGGCGAGCGGAAAAAATACGCGGCAAGTCGCACTCGTAGGCATGACTAAAATTGCTAAAGAAGTGGAAACCATTTTGAATAATGAGCCGGGGTTAGGGATGAGGGTAAGTGGTTATTATGACAGCCGACGCCCCAAATCTGATCAAGACCCTGACAGAATACCGTTATCGGATGTAAATTATTGCGGAGATTATGCGCAATTATATAAAGATGCCAACGAAGACAAGATTGACATTGTTTATATTACGTTGCCTATGAAAGCGGAGCATCGGATTAAAGAGGTTCTGGATATGTTGTCGGATACGACCTTAACCGTTTATTTTGTGCCGGATTTATTTTTATTTGACTTACTGAGGGCGCAGTGGCGTAGTTTGCAAGGGATTCCTGTCATTAGTATCTATGACACGCCATTCTATGGTATTGACGGTATGTTAAAAAGGATATTTGATATTGTCGTTAGTCTATTGATACTTACGTTAATTTTGGTACCTATGTTATTAATAGCGCTGCTGATTAAGCTTGATTCACGGGGGCCTGTGATATTTAAACAAAGGCGTTACGGATTTAATGGCGAAAAAATCGTCGTTTGGAAGTTTCGTTCTATGAAAGTTTGTCAAGATGGCGAAAACGTGCCACAGGCACAGCGCAACGATTCGAGAGTGACACGGTTAGGTCACTTTTTGCGCAAGACGTCATTGGATGAGTTGCCACAATTTATTAATGTGTTACAAGGTCGTATGTCTATTGTGGGGCCGCGTCCTCATGCGATTACGCATAATGAGTTTTACCGTAAACAAATAAAAGGCTATATGCTAAGACATAAAGTTAAACCCGGAATAACAGGATGGGCACAGATTAATGGCTATCGTGGAGAAACCGAGACTTTGGATAAAATGGAAGGCAGGATTAAATTGGACTTAGAATATATTCGTAATTGGTCAATCTTGTTGGATATAAAAATTATTCTATTAACGGCTATTAAAGAATTTGTGGTTTCTAAGGCTTATTAATAATAAGGTGTTGTCTGGGTAAAACGTAGAACGGCATCGGAGCCTTGCGCTATATATAATAAAACAGGCTTACACAAAGGGGAGAAAACAGTGTTAAGCAGGCAATCTGAATCTGCGCAACTAGTGATTCGCGTACTCATCGCAGATGAGCATGAATTAGTTAGATTGGGTTTTTGTACATTAGTCGAATCTCGACCGGGCATTGAGTTAATCGGGCATACCGATAGCTTTGAAGACCTTAAAAGCCAAGCGCAAAAGCTTCAACCTGACGTTATTTTATTAGATTTTAATCTTATTGAAGGCAATATCGTTAATAGAATACCTGATTTGCTAGCGGTTTGCCCTAATGGGAAAATTTTAGTATTTACCGCAATAGAAGATTCTGAGTTACACCTTTTAGCCTTACGTTTAGGAGCACTGGGTATTTTTGCTAAAAAAAAATTATCCGCAGAAACGTTAATCAAGGCCATTACATGTGTCTATGGTGGCGAAGTTTGGGTTAACCGTTCGACCACGGCATTATTGTTGCAGAATTTTAATGAAATAACAGTGAGCGAATACTCTGATACTAAGGCCGCAGGCACGCTAAC
This sequence comes from Methylocucumis oryzae, assembly GCF_000963695.1. Taxonomy (GTDB): domain Bacteria; phylum Pseudomonadota; class Gammaproteobacteria; order Methylococcales; family Methylomonadaceae; genus Methylovulum; species Methylovulum oryzae. The sequence goes on from NZ_LAJX01000168.1 coordinate 7,380, forward strand.
CGCAACAAAGAGTGATAAATTGAATGCGTTAACCAAGCGAGAAGCTGATGTGGCGTGTTTAGCGGCGCAAGGCATGTCGGCTAAAAACATTGCCAAGAAATTATTTATTAGTGAAAAAACGGTTAGAAACCAATTGACAGCTATTTATAATAAATTAGGGGTCGCTAGTCAGTTAGAGTTAGCTTTACAGGCCAGCAGTTTAGGTATCGCTATAGATCAGCCTGGCCTCTAAGGATAATTGTCCTGATTAAAAAAAGGATGATTGTTATATAAATATCAGGACAAAATTTATCATGTTTGATAAGAAATAGCTGGGCATAATAATAACCGTATAGTTTGTTATGAGTTACCCTAAAGTAGTTCGGTGATTTCACAAAGGAAGTCAAGAAATAATTTTTAATAGTTTAGGTAGAGCGGGTAAGCCAGCTACCTAAAAATGGAGGGCTGAATGGCAAATAGAGAGCGGCGTGAAGAGAGTAGGTTACAAGGACCTATTCCTGTCTATGTGCGTGGGAAGACTGAAACGGGTCAAGTGTTTAGAACGCATACGTTAATCGATAACGTCAGTCAAGGTGGCTTGTATTTGCAATTGCCGTATACGGTATTACCGGGTTCCGGTTTGTTTGCCTACACCAAACTGCCTAGTGGGGCTAGATTGGCTGCTAGAGGTTGTGTGTTAAGAACGGAGTCAAAGTCGCATGGTTTATCAGGCGTGGCGGTGTCTTTCAAGTGCACAAGAATGTTTGCTAATGTTGGGTGATAGTGTTTTTATCTGTGATTAATATCCCAAAAAAAATAGTGATATTTTTCTTAAAAAATCGGGATAACAGTCAGATGTTTAAATTAAAAGAGAATTGTAACCTATTAACAAATCCAGAAAAGGATTAGTTAGTTTTTATTGAAGCACTAAGATGCAAGGTAAAGGTGCAATCATGAGCAACATAAGTATAAAAAAGTTTCAGTAAAAAAAAAGTTGATGATAGGATTAATGTTAGCTGGCTGGTTGGCACATGCTGAGTCTTCGCCAATTAAGGAAGAAATAACAGAAACGGCAATCAATCCTCAGTTAAGTCAAATGGCTGGAAAAATAAATCTTGTAAGTTCATCACTATTTGATTTTAGTAATAAGACAGATAATGGTGTATCTGCTAGAAGTGTACCGTTACCTGCCGCTATTTTATTATTCGGGCCTGCCATGGTGTGTTTAATGGGGTTGCGGACTAAGCGGAAGTAGCGCACAAAAGTCTTTTTTCAGACGGTTTTTTGTGCTAGAGTGTGAACCGCATAGCAGATTAATGTTATACAAGTGATCTTGCGGTTTTAAACCAGGAGTATGTGTTCGTTCGTGTCTTACAGCACTACGGTTCAAGGATTGATAAACGGCAAACCTGTCGTGAGGCAGGGACGCAAAGCTGCGGGTCTTTTTGTTTTATGATAGGAAGATAGCCGGGTTGCAGATTATTTTATCTTTTTACCTTAAATAACCTGTAAATTTCTCGGAGTTTGTTATGAAAAATGTATTAGCGCTGTTTGTATTAGTGTTTAGCTTCTTTGCAGTTAACCAAGTTTCTGCTGCAACTATTAGCTTGATTGATAATCAAGATGGCAGTTCAGTTTCTGGCTGGCCTGATGTTTCTGATTCTACTAAGGTTAAGAAAGATAGTTCAGGTCAAGTCAGTTGGTTATTAAGTTCAGATCTAGCAACTTATGTGTTGAGCCTATCAAGTGGCTCTAGTACTGCTACAAACGTGGATATCAATTGGGTTAAAGTCTTTGATTCGGGTAACAACTTGGTTGCTAGTACCGCAGCGGCTGGCTTTAATTCTCAACTAAGTCTTACGTTTTACCTGAGTCTTGTAAGCCAACCATTTAAAGTTGTGGTTGATTACACTGCTGGATTACAAGGTTCTCTTCATGCTGTTACTTTGACGGTTGCTCAAACACCAGTACCTGCAGCTATTTGGTTATTCGGCTCTGCATTATTAGGCTTAGTAAGCGTTTCTCGCCGCAAAGCGGGCTTATCAGCTTAAACCTTTGATTGAGGCAAAACTAAGGGGGCTTATGCCCCCTTTTTTGTTGGCCAGAATTTTAGATTGGTGGACTATCTGTTATCTAAACAATAGAGTTAGACTGTAAATTTCTTATTATCTGCAGGATGGCATATCCTCAGTGCTAATGAAATGTTGACTCTTTGTGGCATCCTTGCCTAAGGTTTTCATATTCATGCCACTATATCTGTTTCTCAGTGTACATGACGTGAGTTTTCAAAATGCGTTAAGTTTAATAGTTGCATGATTGATTGGATACAATATTATCTTTAAATTAGCATTTGCGAATAAGGGTTATTAAACTACAATGGATCTATGTGATGGCTTCATTTGCGATGAAGTCTTAGTATGTTTGACGCAGGCAATGGCAATAGCTGAAAAAAGGTTTTTTTCTTATGAGGACACACAAAAACAGGTTATTAAGCACACTGATAATCTTATTAGGTTTATTGAACACCCATTCAATTTTTGCCGATACGTCTCTTTACTCAATTAATCCTGGCGATACGCTGGAGATTTCAGTGTGGAATGAGGACGCCCTAAAAAGGGAACTAAAGGTCTTGCCCGATGGTACGATTAGCTTTCCTTTAGCAGGGGTATTATCGACGACAGGCAAGACGGTTAACGATATTCAAAAACAGCTTAAAGAAAAATTATCGGTTTATATCGAAGACCCTGTTGTTAACGTTGCGGTGAGAGCGGTTGAGGGCAATTCTGTGTTTGTTATGGGACAAGTTAATAAACCGGGTAGTTTTGTTATGTATCAACCGCTTAATATCACGCAAATATTAGGGTTAGCAGGCGGTTTTACCACCTTTGCCAAAACGGGTAGTGTATTAATTTTGCGCTCCGAAAATAATAAAACTAAAGCGATAAAATTTGATTATAACGATGTAGAAGATGGTGAGGGATTAGAAAGCAATATTCGCCTGCAAAGCGGTGATGTCGTTATTGTTCCTTAACGTTGAAAGATGATGTCTGATTGTTTTTTGCCAAATCGAATTTTCTTTTATCTACAAGCCGGTTTGCTGTGTATGAGTTTTAATCTTGTTGCAGCGGAGTGGGAGATAAGCACCGATATTAAGCAGGTATTCGGCTATGATGACAATGTCCGCATGCGTCAAGAACAAGACGCACAAGGTTCATTTGAATATCTCTTAACGCCTAGGCTGGATTTTATCAGACGCGACCAACAACTTGAGACGAGTCTACATGCCAGCTATGGTTTACAGCGTTATCCAGATGCGCAAGACTTAGATTATACGCCCCAAGATTACGGTGGCGGGTTCACTTACCGAAATGAACGGTTTATCTGGTCATTAAATGGTAGTTACTCTGATAAGTTAAGCCGCAATTTTGCCGTGTTAGAGACAGGCGATTTTGCCAGTGCGGCCAACCGTATAAATTGGTCTTTGGATCCGCAATTGACATTTCTCATTACGCCTATAGATAGTTTAGCAGTTGGCTTTAACTATTATGAGACTGAGTTTTCTGCCTCGTTTAGTAATAACCAAGGTAAAAATGTTAACATAAGTTGGCAGCATCAATGGTCGCCGATATTTAAACAAGGCGTTAGTGTGTTTTATAGTCATAACCAGTTTGAAAGCACTATTAATTCAACTACCGACAGTTATGGATTAAATTTAACATCAAGCTATAAAGCCTCAGAGCATTGGGAGGCGACTGCTGCAATAGGCGGCCGGATTTCAGAAGTGCTTATAATGGGCGCAGATTCAGTTAACCAGCAAAGCGTCGGCTTTCTTGCTAATCTTGGCCTAAATTACCAAGGCGAAATTTACTCAAGCTCAATTTCTTTGGGACAGTCTCTAATTCCATCTGGGCAAGGCAATTTACAGGAACAAGCCCATTTTTCTTGGGCCGGTAGCTATAAATTGACTAAGCGTCTAAATACCGCAATAAATATTAGTTATAACATCACTAATTCAGTTGGGGCTGGAAATAATTTATCAGGCACAACGACAAATAGCCGTAACAATTTTCAGTTGAATCCTTCTATCGGTTGGACGGTGACGCCAGAAATCAATGCACAACTATCCTATCGCTACCGAAATCAAGAGAGTTTATTTTCAGCGGAGTCAAATTTAGTCATGCTAACAATAAATTTCAATTGGATGGGTTATAAACTGTCAAGGTAAAGTAATGGAAGATGACGTTAAAACATTAAAAGATTACATAAACATTATTAGACGGCGTAAGTTTATAATTGCGGGGCCTTTTTTTGCGCTATTGATAATTAGCACTGTTGTTATTATGTTATTGCCACCGGTTTATGAATCACAGGCAACTATACTAATTGAGCAACAACATATTCCAACTGATTTAATTAAATCAACGGTGACCAGTTATGCCGATGAGCGAATTAAACTTATCGAGCAAAAAATAATGACAGTTTGTCAATATTGGCAAAATCATGGAGAAATATAATCTCTATCAAGATCAGAAAAAAAAGCTGGCAACTTATGAGTTAGTTGAATTATTTAAAGAAAATACACATATTGGCATGGTCAATGCCAATTTAGTCAATCAAGGTAAAAATAATAAAGCAGCGATTGCATTTAATATCAGTTGGTCTGATAAAAGTCCTGAGTTGGCGCAAAGAGTGACTAATGAATTAGTGACGTTGTTTTTAGATGAAAATGTTAGAGCAAGAACACAACGAGCCGAGGAAACCACGGCTTTTTTAGCCGAAGAAGTTGATAAACTGAAAAATGAAATCCAGAAAATTGAGACTGCTATAGCGGAATACAAGCAAAAATACAGTTCCAGCTTACCTGAATTATTACCCGTTAATTTATCCGCGATTAATCGTTTAGAGACTGAGTTACAACAGTTAGATTTAAAAGAGAGAATGTTGTCAGAACGGCGGATTGGCTTAAATGCACAAATGTTAGCGGCAGGTCCGACACTTGCGGCGGCACCGGCGCTAAGAAATGATGGTAAAGGTCCAACAGTCGGTTCTATTGAGGAATTACAAGCGACTGAATCAAGCTTATTGAGTAAATACTCGTCTTCACATCCTGATGTGTTGCAAATACGCAGACAAATTGAAATATTAAAAAACAACAAGTCATCACCTAATGACAGTACCGAACTGGTCGAGGCAAAAAAGTGAATTAGTAGAGCTTAAGAAAAAAGTATTCTGATAATCATCCTGATGTTAAAAAGCAAACTAAACGTGTTGCTGAATTGGAACAAGCTTCCACTTCTAATGTTGCGGCTGAAAACAAGGCATCTACGAATCAAGGTATTAACAATCCTGTATATTTACAGCTAAAAAGCGAATTAGATATTGCGCAAAATTGAGCTGGAAAGCATCAAAACACAACGAACTGGAATTCAGCAGAAGCTGCATGTGTTAGAARGAAAATGTTGCTAAAAGCCACCAGGTCGAACGTGGTTACTTTGAGTTAATGCGTGATTTAGACAGTAACAAAGCTAAGTATCAAGAATTAAAGGGTAAGCAATTACAGGCGCAGCTCTCGCAATCGTTAGAAGAAGAGCAAAAAGCCGAAAGTTTTACCTTAATAGAGCCGCCACAACTACCGAGTAAACCTATCAAACCCAATAGAATGAAATTGCTTTTTTTAGGTTTTGCATTTTCCATTGGTGGTGGTTTAGGCACGGGCTTTTTGGTTGAGATGCTGAATAGCACGATTAGGGGGGCGAAAGCGTTATCTTTTCATACCGGTTTAGAGCCGTTAATTGTCATTCCGTATATCCCTATTCAAGCTGATTTGGACAGAACACGCAGGCATTGGCTACAATTTTGGTTTGCCGTTGGTGTTTTAATCGTGTTAACCGTCATTGCCGTTCATATTTTCTATATGCCGTTAGATACATTGTTTTATAAAGTTTGGCAGCAATTAGAATCGCTATAAAACCTAGGAGCCGCTGTGGATTTTTTAGAAAAAGCAATTGCTAAAGCGCAAAATGATGAGATTGAGCTTTTAGAGACAACGCCAGAGTCTCTACCGCAAGCCGATAAAACGGTAGATAGTTTTTGTTTATACGCAAACAAAAGTTATTGTTCCAAGTAATGAGGTATTGAATGAGCGCCGTGTCGTTGCATTACAAAAATATAATCCTATGGCTGATTTGTTTCGTATGCTAAGAACGCGGGTATTAAAGCAGCTGCGCACAAATAACTGGAATAGTTTTGCTGTAACATCGCCTAGCAAAGGTGCGGGAAAATCGATGATTGCGGTGAATTTAGCGATATCTATGGCGATGGAAGTCAATCAAACAGTTCTATTAGTTGATTTTGATTTGCGTTATCCTAAGGTGCATTGGTATTTTGATGTGAATACTGATTATGGCATCTTGGATTATATTCAATCCGACGTGCCATTAAGTGAAATTTTAATCAATCCCGGTGTTGAGCGTTTTAGTGGTATTACCGGGTAAAGGACAAACTAAAGCGACATCTGATATTATTTCTGCGCCCAAGATGAAGCAACTCATCGCTGATATTAAACAACGTTATGCATCGAGAATTGTTATTTTTGATATGCCGCCGGTTTTGTTGATTGATGATGTGATTGCTGCGATGGAATATTATGATGCTGCGTTGTTAGTCGTCGAAGAGGGTGCTAGCAAGCCAGATGAATTAAAGAAGACGTTGCAATTATTATCAAATACCAAACTGTTGGGTATGGTGTTAAATAAATCAGAGCATATGCCAGAACATCAGGGATATTATTAAGTAATGTATAACGCTTTTTTTGGCTTTAATAAAACACCTTTTTCACTCGTACCTGACCCAGACTTTCTTTATTTAAGCCCCGGTCATAAGAAGGCTTGGATTATCTTGAAATATGGCTTACTCAGCCAAGCCGGGTTTACTGTTGTGACGGGAGAAATTGGCGCGGGCAAGACCACGTTAATCCGTAAGATGTTATCGAGCTTACCAAAACAATGTGAAGTAGGTTTAATTACCAATACGCATAGTAGTTTTGGTGATTTGCTAACCTGGGTGTTAGCGGCATTTAATATTAGTTGCGCTGCTCAAGATAAAGCCGGTCGTTATCAAGCGTTTGTTGAGTTTTTGAAGTATCAACAACGGCAAAATAAGCGCGTTATATTAATTGTTGATGAAGCGCAAAACATGGATTTGCAAACGTTAGAAGAACTGCGTTTGTTGTCGAATATTAATGTCGGTCAAGACATATTGTTACAGCTGGTATTAGCCGGTCAGCCTGAATTAGTCGATAAACTGAATAGTCCAGAGTTAGTTCAGTTTGCGCAACGCATTTCAGCAGAATACCACTTAATGCCAATGGATTTTGAACAAACACAACAGTATATTAAACATAGGCTTGCTATTGCGGGTGGTTCTGAATCGTTGTTTGATGAATTAGCGTGTGCTGTTGTTTTCTATTACTCGGGAGGCATCCCAAGACTCATCAATAACATTTGCGATTTGTCGTTAGTCTATGCGTTTTCCGAAGAGAAACATTTTGTTACTGGAACTATTGTGTTAGAAGTTGTAATCGCAAAGAAAACCAGTGGTATCGTGGCCTATAAAGGTGTTGCTGACGAGCAAGCTGCACTACTGAGAAAACAAATGCTAGCAAAATATAATATCGATATAGGGCTTTTGGCTCAATCAGTTGAATGATAGTGTATTGTTATTTGCACGCAGTTGCCGTTTGGGCAAAAGAACTTAGTATCAATCCATAGGCAGCCAATCGCCGCTAAACAGCCGTTTAAATAAATTAACGGTATCGTCTCTCTTTCCCAAATGGGAACACCCGCCTCCTGAAACAGATTTTTCAAGCTATGGCTGCCTTGTCGGTAAGGTAGTTGAATTTTTTCGCCGCCTTGTCTTAATCTGACGTCGATGATAGCTGTTTGCCATAGCAATTGCGGGATTCCAGAACTTGCCCTAATAGCGGTTATGCAGTGTTGATTTGATATTATTAAGGGTTGGTCAGTTTTCTGCCAGCGTTTAGGTAAATACGAGTGCAAAGGTGTTGCTGGCAAACAATAGAGTCTATCTCTGTATCGCTTAAACACATGCGAAGAAAGTTGTAGGGTAGGTTGGCTATCTGGTTTGGCCTCAGTAACAGCGTTCAATAATTGTATCAACTGTTGCTCACTAGGGAGTTTGGTCATAAATTGCTGTAGCCAATGCCTCAGCACCAATTTTTGCTTGATAAACGACAGCTTGTTTAACTCAATAATCGATAAGTGATTATTATCTGGCTCTATCGTTGATAACAACTGCTCGGCTTGTTCGGTCAATAATTGCTCGGCCTCTGAGCAATGCCTAGCGGTTCTAGCTAGTGTTTTAGCTAGCTGCGGCCATTGCTGTTTTAACATAGGCGTTACTTGATTACGGATAAAATTACGCGTATACCGATTGTCTAAATTACTAGGGTCTTCTATCCAACATAATGACTGTGTGTTGGCATAATCGATTAAAACCTGTTTTGAAATAAATAAAAAAAGGTCTCAACATGATGCCTAGGCCAAAAGCTGAATGGCTAGGCATACCCGATAAGCCTCGTAAACCAGCACCGCGAAACAATTGTAATAACACGGTTTCCATTTGGTCTTCTTGATGCTGCGCTAGCAGAATTAAATCGCCAGGGCCTAACAAAGTTTTTAACGCAGCATAGCGAGCATTACGTGCGGCCTCTTCAGGGCTTTCACCCGATTTTGCTTGGGCGTTAACATGGATGATTTGGCACGATACGCCTAAATTCATTGCCGTTTGCTGGCAATGCTCAGCCCAGGCATCGGCTTCAGCTAATAAGCCGTGGTGAATATAAACGGCGTGTAATTTGGATTTTAATGCATCAATGGTAGAACACACATGTAATAACACATGTGAATCTAAGCCGCCGCTATAAGCAATCAGGACGCGTTTTGCAGAAGGATAATCGCTTAATGACGCTACGACGGCTTGTTTAAGCGCTGACATGCGATTAATCGACGGTCCAGTCGACCACGCCTGAATATGCTGTCGCGAGCACTACGATACCAAAAGCGATTCTATACCAAGCAAAAACAATAAAGTCGTGACGGCTAATGTATTGTAATAAGGCTTTAATGGCCAGTAATGCACTAATAAATGCAGCGGTTAACCCGACGGCGAAATAAACCGAATCTGTGGCTAGCGATAGCAACTCGCGATGCTTATAAAGCTTATATAAACTCGCAATAGTTAGGGTTGGTATTGCAAGGAAAAACGAAAACTCCGTTGCAGCTTTACGTGATAAACCGAATAACAGGCCGCCGATAATCGTCGCGCCCGAGCGTGACGTGCCTGGAATCAACGCAAACGCTTGCGCTAAGCCCAGTTTTAACGCATCAATAGCTGATAAATCATCGACTTCGTGAATACGAATCGTATGGTTGCGTTTTTCGGCCCAGATAATGACAAACGCACCTATGATAAAAGCGAGTGCGACAGGTACGGGTTTGAATAATACATCGGTTATAAAATCTCCGAATAATAGCCCTAATACCGCTAGCGGGATAAAAGCAATCGCTAGGTTTAGCGTGAATTTTTGGGCGCTTTTTTGGTTAGGGAGTCCTACGATGACCTGGGCAATTTTAGTACGGTATTCAAAGCATACCGCCATAATCGCACCCATTTGAATCACGATTTCAAAAACTTTGCCTTTTTCATCGTTAAAATTCAATAAATCGCCAGTTAAGATTAAATGCCCAGTGCTTGATACGGGTAAAAACTCGGTAAAGCCTTCGACCACACCTAAGATAAATGCTTTTAAGATAATAATAAGTTCCATAAGGATACCGGTTCAGGGGTTATTGAATGTCAAATCCGTTAAGTGGTGTCGTTATCGTGAGTTCGGTGAGTTGCACATCGTCAACGCGTGCTGCGACGGGACCTTTATGACACCAAGCGATAAATGCCTCTAATGTTGCTGTCTCGGCTTCGGCGATAATCTCTACACGTCCATCAGGTAGATTTTTAGCCGAGCCTAATACCCCCAGCCGTTTGGCTTGTTGTTGGGTGGCTTTTCTAAAGAACACGCCTTGTACGCGTCCTGAGACTAAAATATGTACTCTACGCATGTTTAGTGATTCTCCAACAATAATGAATTTTAGGCGTGCGTGCAAAATCTAACGGTACGGTTTTTTTACTAATATCCGTGATAGTTAAGTCAGATAAATGCTGTTCATCGAGCTTAAAGCGCCTAAAGTTGGTAGAAAAATACAGCACACCTTGCTCGGTTAATAAACTCGCCGCTTGCCTAATCAACTCCACATGATGGTTTTGTACATCAAATGCGTCTTGCATACGCTTAGAATTGGAAAAAGTCGGTGGGTCAAGAAAGATTAAATCAAAGCGTTTGCTATAGGTTTGCGAGCTTTGTTGCGCTAGCCACTCCAGACAATCTGCCTGAATAAAATCGTGTAGCCCCTCGGCGACATTTAAACGCATGTTATTTTTAGCCCAGGTTAAATACGTGTTAGACATATCAACCGTCGTCGTTGATAGTGCGCCACCAACGGCTGCGTGTACGCTAGCTGTGCCAGTATAAGCAAATAAGTTTAAAAAAATGTTTACCTTGCGCTTGACGTTGAATCAGCAAACGTATAGGTCTATGGTCTAAGAATAAGCCGGTATCTAAGTAATCGGTAAAGTTCACCAAAAAATGACAGCCACCTTTCTTGTACGTTGATGAAATGTTTGGCATCGGCTAATTTTTCGTACTGTTCGGTTTGGCGTTGGCGACGGCGAATTTTGAGTACGACGTGTTCTTTAGCAATTCCAAAAAGTGTAGGTAATTCGGCCATGATACTCGCGAGACGCTGGTCTGCTTTGCGTGCATCAATCGTTTTAGGTGGCTCGTATTCTTGTACGTTTAACCAGGTTTGCTCACCTTGATAGAGGTCTATGGCTACACAATACTCAGGCAAATCTGCGTCATAGACACGATAGCAACTGATGTCGTGCTGTTTAGCCCATTTTTCTAACTTACTGAGATTTTTTTTCACCCGATTAACAAACATCTCAATACCGCTATCACTAATAGTTTTATCGCTAGCGGTTTCGATATGCTGTATGCGTTCTTGCTCTGATTTGGCCTTAGGAATAAAAAAGTTTGCTTCTATAATCGTTAAACGTAAGAGTTTGCACTCTAATGCGCCGTTATAAAACGTGACGGGTTTCTCTGAGCGAATGCCCAGCCGGAAACCTAATTCAGGATCGCTGATAATGAAACTTGCTTGCCAATTTAAAAAACGCGATTTTAATACGTCACCTATCGATTTATAGAGTTCGGCGGCTGTTTCAGGATTGCCTAAACGTTCGCCATAAGGCGGGTTACACATGATGAGTCCTGGCGACCAGCTTAAGGCGGGCTTAGCGTCGGTTAACGCGCGGCGTTCGACATGGATAAAAGCTTGTAAGCCTGCGTTAGCAATATGACGATGACAAGCGTTAATCGCTGTTTTATCTTGGTCAAAGCCTACAATAATGGGTAAGCGGGTTAAGCCGAGTTGTTTACGTTGCTCGGCTTCTTGGCGTATTGCACGCCATTGCGCGGGCTTGTGCTGTTTCCACGCTAAGAAACCAAAATAGTCGCGCAATAAGCCGGGTGCGTAATCGGCCGCCATCATCGCGGCTTCCAATAATAGCGTCCCTGAGCCACACATAGGGTCTAATAAGGTGCCACCATTCGCGGCGATTTTAGGCCAACCACTGCGTAATAACAGTGCCGCCGCCAAGTTTTCTTTAATCGGTGCTGCGAGGGTAATATCGCGATAACCACGCTGATGTAAGCTAGCGCCAGATAAATCTAAGCTCACTTCCGCTTGTTCGTCTTGAATATGTACATGTACACGAATGTCAGGGCGTTCGGTATCGATATTAGGTCGAGTTTGAAAGCGGCTACGGAATTGGTCGACAATCGCGTCTTTGGCTTTTAACGCGGCATAATGCGTATTGTCAAATACACGCGAATGCTTAGCGGTAAAACTTACCGCTAAGCTATTCGTAGGCGCCATGTGTAAAAACCAATCAATCGCTTGTACGCCACGGTAAAGGTCATCTTGGCTGTTGACCCGGAATCGATGTAATACTAAATAAACGCGGCTAGCGATTCTTGACCATAAACACGTTTTATAGACCAAGTCTAAATCACCGGAAAACATAACGCCAGCAACAGTGGCTTTAACGGATTTCGCTCCTAACGCGGTTAATTCATTGACAAGTAAAGGCTCGAGTGCTTTGGGCGTGCTGGCGAATAAGGAATAAGTAGGCATGTTAACGTGCAGAGTTTGCTAATTTTGTTGGGTTATGGTGTGTCAGGTTGGCGGGGCTATCGCATCGCTTACTCTGCAAAGGAGTGTAAAAATCGATATGCCAATAACCCAAACAAAAAAATCGGCGTTTGGTGTTATTGAATTTTAATTAATTCAACATCAAAGATTAGCGCTTGGTTAGGTCCAATAACGCCGC
>NZ_LAJX01000169.1 GCF_000963695.1 Methylocucumis oryzae
TCATTCAGAACGCAGGACGCCGTAAAATACGTCCCTGTAGGCTTGGCGGCAGCATCCCTGCTGCCGACACCTGGAGCCACAAGGATGTGGTGAATGCAGAAAACGCAGGAGCAGTTTTCTGTCTTTCTAAACGCCCTGTCCCGTCATAACTGTTTAGCCGAAATATCTTAGCATTTAAAACATAAAACAGCAGAGTGTGAATAGGGTTAATCATGATGGAATGGTTATTAGTGCCGGTTGCGTATTTAACCGGTTCAGTATGTAGTGCAATTATTGTATGCCGGTTGATGGGATTGCCTGACCCGCGTGAACAAGGTTCTGGCAATCCGGGGGCCACCAATGTGATGCGCTTTGGTGGTAAAAAAGCAGCCGCGATTACGCTATTAGGTGACTCACTTAAAGGCTTAATACCGGTTTATGTTGCGCAATGGTTAAATGTGCCGGTTGAATTGCTGGTATTAACCGGCTTAGCAGCCTTTTTAGGGCATTTATTCCCGGTGTTTTTTGGCTTTAAAGGCGGAAAAGGCGTCGCAACGACGATTGGTGTTTTACTCGGTTGGTCGTGGTGGTTGGGATTGGCGATGGTTGCGACATGGTTGTTAATGTATAAAGTGGGTCGGATTTCATCCTTATCGGCGTTAATTGCATCGGCGCTATCACCGATTTATGCTTGGTTTATTACCGGTAATAGCGTGATAGTTATAGGTGCGGTGGTTATGACGGCTTTGTTATTATGGCGGCATAAAAGCAATATTCAGCGCTTATTATCAGGGCAAGAGACTTAGCGGTGCTAGCTCAGTAAGTGGCCACCTGGGTTTAGTCACAATCGCTAGGTCTTGTTGCTGGTTAGCTAGTAAGCGTTGGCAGCCGGCATAGGCAATCATGGCGCCGTTATCAGTGCAAAACTCTAGCCTTGGGAAAAATATCTCGGCGTTTTGCGCTTCGGTGAGCTTAGTCAGTGCTGAGCGAATAGTCAGGTTAGCGCTGACTCCGCCGGCTACGACAAGGCGTTTTAATCCCGTTTGCTGTAAAGCGCGTTTGCATTTAATCGTCAGTGTTTCAGCAATGGCTTGTTCAAAAGCCAACGCAATATTGGCTTTGTCTTGCTCAGATTGAGCTGATTGCTGCCAGGTGTTGAGGGCATAGGTTTTTAAGCCGCTAAAACTAAAATCTAATCCCGGCCTATCGGTCATGGGTCTAGGAAATTTATACACTGGCTGGCCTTGGCGTGCGAGCTGGGCAAGCTTAGCGCCACCTGGATAACCTATGCCTAATAATTTTGCTGTTTTATCAAATGCTTCTCCGGCAGCATCGTCTAAGGATTCGCCTAAAATTTGATAAGCGCCAATCGCATCAACCCGTATTAGCAGCGTATGTCCACCTGAAATAAGCAGAGCAACAAAAGGAAGTTGTGGTGCTGGTGTTTCAAGCATGGTCGCTAACAAGTGGCCTTCCATGTGATGTACGGCAACGGCAGGAATTTGCCAAGCCCAAGCGAGGCTTCTGGCAACGGTTGCACCCACTAATAATGCGCCCATTAAGCCAGGCCCTGCCGTGTAAGCAATACCGTTAATAGTTGCGCTTGGTGTGTGGGCTTCGGTTAGCGCTTGTTTAACTAATGGAATTAATTTTTGTACATGGTCGCGCGAAGCGAGTTCTGGCACGACACCGCCATAATCGTTATGCATAGCGACTTGGCTGTATAAAAAATGGCTGAGTAAGCCTTGTTTGGAATGATAAATAGCGACACCGGTTTCGTCGCAAGAGGTTTCTATGCCTAAGACGTACATTGGGTTTTTGATAAATAGAGAAGAGATGAGTATAATGGCAGGCTTTTTAAACCCGTGCTTAATGAATCACGACATTGCTTAGAATGTGTTGTGTTGCGCTAAGCATATTGTAACTAGCAACAATTTCATTGGATTTTATAATGCCATCAGTAAAGATTAAAGAAAACGAACCATTTGATATCGCTATACGCCGCTTTAAACGTGCTTGTGAAAAAGCCGGTGTATTGGCTGAGGTTCGTCGTCGTGAGTTTTACGAAAAACCTACCGCTGAGCGTAAACGTAAAGGCGCTGCAGCCGTTAAAAGACATTTAAAAAAATTAGCCAGAGAGCGCTATGCGCTAAAAAATCTGCGCCGTGGCCGACCTGCTGCTTAATGGTTAGCGAATGGAGCTGTTAACTGATCGTATCAAGGACGAGATGAAAGCTGCGATGAAGAGCGGCGATAAAGCGAGGCTTGGTACTATCCGCTTGATTTTATCAGCGATAAAACAAGTTGAGGTCGATGAGCGTATTGCTTTGGATAATGACCGAGCGCTACAAATATTAGACAAAATGCTTAAACAGCGTCGTGAATCCATTAAGCAATATTCGGATGCTGGTAGGCATGATTTAGCGGCGATAGAAGAAGCTGAAGTTGCTGTTATTCAAAGTTTTATGCCGACGCCGTTAACCGAGCAAGAAATCGAAAGCATGATTCAAGCCGCTGTACAGTCATCAGGTGCCGTGTCTATCAAAGATATGGGCAAAGTGATGGGTTTGTTGAAAACACAAATGCAAGGTCGTGCTGATATGGCTGTCGTAGGCGCTAAAATTAAAGCAGCGTTATCCGGTTAAATCTTGTTGTTCGGGTGTACTCATGTCTGGGAGAATACCCAAAGAATTTATTTCCGAGCTTTTAATGCGGGTTGATATTGTTGATGTTATCAACTCGCATGTTCCTTTAAAGAAATCGGGTGCTAATTATGTAGCCCGTTGTCCTTTTCATTTGGAGAAAACGCCTAGTTTCTCTGTTAGTCGTAAAAAACAGTTTTTTCATTGTTTTGGTTGCGGCGCGAGCGGTAATGTCATTGGTTTTTTGATGGACTTTAATCGTCTGGATTTTGTCGAGGCGGTTGAGGATTTGGCGCTGTTTGCGGGTTTACCAGTGCCTAAAGAAGAGGGGCAGGGCTATCGCGCTAATCTACCTAAGCTTAATGAGCTGCAAGCGTTATTGGCTAGCGTGGCTGAATACTATATTGAGCAGTTGCGCGTACAGCAAGCGGGTAAGCAAGCGGTTGCTTATTTAAAAAAACGCGGCATTAATAGTCAGTATGCGACTGAATATAAGCTGGGTTATGCACCGTTTGAGTGGCAAGAATTAACGGAAAAATTTAATCAGGATTTGTTGTTAATGGCGGGCGTTTTGGGTGTTAACGATGATGACAATAGGGTGTATGGGCGATTTCGCCACCGCGTGATGTTTCCGATTCGCTCTAAGCGTGGCAATGTGATTGGTTTTGGCGGGCGTGTTTTAGATGATTCTATGCCCAAGTACTTGAATTCTCCCGAAACGGTCTTATTTCATAAAAGCCAAGAAGTTTATGGGTTGTATGAATTATTGGCGAGAAATGCCAAGCCTTTGCGCATTCTGGTAGTTGAAGGTTACATGGATGTGATTGCGTTGGCGCAATTTGGGGTTGGCTATGCGGTAGCTGCATTAGGTACGGCATTGACCGAGCAACATATTAACCTGCTGTTTCGCTTTAGCGCTGAGATAGTATTGTGCTTTGATGGCGATAAGGCTGGGCGTATGGCGGCATGGAAAGCAATGGATGCGGTGTTTCCTTGCTTAAAAGATGATAGGCAAGTCAAAGTGATGTTGTTGCCGCTTGAGCATGATCCAGACTCAATTATCAGGGTTGAAGGTGTTAATGCGTTTGTCTTAAGAGTTGAGCAAGCAACGGTCTTGTCGGATTATTTTTTTGCGCAACTGAGCGAACATTTGGATTTAGCAACTGTAGAAGGCTGTTCTCAATTAACACTTAAAGCTGAGCCGTACTTGCAAAAAATGCCAGATGGTCTATTAAAAGACATGATGTTTCAACGTTTAGGGCAGCTTGCTAATTTTAAGGTTGCTAGAAAAAAATTAACGGTTAAAAACCTTAATAAAAAAAAACGTATCAGCTGCAGTAGGATTGGTCAGGCCTTCTCTTAAGCGTTTAGTGTTGGCCATGTTAATTCAGTATCCGCAGTTACAAAAAATATTGCGGCAGCATCCTGTTGATTTGGCTGAGTTTGAATTTAGCGGGGCCGAAAAATTTAAAGAAATTTTTAATCATATTGTGACCTTAAGGTCAGATAGCCCCGCTATTTTATTAGAAGACTATCGTGGACATTCTGATGAATTGATTATTAAACAATTAGCTGCATTGGTAATCGATGTGCCCGCTGAAGGTCTTGAGGCTGAATTTATGGGGGCGATAGATAAATTACTTGCAGAAAGTCGAGATTATCGCTTTAAGCGGTTGAGCAATAAATTAGAAAAAACAGGGCTAAATGAAGAGGAAAAAAAAGAGTTCACACGGTTGTCAATGATGAAATAAAAAGTACAAAACATAATACTTTGTAGTATAATTTTCTGTTCAGCAAGCCAGTGCTGAAAAGGTGTCCGGTGAGAATATGATGAACCAAGAACAACAGCAGTCCCAGCTTAAACAACTGATAGCTAAAGGCAAGATGCAGGGTTATTTAACCTATGCTGAAGTCAATGACCATTTGCCTAGCGATATTGCTGATCCAGAGCAAATCGATGAAATCATCGGTTGGATTAACGATATGGGCATTCAAGTTTATGAAGTTGCTCCCGATGAAGATTCTCTAATAACCGATTCAGCGACAGTAACTACAGACGATGAAGATGCCGAAGAAGTTGCAGCGCTAGCTTCAGTCGATAGCGAATTCGGTAGAACCACCGATCCTGTGCGCATGTACATGCGGGAAATGGGTTCAGTCGAGTTATTAACGCGTGCTGATGAGTTAAAAATTGCTAAGCGTATTGAAGAAGGGCAGCACCAATTAGTTAAAGCTATTTCTCGTTCTTGCATAGTCGTAGAAGATTTTTTACAATCGTTTGATTCTATCTCCGGTGAAGAAGGTGGCATTCGTTTAAACGACTTGATTTCAGGTTTTGTCGATTTAACAGAGCCAGAAGATTTGTTAAATGCTCAGGCGTCTGATGTAGTGGTCGATGCTAGTCCAGAAGACGAACTGAAAGGCCTGAATATTGAAGAAGTCCAAGAAAAAGTTGATGCATTAAGACAGCAATTGGCGGTTGCGTCAGGCTCTATTAAAAAATATGGCTATGTAAGTTCTCAAACTGAAAAAGAATTTGAAATATTAGCTGAGTTGTTCATGGAGTTTAAATGGACACCGCAATATTTAAAAAAATTAACCGGCATTATCCCTAACGGTGTTGCACGGGTAAGAGAACAAGAAAAATTTATCCTAGAAACATTTTTAAAATACACCAAAATTAGTAGAAAAGACTTTATTACCTCATTTGTAGGTCATGAGTCAGATTCAGAATGGTTAGCTCAGTTTCTAGCGCCTTCTCATGGTTATTCAGAAGGACTTTTTGCCGCATGAGAAAGAGCTGCGCAAAGCGCAAAAAATATTAGCTGATACCGAAGCCGAGTATGGGCTAACCATTACCGGTCTTAAGGATATTAATAGGCGCATGTCTATAGGCGAAGCTAAAGCTAGACGTGCGAAAAAAGAAATGATTGAAGCTAATTTGCGTTTGGTTATTTCTATAGCAAAAAAATACACGAATCGCGGTTTGCAATTCTTGGATTTAATTCAAGAAGGCAATATTGGCTTAATGAAAGCCGTTGATAAATTTGAATATCGACGCGGATATAAATTCTCTACCTATGCCACTTGGTGGATACGGCAAGCGATTACACGCTCTATCGCCGACCAAGCTAGAACCATTCGGATTCCAGTGCATATGATAGAAACGATTAATAAATTAAATCGTATCTCGCGCCAAATTCTTCAGGAAATGGGCCGGGAAGCAACGCCTGAGGAATTGGCTGAGCGTATGGAAATGCCTGAAGATAAAGTTCGCAAAGTGTTGAAAATAGCTAAAGAGCCGATTTCAATGGAAACACCTATCGGTGATGATGAAGATTCGCATTTGGGCGATTTCATCGAAGATGGTAAAGTGATGTCCCCAGTTGAAGCGGCTACGATTGCCGGTTTGCGCGAATCTACCCAGAATGTGTTGGCGGGTTTAACGGCACGAGAAGCAAAAGTTTTGCGGATGCGTTTTGGTATTAACATGAATACTGACCATACGTTAGAAGAAGTTGGTAAACAATTCGACGTAACCCGTGAACGTATACGGCAAATCGAAGCAAAAGCATTAAGAAAACTTAGGCATCCATCCAGATCGGAGCAATTACGTTGTTTCTTGGATGAATAACCCAGCAAAAATGAAGGGCCCTTAGCTCAGTTGGTTAGAGCGTCCGACTCATAATCGGCAGGTCGTAGGTTCAAAGTCCTACAGGGCCCACCACAATAATAAAAAGGCTGCATATTGCAGCCTTTTGACTATCTGGATTTTGATATTTACGAGGCATAGTATGAGCGATAATTACATTTTTACGTCAGAATCGGTTTCCGAAGGTCATCCGGATAAGGTTGCCGATCAAATTTCCGATGCTGTACTCGATGCATTATTGGTTCAAGATCCTAAATCTAGGGTTGCTTGTGAAACCTTAGTTAAAACCGGTATGGTGGTCTTAGCAGGCGAGGTGACTACCGATGCATGGGTTGATTTAGAAGCGTTAGTAAGAAAAGTGGTTTGTGACATTGGTTATGATCACGGTGATATTGGTTTCGATGGCAAAAGCTGCGCGGTATTAAACGCGATTGGTAAGCAATCTGCTGATATTGCTATGGGTGTTGACGAAAGCGACAATCACGAACAAGGTGCTGGCGATCAAGGTTTAATGTTTGGTTATGCGAGTAATGAAACCGATGTTTTCATGCCTGCCCCTATCACTTATTCGCACTTATTGGTTAAACGCCAAGCCGAAGTTAGAAAAAATAAAACATTACCGTGGTTAAGACCCGACGCTAAAAGCCAAATTACGTTTCGTTACGAAAATAATAAACCCGTTGCTATCGATGCTGTAGTATTGTCTACGCAGCACTCGCCTGATATTGGTACTAAAGCATTACATGAAGCGGTCATGGATGAAATTATTTTGCCGGTGCTACCTAAAGAATGGTTACATAAAGACACAAAATATTTCATCAATCCAACAGGGCAATTTATCATCGGTGGCCCGGTCGGCGATTGCGGTTTAACAGGCCGTAAAATTATTGTTGATTCGTACGGTGGTATGGCAAGACATGGTGGCGGCGCGTTTTCAGGTAAAGACCCATCAAAAAGTCGATAGATCAGCGGCCTATATGGCGCGTTATGTGGCTAAAAACATTGTCGCCGCAGGCTTGGCAGAGCGTTGTGAAATTCAAGTGTCTTATGCGATAGGCGTTGCTGAACCGACTTCGATTAGCGTAGAAACCTTTGGTACAGGAAAATTAGCTGAAAGCCGTTTAGTTGAAATCGTTCGTGAACACTTTGATTTAAGACCAAAAGGGCTAATCGCACAACTTGATTTATTAAGACCTATTTATCAACCACAGCTTCTTATGGTCATTTTGGACGTACTGAAGAGAGCTTTAGTTGGGAAAAAACCGATAAAGCCGAAGCGCTAGCAGATGCTGCCGGACTTTAATTTACCGACTACTTGAGGTTAACTATGAGCCAAACCGATTACAAAATTGCCGACATTAGCCTAGCTGAATGGGGCAGAAAAGAAATACAAATTGCT
The DNA here is from genome assembly GCF_000963695.1 of Methylocucumis oryzae. Taxonomy (GTDB): domain Bacteria; phylum Pseudomonadota; class Gammaproteobacteria; order Methylococcales; family Methylomonadaceae; genus Methylovulum; species Methylovulum oryzae. The sequence continues at coordinate 7,673 of NZ_LAJX01000169.1, forward strand.
GAGACCGAAATGCCGGGGTTAATGGCGATACGCGAAGAATATCGTGCGGCACAACCCTTAGCAGGTGCTCGTATTGCAGGCTGTTTGCACATGACGATACAAACGGCTGTGTTGATTGAAACGTTAACGGCATTAGGTGCGGAAGTGCGTTGGTCGTCTTGTAATATTTTTTCGACGCAAGACCATGCGGCAGCGGCGATTGCAGCAGCGGGAATTCCAGTGTTTGCTTGGAAAGGTGAAACCGAAGCTGAAGCAGACTGGTGTATTGAGCAAACCATCATAGGGCCTAATGGCTGGCGTCCGAATATGATTCTGGATGATGGTGGCGACTTAACCAATATGATGCATGATAAATTCCCCGAGTTAATGTCAGGGGTAAAAGGCTTGTCAGAAGAAACCACGACAGGCGTGTTACGTTTATATGAGCGCGTTGCCAAAGGTACGTTGAAAGTGCCGGCGTTTTAACGTCAATGATTCGGTGACTAAGTCAAAATTCGATAATTTATATGGTTGCCGTGAGTCCTTAGTCGATGGGATTAAACGGGCTACCGATGTCATGGTTGCCGGTAAAATTGCTGTGGTCTGTGGTTATGGTGATGTGGGTAAAGGCTGTGCGCAATCATTACGTGGTTTAGGTGCAACAGTATGGATTACCGAAATTGACCCTATTTGCGCGTTGCAAGCTGCGATGGAAGGTTATCGTGTTGTGACCATGGAAGAAGCTGCGCCTATCGCTAATATCTTTGTCACAGCGACTGGTAATTGCAATGTGATTCGTCACGACCACATGTTAGCCATGAAAAACCAAGCGATTGTTTGCAATATTGGTCATTTTGATGCAGAAATCGATATTGCTTCGTTGCGCCAATACACTTGGGAAAACATTAAGCCTCAAGTTGACCATGTAATATTCCCTGATGGTAAACGTTTTAATCGTACTAGCAGAAGGGCGTTTAGTGAATCTAGGTTGTGCGACGGGTCATCCTAGCTTTGTTATGTCTAATTCGTTTAGCAACCAAGTTTTGGCGCAAATCGAGTTATGGCAACATGCAGAAAACTACCAAAACCAAGTCTATATCTTGCCTAAGCTATTAGATGAGAAAGTGGCTAAACTTCATTTACAGCAATTAGGGGTTACGTTAACGGAATTAACTGAAGAGCAAGCAAGTTATATTAATGTTCCTGTTAACGGCCCTTACAAAGCCGAACATTACCGCTACTAAGCCAGTATGGCAGCGATATGATGCAATCACAGCAAAAATACCCACAAGCTTTTAGTTTTGAGTTTTATCCACCTAAAACTGAAGCAGGTGCATTAGCATTGGAAACGGTACAACAACAGCTAGCCTCATTAAATCCGGATTTCTTTTCGGTGACCTATGGCGCTGGTGGAACTACACGTGATAAAACGTTTGATGCGATTGTAAATATACAAGCTAAAGGCATTGACGCCGCGCCGCATTTATCGTGTGTTGCGTCTACTAAAGACAGTATACGCACGATAATTTCAGATTATGTCGCGCAAGGGGTTAATAAATTAGTGGCGTTACGCGGTGATTTACCGTCAGGTATGATGTCTACCGGTGAATTTCGTTATGCCAATGAATTAGTTGAGTTTATTCGCACAGAAACAGCTGCGCATTTTCAAATACATGTTGCCGCCTATCCGGAAGTCCATCCGCAGGCGTATAACTGTGTTGAGGATATGAAGAATTTCAAGCGAAAAGTCGATGCCGGTGCTGACGCTGCGATAACGCAATATTTTTATAATGCCGAAGCTTATTATAATTTCATAGATTTATGTGAAAAATATGGCATTGATATACCTATTGTGCCTGGCATCATGCCGATTACCCAATATTCACAACTATCGCGTTTTTCAGAAATGTGTGGCGCCGATATACCGCGTTGGCTTAGAAAAACGTTTTAGAAAGCTATGGCGATGATAGAGAGTCAATTCAAGCCTTTGGCTTAGACGTGGTGACTAAACTATGTCAGCAATTATTAGATCATGGTGCGCCAGGTCTACATTTTTTATACGATGAACCAATCGGCCCCAACGTTGGCGATTATCAACCAATTACAATTTTAAAACGCGGCTGCACAGGCAGCCGCGTTTTTTCTCTAACCTAAAATTAAATCTGACGCAGCAACTGTTGCTACACCGACTAATAACACTGCAAATTCTGCATCCACATCGTTATCAGTGTTAACGCTTAAAATATGTGTAGTTGCATCAAAGCTCCATTCACCTTCACCAGCAGGTGTAGTTGAAAAATGTCGTTACTTCGACAAAATCAGCTGCAGTCGTGGTATCGCCGTCTAAAGCGCTTAAATCAATTTTATCAACACCTGAGATGAAATCGATGATTCGGTCTTGATTAATGGTTTTAACACCAGAATCAGCTAAGCTATTGAAAACGAAAATATCTTTATTGCCACCGCCGATTAAGCGATCTTTACCTAAGCCACCGACTAACACATCGGAACCTGAGCCACCAAACAGCGTATCATTGCCGTTTTCCCCGTAAATCATGTCTTTGCCAGAAGTACCGCTGAGAAAATCATTACCATCAGCGCCGTATAATGTATCATTGCCTGCAAATGCAACAACTTTATCATTAGAGCTAGAGCCGTTAACCGTGTTACTTGTCGAGTAAAATGACTTTAGCAAATCGTCGGCATTGTCTTGATTGAGCCCGGTTATATCAACCGAAAAGCCATCAGCGACATAAACTAATGAGCCAGATTTAAGATATTCGGTGCTAGTCACTGTGCCGCCAATCACAGACAGTGTAGCGAAATTAAAGCTAAAACCTACACCCTTAAACACTTGAGTGTTGATACCGTCCGTAATAACGACTTCAGTTGCGGTAGGGACCGATGCAAGTGTGAAGCCAGTGCTTGGCCAGAAAAAATCCAACGGAATATTGATTTGTTGCGATGCTGTTAATGTTGCCATGTGCTATCTCCGGTGTTGTTTGGTTATAGTTAAAACATATAGGTTCGACGCTAATCGTCATAACCGTCTTCAATAGACTGCATTTTATTCACATTTGAGCCTGCAAAATTACGCTTATAGGTATCATAGCTAAAGCCTTTAATATTGGCTTTACGCAGTCCCATGCCTATGGCTTTATACGTCTCTTCGTTATTAGGCCAGTTATTAATGCCTTTTTCAGCCGCAATATCGCCTATACCTTTGAAAAAAGCACGGTAATCAGTGACGTCAGAAGTTGATTTAACATAAGCGGCAGTATAGTCAGCGATTTCCGTTTCATAAGAATTATCGCCATCAGGGCTAGAGGAACCGCTACTAAAAATCGCACTACTAGAATCAGAAAAACTTTTAGAACTATCTGAGAACGAGCAGCCTTGTAAGCCGCATAAGGCTTCGAAAATAAAAACGAATAATAATGAGCGACATAAAAATTCGGTTGAATGCATAATTAACTCGCTGATTTGATGAGATGAAAAAAGCCTGCTCATATTAATCGAATGTCGCGAATTTAGGTAACTTTTTGCACAAGTTAATCGGAATACTGGTCAGGGCGTTCCTGTGGTAAATGGGCGAGTTCAACGGCGCAAACCGCATGGTTTAACTTAATCAGGTTTTGCTCTTCTGATATATGCATAAACATCATATATAAAATAGGCATCCAGAACGGATTGATTAACAAGCCGCCTAGCACACTGTAAAGCGTTCGCTTTGGATTTTTAAAAAAATTAAATGCATCAGCTAATACCGGCATGGGATGCTCTTTAAAGACCTTAATAATAGGCGATAATTTGAGCCGGTCTTTAGCGGATAACAGCGGCAAGCTAGCGCACAGTTTTTTCTCAATAGTGCGTGAATTAAAATGGGCACATACTGAAGAAAGGGTAAAAACCAATGCAACGCCAGGCAATAACACGCTAGGCGGTGCAATTGGGGCTAGCGTTGACGATAGCATCACGGTAGCAAAACCCAACATTAAAATATCTTCGCCGCGCTCCACATCACGATCAACCGCTTTAACAAGTTTGGCCAAGGCATCGCTATCGTGAGCGCTGATATACGTTTCGGTTATTGGCATGGAGATTTCTAAAAATTACGTCAAACAAGATGAGATAGAATTTGCTAACCTTTATAACACATCAGTCATGCAGGCTTAATATAGCTTTGCTAAGTTCGCTAGGCGCATCAATAAGCCTATAATCTATCGGCTAATCAACTAAGCGCAAATAATTTTTACCGCCGCAATAAGGAGGCATTATGCACAATCCCGTGGGTTGGTTTGAAATCTATGTACAAGATTTAGATCGAGCGAAACAATTCTATGAAACCGTGTTTCAAGCCGAGCTAGAGAGAATTGACAACATGGGCTTAACACTCTGGAAATTTCCACAATCTATGCAGGATTATGGTTCATCCGGTGCACTAATTAAAATGGAAGGTTTTGCATCTGGGGGTAATAGCACGTTAGTTTATTTCTCTTGTGCAGATTGCTCAGTGGAAGCTGCAAGAGCGCCTGATGCTGGCGGCAAAATTATCAAAGAAAAGTTTGCTATCGGACCTTACGGCTTTATTGCGATAGTAGAAGATACTGAAGGTAATATGATAGGGCTGCATTCTAGGGAATAAATTTAGTTATAAGTTGGGGCGCTACCAAAATAGCTACAAACATTACGGGTATAATGGCTAGGTTACGGCGTATCTAAACGTCAATGTTTGTGGTATAGGATAAACGCTGAAACTGCGGTTATGTCGTCGCTAATCAAACTAACTTAGCTACTAAGTAACACACCGATAATAACAGTTGTTTGCAAGAAACCGGCGGCGATTATCCAACGTGTTAAATCGGCTTTGGTCTCAGCGATATGTTGATGGGTTTCAGCTATTAAACGCGCGGTATCGGCTTTAATTAGCGCTAACGAGTGCTGGAGTTCGGTTTCTAGTTCTTTTACGTCGCGTTTAGTCGCTAAATCGTCTAGGTGAAAATCATGTTTAGCCTGTTCAAGGGCTTGGTCGGTTGTTTCGCGCTGCAATTCGACTAAGACTTGAGCTTGGGCGTCGGTAAAGCCTGCTGATTTTAGCCGGTTAGCAAACGCTAAGGTGTCAAAATGAATAGCATTCATGAGTAGGTTTGAGCAGTTGTTTGAGTTTATGCCGATAAAATACTCGTAGACAGGTTACAATGCAATGCTTGCAAAAACCACAGGCGTTGGCACTGAACATTTTTTAGCTTTAGTTGTCCCACTCGGCGTTTGCGACTTAAAAATAGTTTTGTCTTGGCATGGTTATTGTTAAGATAATAAATAGCTATACTTTAAACGGTTAAGTTTTCGGTTTTTAGGTAGGGTGCGCTGTGCGCACCTTATAGCAACACAAGACACCGAATGTGACCGTTCAAAGTATATAAACAACGCTACTTAAACTTTGTCGGCTAGGTTGCTTAAACCTAGTCCGCGATGATGACTTTACTTTCGTTACCTACTTTCCTACATGTTAGAAAAACAGTCTGCTACTCAATCCGATTTTTACGCTCTTAACGAATTTATTAATCATCAGATTATCGGCCAAACCGTGTTAATTGAACGCATGTTAATTGCGTTATTAGCGGATGGTCATATCTTAGTTGAGGGCGCGCCGGGGTTGGCTAAAACACGGGCAATTAATGTGTTGAGCAAAGGACTAGCCGCCGATTTTCATCGTGTTCAATTTACGCCGGATTTATTGCCCGCCGATTTAACCGGTACTGAGATTTACAGGCCGCAACAAGGCAGTTTTGAATTTCAACAAGGGCCGTTGTTTCATAATTTAATCTTAGCCGATGAAATCAACCGTTCCCCAGCTAAAGTACAAGCCGCATTATTAGAAGCAATGGCCGAGCGTCAGATTACCATAGGGCAGGCAACTTATAAGCTACCGCCGTTGTTTATGGTGATGGCGACGCAAAATCCGATTGAGCAAGAAGGCACGTATCCGTTGCCTGAAGCGCAGTTAGACCGGTTTTTATTGCACACTAAAGTCGGTTATCCCAGTGCCGAGCATGAGAAAACCATTTTACGTTTAGTGCGCGACGAGGCGAAACAAGCCAGCACTCCAGCACCGCAAGTGTTTAAGCCGATTAGTCAAGAATCGCTATTCCGTGCGCGCTTAGAGGTACTAGAAGTTTATATGGCGGATAGTTTGGAAGATTATTTATTGCAAATTATCTTAGCGGCGCGTAACCCTGGCGCGTACGGTCAAGATTTAGCGGGGTGGCTGCAATACGGCGCTAGTCCTAGAGCCAGTATCGCACTAGACCGCTCTGCGCGTGCTAAAGCGTGGTTGGCCGGTAGAACCTATGTTGCGCCTGATGATATTCAAGACTTAGCTTTCGACGTGTTGCGTCATCGCTTGATTTTATCTTATGAAGCGGAGGCGCAAGGTGTCACGACTGACGATGTGATTAAGGCGTTAATTAATCGCATCGCCGTACCTTAAGCGGGAGAGGTCGCATGACCATGACTAATCCGCGTGTCACGGTTTGTTTACAGAACTTAATCGATTTAGCCTCTGCGGGTGCGTCGTTACGTTTGTTTAGACACCAAAGGCTGGCGAGTCAAACGGGTAATTATGTCTCGCGCGTTAAAGGTCGAGGTATGGAATTTGACGAAACGCGTTTATATCAGGCTGGCGATGATATTCGCACGATAGACTGGCGCGTGACGGCACGCACCGGCAAGCCGCATACTAAAGTGTTTCGCGAAGAACGTGAGCGTCCGGTGTTTATTTCAGTTGACCAACGTGCGGCGATGCATTTTGCCACGCGTGGTGTGTTTAAATCAGTGCAAGCGGCAAAGCTAGCCGGTTTATTAGCGTGGGCAGCCGAGCATCATGGCGATAGAATCGGCGGGCAGATTTTTAACGAGACGATGTGTTTGGAGTTAAAGCCGCATAGTGGCAAGCATGCTGTGTTAAGGCTGCTTAACGCGTTAGCAACGCCTAAACCTAATGGCTTGGCGTTGTCGTATGAACAGGTATTAGCCCGCTTAAATCAACATGCGCGTCCAGGTAGTTTAGTGTATTTAATTAGCGATTTTCGCGGTATTAATGCTCAAGTCGAAGCGTATTTAGCTAAATTAGGAAGGCATTGCGAGCTGGTGCTGATTTTTGTTTATGATGCGTTAGAAGCGCAGTTGCCTGATAAAGGCCAATACCGTTTTGCCAATGATGAGCGCGAAGTATTTGTCGATGCGGCTAATCATCAAGGTCTTAGCACCTATCGCCAACGCTTTCAAGCGCGGCAAGAACAACTTCAGGCCTTGGCGCGTTTGCATAATATGCGCTTTGTTTTATGTGATACTCACGCCGATCCTATTCGCTGTTTAGCAGCGGCTTAAGTTTTATCATGCCTACGTCAACTTTACCGTTACGAGATATTCATTTACCCGATGCGATTAGCGCGTGGCCACCGGCTTTGGGCTGGTGGTGTGTCGCGGTGTTAATACCCGTCTGTATTGTTTTAGCGGTTTTATTGTTTAAACGCCTGACGCGCAAAACGCCGGTGCGCGTAGCATTAGCGCTGCTCAAACAAATCAAACAAAACGCTGAGTTAAGCCCGCAGCAAAAAATCACTGAGTTATCGATATTATTAAGACGCGTGGCGATTAGTGTCTCGCCTGTACAGGAAGCGGCGAGTTTAACCGGTGATGCGTGGCTGCACTATTTAGATAGTTTTTTGCCTAGTCCATTGTTTAGTCAAGGTTTAGGCCGATGTTTAGCCGATAAGCCTTATCAACCGGCCAATACTGAATCGATGAATGCTCAACAATTAGCTGAATTACTGACGATAGTAGAAACCTGGTTAAATGCCTGCGCAAAATCAAGTAAGCGGAGGTTTAACCGTGTTTGAATTTGCTTGGCCTTGGCTGGCTTTGTTATTACCTTTACCGTTGTTGGTTAGGCACTATTTACCTGCCTATCAAATGCAACAACAGTCAGCGTTAAAAGTGCCGTTTATCGACGATATTGCGGCGGCCGAAACCAACAGCCAGTTTGTTGCGCGTAGCCGGTTATGGTCATTGGCAGTGCTCGCGTGGTTGTTATTAGTGCTAGCGGCTATGCGACCGCAATGGTTGGGCGAGCCTATCGAACAAGCGATGAGTGGGCGCGATATTATGCTGGCGGTGGATTTATCCGGTAGTATGCAAGAGCGTGATTTTATGCTGAATAAACAACCGGTTGACCGGTTAACAGCCGCTAAGGCAGTCGCGAGTGAATTTATCGATAGACGAGTAGGCGATAGGCTGGGATTAATTTTATTCGGCACGCAAGCGTATTTACAAACCCCGTTGACGTTTTGACCGCAAAACGGTAGTCACGTTTGTTGAATGAAGCGGCATTGGGTTTGGCGGGGGAAAATACCGCGATAGGCGATGCGATTGGGTTAGCGGTTAAGCGTTTAGGTCAGCAAAACGCGAATAGTCGCGTGTTAATTTTAATGACTGATGGCGCAAATACAGCCGGAGAAATTGCACCGTTGAAAGCGGCCGAGCTAGCCGCTAATACAAAGCTGAAAATTTATACCATAGGCATTGGCGCTGATGAAATGATTGTGCGCAGTTTTTTTGGCAGCCGTAAAGTCAATCCATCAGCTGATTTGGATGAAGATAGCTTAATTAAAATTGCTGAATCTACGGGCGGTCATTATTACCGCGCTAGAAACGCCCAGGAGTTAGAAAATATTTATTTACGCTTAGATGAGTTAGAACCGGTGACTAGCGATAAGCAATATTTTCGCCCGCATAGTGAATTATTTTACTGGCCTTTAGCAGTGGCTCTGGTGTTATTAGGTTTGCTGTGTCTGCTGCGTTTACGAACATAACAATGACTGATTTTCATTTTATTCGTCCTCTTGCTTTATTAGCGTTGCTACCGGCGTTATTGCTTGCCTACGTTTTAATAAAGCGAAAGCTAAGTCATAGCGTGTGGAGCTCTGTTTGCGATGCTGAGCTACTACCGTTTTTATTGATTGATAAAGCGGCCAAACAAAACCGTATTAATTTAGGCTTAGGTTTATTAGCGAGTGTTTTAGCTATTATCGCGTTAGCAGGCCCTACTTGGGAGCGCATACCGGTACCGGTATTTCGTAATACTTCAGCGCTAGTGATTGCATTAAGCTTATCGCACTCTATGGACGCGCAAGATATTAAGCCGAGCCGGTTAACCCGCGCGCGCTATAAAATCGCTGATTTATTACAACAGCGTAAAGATGGGCAAACGGCGTTACTGGTTTATGCAGGGGACGCGTTTACCGTGACGCCATTAACCGATGATACGGCAACGATTGCCAATCAATTGGAAGTGTTAACAACGGATTTAATGCCTAGCCCTGGTCGCAATGCCCGCTTAGCGTTTACTAAAGCGATTAGCTTATTCAAACAAGCAGGCTTGCAAAAAGGCCAGTTAGTGTTAATTACCGATGGCATCGATGAAGCGCCTAATGACTTAGTTGCATTGGCTGAGCATGAAAATATTACCGTCTCTGTGTTAGGCGTTGGTACGTCAGAAGGCGCACCCGTTGCATTGCCAGGCGGTGGTTTTTTAAAAGATGAGCATGGTGCAATTGTTTTGCCTAAACTCGATGAGGCTAAACTAAGCCAGCTCGCATCGTTAGGCCATGGTATTTATCGGACTTTAGGTGCAGATGACAATGATATAAAGGCATTGCAAGCGTTATTAGCGACACCGTTAACGGCAGATAATAAAACCGATGCTACTGACGTTAAACTAGACCAGTGGCAAGATGTAGGGCCTTGGGTGTTGTTACTGGTGCTGCCGTTAGCGGCTTTGTTGTTTAGAAAAGGGTTATTAATTTTCGCTCTATGTGTGTTACTGCCCCAGCCAAACGAGGCTTATGCTTGGAGTTGGCAGGATTTGTGGCAAACCCAAGAGCAACAAGCACAAAAAGCATTTAACGGGCAAAATTACGCACAAGCGGCCAAGCAATTTACCCGGCCTGATTGGAAAGCAGCGGCCAAGTATAAAGCCGGTGAGGGCTATTCCGAACAAGACTATCAAGACGCATTAAAAAAGCTAACGACTAGTGATGGTTTTTACAATTTAGGCAATGCGTTAGCGGGTTCGGGTGAGTTGGAAAAAGCTATTGATGCTTATCAACGTGCGTTGAAATTAAACCCTGAGAACGCTGATGCTAAATACAATAAGGAACTTGTTGAAAAAGCCTTAGAAAAGCAGCAGCAAGACAAGCAAAAACAACAACAAGATCAACAGCAACAGCAGCAAAACCAAAAGCAACAACAAGACCAACAGCAACAGTCATCAGAACAGCAAGCTAGTGAGAATGACGCTAAGCCTGAGCAAAAACCAGAGCATGGCGGGCAACAGCAGGACTCGCAGCAGCAAGATCAACAGCGAGATCAACAGAAACAAGCTCAGCAACAACAAAAACAGCAAGAATCTGAGCAGCAGCAAGCAGCAGCTCAACAAGAACCCGCTGAACCCAAAAAAGATGACGACAAGCAAGACCCTGTAGCGGGAGAGTCTTCAGCCAAGCTTAACGACAAACAACAAGCGATTAATGAGCAATGGCTGAAACGTATACCTGATGATCCGGGCGGTTTATTACGGCGTAAATTCCAATACCAATACGGACAGCGTAATGCAGAACAAAGCGATAAACCTTGGTAATACCAACGAGTGACCGTTCTGAGTTTGGTTTTGGATTCAAAATTGCATGGTATTTCGATATAATCGCCTGCGGTGTGTTATAGCGTTCTCACTATTATTTTTCGGCAAAAATCACTTCATGAATTATTCTTAGGACAGAGCCGTGGTACGCAATGCGTACTGTCTCCCCACTTTTACTTAATAGAGAGTAGCGCTTAAGTCGCCTACAAAAAACGACCGTAAATGAAGATATCCAAGCAACCTCGATTAGTCACGCGGCTAAAACAGCACAGCCTACTGCTAGCCACCGTCCTGTTAATCATCGCAGCGTTAAGTTATTGGCTGGTAGTCGCCTCTAATCGCTATGTTTCGACAGCCCATGTGATGATACAAAGCACCGACATGGTCAGTGACGGCGGTAGCGGTCTGTCCAAATTATTACGCGGCGGTGGTGGTGCGAGCGTGGTGGCCGAACAACTGCTGCTACGCGACTACTTGCTGTCTACCGATATGCTTGCTAAGCTCGATGCTAAGTTAGACCTACGCAGCCATTACAGCCAACCTAGCCACGATATCGTGTCGCGCTTCTGGTTTAAAGACGCCGAATTTGAACACTTTTACGACTACTACCTACGCCGAGTCAGCGTCGAGCTGGATGAATACTCGGGCGTACTCATTGTCAAAGCCCAAGCCTATGATGCGAAGACCGCTCATGCCATAGCCCGCTATCTGGTTGAAGAAGGCGAACGCTACATGAA
>NZ_LAJX01000017.1 GCF_000963695.1 Methylocucumis oryzae
ACTCGACAGATGCGCTTCGTACCTCAGCGCATCCTATATCTAAACCTAATTTCTCGTTCCCACGCTCTGCGTCACTGCCATTAGGTTAATAAATTTTATAGGATATGCCGACGAAAAGAGGCGCATCAATCGTGTGAAGAGTCGACAGATAGGGGTAGAGAAGATTTCTCTCTTCTCCCTCCGAACCTTGCGTGCAGCTCTCCTGCACACAACTCTCCGGTTAGTTGTTTCCGCATCAAAAAACCATACAACAGTTCTTACCCTCCTGGTAATTGTTCCTAATTGACAAGGCCAAAAGTCACTGCTCGCGTTTGCTCGCTCGCTTAGACTTTATTCGTCTGCAATTCACCCTAAAAGATAGCCGGGGAATTTCAGCCAATAAACGCCTCATTGCAACAATAAAACTGGAGATAACACCATGAAAAGCAAGCAATATAAAATATATGCAATCACTGCCTTAGTCGCTACACTGGCCTTGTTCAGCAGCCAAAATTCTTTAGCCGCGCTGAAGGATACTCTTGATGACACTTATGTCCCTTTACCTGATGCTTGTGCAAATAGCACTGAGATGACAGAAGCTAAAGCAATAGGCCGCTCGACCATTTACTCACCTACTCGCGATTATTCCGGTGGTATAGAAAATGGTGTTTATTATCCTATAGGAGGATTCAGCCCAGCGCCGCTTTTTTCGACAAGTTTTAAAACAGTTTCTGAGCCTAGTTCTTGTGTATTAGTGAATTTAAGTGTGAATGCTCAGCCAAACGATAATGCCATGGTGTTTCAAGTCAGAGTCGACGGCAAGCCTATGAATGGGCATTGGAATTCTAAAGATTTTTTTATTAGTCTCGGCTATCCAATAGCTTCATCATTTAATTCACCCATTATTTGGCTGCCTAATGTTGTTGAAAATGGTTTTTTTGCTGGTATTGACCCGCCACACATGGCATCGTTCATGTTTTTTGCAAGCGTGGGCCCAGGTACGCATCAAGTAGAAGTTCTTACTGCTGGATGTTGCCACCAAGATATCGATACGCCAGCTGGAAAACCCGACGGGATTATTCGCTCTGCAACTTTAACCATTCAACATGGGCCTAGTGCAGAAAGAGCAGCAGCTGCTGCTACTCTAGCAACAAGACCTTAAATTTACCGGTCGTGTTTTCCTCGTTCCCATGCTCTGCGTCATTACCATTAAGTTAAAGAATTATCACGACATTTCAATGAGATAACTATAGGATATGCCGACGAAAGGAGGTGCATCAATCGTGTGAAGACTCGACAGATGCGCTTCGTACCTCAGCGCATCCTATATCTAAACCTAATAAATTTTTCGTAACACTAGGTGTTAATGGTTTTTTCTTAACTGTGGGCATTGACGCAGAGCGTGGGAACGAGAAAATTAACGGTAGTCATTAACCAACTCCGCCAAATACCTCAGCGAGTCGTAAACCACCGACTGTTCAACACCAAAATCCAATAAACACGCAATATCATTAACACCGGCTTTAATCGCCTCGTCCACAACGCGCCGACCGTCGCTAACCGTACCGAACAGCGCTCCGGTTTTAAAATAGCGCTGGTACGCATAATCTAACATTTTCGATTTTTCGTCTTCGCTAGGCGTAATACCGCCGGATTGCTGGACTGCGGCTTCTACATGGGCGTCGAGTGCGCTTTTAATGTAGTGTTTAAACGGTTGTTCTACCGCCTGTTGCACGGTTTCTAGCGAGGGTAGTAATAAGGTATGCAGCATTAACGTCACAATACCTGACGCCGGGTCTAATCCGGCTTCAGCCCGCGCTTGTCTATACAGCGTTATTTTTTTCGCCATCGCCTCGAGATTATTACCGTATAACATCGTAAACACGTTATAGCCTTGTCTACCTGCATGGATAAAGCCTTCATCATTTTGCGTGACTAATAACCAGACTGCGACGTCTTTTTGTACGGGTCTTGGATAGCAAGTAATAGGTATTAACTCACCGCCTGGCCCTGGAAACGCAACGGTTTCACCGCGCCATAAGCGTTGAATAACCGGAATGGTCTCGCTACATAGCTGCCGCCGGTCGTGGTAATGGTCAGGTGCTAAGATAAAATCCGCTTTATGCCAACCGGAGCCAAAGCCTAAATCCACCCTGCCCCCTGATAATACGTCATTCATCGCCCACCACTCGACGACTTCCGCCGGATGATGTAAAGGTAGCGAAATACCGGCGGTTCTAAAACGAATACGTTGGGTTTGCGGAATTAAATAAGCTGCGGCGACAGCCGAATTTGCATAAATCGAACCGAACTCATGAAAGTGACGCTCAGGCAAATACACGGCAGTAAAGCCTTCTCTATCGCCGAACAGTGTGAGTTCACGCATAAATGCATATTTTTCCGCATCGGTTAGCTCTTTTCTAACATCGGAAAAAAACAATAAACTAAAACTGATTGTTGCCGGTTGCGGCTTGCGCTGTAAACCTAATAGTTCAGCTACCGTCGTCATACGCTAGCCTCTTGGGTTTGTAAATGTGCGGCTAATGCAGTTATCGTCGCATAATCAATTAGCCAGCGTGGTTTAACCGGTTGCCCTAAACGCTTTTCTAAACGCGTCGCGAGTACCATCGCCGTAATCGAATCTAAGCCATAGTTTTGTAAAGGCTGAGCTGTATCGACCTGCTCTAGCTTTAATACCTCGATAACGGTGTCAGTGATTGTTTGCAATAACGCATTTTCTTGCCCAGACGTCGAGCCAAATTCATCTGGAAATATCAATGCATAAATACGCTGTATGAACTCCGGTGCTAAAGTTTTGAGTTCGTCTAAATCAATCAGCGCGGTTAATCGGCTAATGTCAAAGACCTGACCTTGGCGTTGCTCATATTCCCATTGGGGTAATTGGCTGATTAACGACTGTAGCTGTGGCGACTCTTTAGTGACATTGACAGTTAATAAAACAGGCTGTTGTTCAGCAAATGCAGTTGCATCGATAAATGCTGGGAAGACCCAACCACGCTGAGCACTCGCTAACACCGAAGCCAACAAATAACGCCCTTCACTATTGCTAAAGGTTTTCAAGCCTAGTGCAGCGAAAATCTCGTCAACGCGGTTACGCCTAGCCTCGCATAACCGCGTAATCGCGCCGGTTTGCCGCCAATCCGACCAAGAGACTGACAGATAAGGCTTACCACGCGCCGCATGATACGCCATAAAAAAAGTCTACATAAGCATTCGCCAACGCATAATCAGCCGCACCACGCGCGAGTCTGGGCATCACACCGGTTAACGAGGTCACCGCTAACATAAATTCTAGCTTATCGTGTTGGAATAATTGGTGTAGGTTTTGTATACCGGTTATTTTCGGCTCGAATACTGCGAGTGCGTTATTTAAATCTTTCTCGATAAACCCAGGTTTAGTCGCATCAGAATAAACACCGGCACAATGGATAACACCTTTAATTTCACCGAGTTCTTGTCTTATCGTCGTGAAATACTGTGTTAACGGGTCTAGCTCGGTTAACGGTATCGTCACTACTCGACTATTAGGTACTTTTGCCAGCACGCGTTGTAGCGCAAGCAGTTTATTTTTCAGTGCTGCATCCGAAGTTTCGAGAATAATACGTGACCAATCGGATGGTGGCGGTAATGGTGTCACACCTAACAACACAAAATGTTTAGCACCTTGCTCAGCTAAAAATTCTGCTAATTCCAAACCAATACCACGCGTTGCGCCGGTAATCACATAAACACCGGTTGGCGATAGTGTGAGTCTAGGCGACTTAGGCAAGGGTTGCTCTGTAAGTAAATAAGGCACATAACGTTGACCAGCGCGATAACACAGCTCGGTATGCTCAGAATCAGCCGCGCACTCAGCCATGATGTGTTGCCATAATGCATGAGCGTCTTGCCAAAGCTTGGCATCTATATCGATATGTTTAGCCTGAACATGTCGATATTCGGCGCTAAGTATTTTAACCAACCCCGCCCAGCTAGCACCGGCTAAGCTAGGGCTTGAATTTTGGTAAGTTTGTAAGCCTAAGGTTAAATAAACCAGTTTTAACGCGGGGCTATGAGCAATTAAATTCTGATAAAACAACCATTTGTAACCCGGCTCGCCACTATGTTGTTGAGGCTCAAGAAAACAATCACTTAAATCAATGACAAAGCGAATATCTTGATAGCTTGCCACATCGACATGAAGCGGCTGCTTATTGTCCACTACAATAACCCGTTGCGCTGACGCAGTGACGCCTAACCAGGTGTTGACGATAGCGAGTGACTCTGAATTAACTAGATACAAGCCTTGACTCGCGGTAAATACAGCGGAGTGCTCTGTAAGCGCCAAAGGCTGCCAACGTTTAGCAATAAAATAACCGGATGCTTGGTTAATTATCATTGAGTTATCGTTGCTACACTCTGCCTGGGAATGCAATTCTGGCCAGTTCTCGTTCCCACGCTCTGCGTGGGAATGCAGCTCAGGCGTTACGGTTTCGAGTCCTGCAGCAACCTGCCGTTTAGTTTTTAACCAACGCTGCTGTTGCCGGTAAGCAATTTGTGTGACCCCCGGTGTTAATGGCAACCCTACGTTATAAGCCAATAACTCACTGAATAACACTTGCATAGCGGATTGCTCCGATAGATTGGCTATATCGACAATATGCCACACATGAGAGGTGTTGAAGGCTTGCTCGCAAAGTGTTTGCGGGTTTGTATCGGTAACGCATAACACCTGTACCGGTTGTGTGCAGTGTGTTAACACATCAAACAACGCTGAACGAGTACTAGCACAATCAATCAACAATACCAGCGGATACGCCGTGTCTTTAATGCTTTGCTTGGCTAAGTAATAGCTTAAGGTTAACTCAACATTAACACCGGTTGCACTATTGAGTTGACTGACGAATGCTTGATAATCAGCTTGTTGCTCGACATCAGCGACGATTGCCAAACAGCGTAAACGACTGATTAATGCAACACGTTGCGTCCAATCATAGTTAGGCAGCGGCGCGGGCTGCCAATCCGCTAGCGAAGCTGTTGCTGGTTTTTTAGCAGGCCAATACGGTTTTAACGCAAACGGATGACCAGGAACATTAGATAAGCGCGTAATGACACGATTAGCATAACAACGCCGCCAATCAACCACGGCACCGTTGACCCAATGCTGAGCTAATTCGCGTTGGTCATTGGTGTTGTTACCCATACTAACCGATTGGCTACCGTCAACCTGACCATAAAAACAAGCGAGATGTTTAGACTGGGGCTGTTGACAAAAAGCGATTAAACCTTGTTTTAATTGGTCAATATTGCTAGCGATAACGGCCAAAACGCTGGTTAAACTCGGCGCGTCCCATTTGCAGCGTATACGCTAATGCCGTTAAATCGAGGTTTGCTTCAGCGTTTAGATAGTCATATAAATTTTTTGCATAATCAATGAGTTGATTGAAGGATTTAGCCGATAACACAAAGGCTAACGGCTGCTGAACAGCGTCTATCGATGTGGGTGTAGCCGGGTAATCACTAAAAACAACATGCGCATTGCTGCCACTAAAACCAAACGAACTCACCGCCGCATAACGAGGCTCAGAACTTTTAGGCCACGCCCTACCCTGGTCGTTAATATAAAACGGCGTGTTTTCTAACTTAATATGCTCGTTAAGCTGTTGATAATGAATCGTAGGTGGAATGTAGTGCTGTTGTAGCGCCAGCAAAACTTTAAGCGAACTCGCAATGCCGGCTGCTGTTGCGGTATGACCGATATTGCTTTTGACTGAACCTAATGCACAGTACTGTTTGCGCTGTACCCCACTAAAAGCTGTGCGTAAACCATCGATTTCTATCGGGTCGCCTAGCTGTGTACCGGTACCATGCGCTTCTAACATCGTAATCCTTTCAGGGTTAAGCTGAAAAACGCTGTTGCACTTGTTTGATTAAATCGGCTTGTGCCTCAGGATTAGGTGCGGTAATGCCGTTGGTTTTACCATCTTGGTTGACGCCCCAACCACGAACTACGCCGATAATCGGGTCACCGTCGCGTTCAGCCTCGTCTAAGCGCTTCAACAAGACCGCGCCCACACCCTCGCCCGGTACAAAACCATTGGCACGACTATCAAATGCATAGCAACGACCATCGGGAGACAACATGCCGGATTGACTCATTTTAACGTGAATTTCAGGCCCTGTTATCACATACACGCCGCCGGCGATGGCTAAATCACAATGGCCTAATAACAGGCTATCACAGGCTTGAGCGAGCGCGACTAACGCTGATGAACATGCCGTATCTATCGCTAAACAAGGACCTTTTAAATTTAGATAATAGGCAATACGCGCCGGTAATAACGCGGGCGACTCGCCCAATAACGCAGACGCTGTTAAGCCTTGCTCATCTAATAACTTCGCGTAATCGCCTTCTTCGCAACCAACAAATACACCACAAGCTTGACCCGATAACGTCAACGGGTTAATGCCGGCATTTTCAATGCACTGCCAGCTTGCCATTAAGAATAAGCGTTGCTGCGGGTCCATTAATTCCGCTTCAAACGGTGAAATATTAAAAAACAACGGATCAAATAATGCCGCCGTGGTTAACACGCCCATGCGTGGACAAACCGTTTTGCCCGGCTTTTGTCGGTCTGGATGGTAATACGCGTGTAGGTCAAACCGCTCGGCAGGAATCTCAATCACACAATCGTTACCTTCAGCCAGATGCTGCCAATAAGCGGCTAAGTTTTCCGCTTGCGGGAATTGTCCGGCCATACCAATCACAGCTATCGCAGGGGGTGTTGGTTTATCGGGTTTTGTTGTATTAGTTACAACCGGCGGTGCGGTTTGAGTAGAAAAGACACGCATTAACTGAGGCGTGAGTTTCACTTCGGTGGGTATAGGTTCAACGGGCGTAGCGTGCTCATTATCAGATTCAAGTGTTAATACACTGTCTTGGCCACAGCTTGCACACACAAACGCCGTAAATGCCCGTAAATTGGGATGACTATAAATACTGGTTGCACCTAAGTCTAAGCCAAATTGCTTATTGATTTTGCGAATCCATGTTACCGCGCTAATTGAATCCATACCTAAATCGATAAACGCCGCGTGGTCATCAACTTGCTCAGCAACTAAATAGAGTTCAGCCGCTAGTGTTTGCCGTAACTGCGTCAATACGTCATCGCTTGCCAGTGTCGGTAAAGCGGTCGGTTTAAGATTAACCAACCCAGCGATAAACTCGGCAAACGCTGTGAGCTGCGGATAACGATAAATCAACGTTGCTTCCAATTGAACGCCAAAAACGTTTGTTTAATTTCCGAATCCAGGTTACCGCACTGATTGAGTCCATGCCTAAGTCGATAAAGACTGCCGTTGCGTCAATCGCATCGGGCTTTAAATACAACTCTTCTGCTAAACTCGCACGCAACTCATTAAACAACTCATTACTGCTAGGTTTAGGCGTTGCAGGCTGAGCTTTTAACCCATAACTGGGAGTGCGGTTATTAGCGTCGCTTAAGCTTTGGGCAAAATGCTGGCTAATCTTGGCAATAACCTCAGGATTATGCACAAAGGTTTTATCATGCATAGCCAGTTCTTCAGCAAATACGGTAAACAATTGTTGCCGCAACTCCTGCACGCGTTGCTGCTTTTCGGCGATTAAACGCGCACGCGGCATTTGGCATAATGCGGCAGCTATCGCTAATGCACTTGGCAAAACGCGTTCTCTAGGTAAAACCCTTTGGCTAATACCGCGTTGTTTTAACTCATGACCGGTATAGGTTTGCGCTGAATATAAAATCTCAAAGCTGAACGCCTTACCTAACTTTTGCGGAAAAATCAGGGTAGAGCCAGCACCCGGTGTGAAGCCATAGCGTAAATAAGGACTTTGATAACGGCTTTCTTCACTGAATAGGCTGACATCGCAATACAGCCCCATCGCCCAACCAGCACCAATGGCATGGCCTTGCATTGCGGCAAGCACCGGCAGCTCGCAAAACAACGGTGCGCAATAACTTTGTTCATCGGTAAATTTCGCTAGCCCTTGTTGTATTGCTAACAAGCCTTGCTGCGTACCCCCACAGGCAAAATACTGCTCGAAACCGGTTAACACCACGACCTTATCACACTGAGCTTCAGCAATATCAGCAAACGCCATTAACACGCCATCGACAAACTCAGGCGTAAAGGTATTTTTAGCGCGTTTATCGGCCAGTGTTATCAACGCAATGCCGTTATCATAGCGGCACAAACTCACCACTTCAGAGGCTAACGCTACAGGTTTTGCACCCCCTAATTCAGACAAAACAACATGGCTAGCTAACACGGTATCAGTCTTAATTAACGCTAAAGGCCAATCAGCACTAAGAACAACATCCGTTCGTTGCCTAAAATGTTGCTGAATAAAATGCTGGGTTAACGTGGTTAATGCTAAGCGCGACACGTCAGCGATAATGACCGCTAAGGTTAACGCTTGCTCTACCGAACTCGCTGTTAACCAAACGAGTTTGGGTAAGCGTTGAGTTAACAAGCTAAACGCTCGCGGCTCAACCACAATCACCGGCACCGATAATTGAGTTAATAAATCACTAAGGCGTTGAATAGCAGTGTTATTTTCCAAGACAGGTAAACCCGATAACACCAATACTTTGATATTTTCAGCGTCGGTCAGCAAAAACTGCACGGCATCGATAAATAAAGACTCAACGTTAAAGCCATCGGCTGCCGTTGATATAGCCAACTGATAAATCCCTTGGCCTTGATTAATCACCTCAATAATCGCGGTAGCCCGTTCATCGTTGCTATGCTCTGTGTGGGAATGCAGCCTGACTTGCTGTGTGTTTGATAACTCAGAGTGGCTAAGCATTTGCGGTAACGGTGTTAATTGCCGTAAACCACGCGTAAGCGCAGCGTTAAACTGCGTAGGCACAGCAGACACAGCTGTTAGCGTGATACCCGATGGTTTGCTCAACGTGTTCGATACAAGGCTAGTCGTAACCGGCTGCGATAATTGAACATTAGGTATGGCGTGTTGAACGGCGGTGGTAGTTTCAACTAATTTTGGTTTAACCGCTTGCACGCTCGGCAAACGGTGTTCTTGTCGCGCAAACGGATACGTTGGCAAGCTAATACGTTTAGGTTTAACCGGTTCGTGCTGATAAAACGCAGACCAATCAACCTTTAATCCCTGTGTCCATAAAGTTAATAACTTATCAAAACGCTGATGGGCAAACCATTGCGCTAAGGTTTGTTCAATACCCGGCTCGTCCGACAAGACTTGAATTACCGATTTATGCGCTTGGCTACTGCCAACATAATAGTCAGCCTCAGACTCGGCTAAAAACGCACGCAATTTCTCTAGCGCTTCTGTCGTTGATGCCGCTGTGAAGGCTAAGCGTTCCGTCATCGCTTCGCGGCCTATTTGCAAGGTATAAGCCAGCTCCGCTAAACACACAGCACGGTGACATTCGATAAACTGGCACAGCTGTTCAGCATACGCGGTTAATCGGTCTTTATTTTTAGCCGATAACACCAGTGCAACGACTGGTTTTACTAGCGTTTGCCTAGATTGGGCTTGATACTCTTCTAATACTATATGCGCATTAGCTCCGCCTGCACCAAACGACGATACACCAGCAATACGGGGTTGCTCAACACCGTTTAGCACCGGTTGCGTCCAATCGCTTAATTGCCTAGCTAACGTAAACGGCGTATTGGCAAAGTCAATCAGCGGATTAAGCGAGTCAGCATGAAGACTGGGTACAATTTGACTATGCTGTAATTGCAACACGGTTTTAATCACACCCGCGACACCGGCCGCTGCTTCTAAATGGCCGATATTCGATTTCACCGAACCTAAAGCGCAAAAACCTTTATCGCTGGTATCTTCGCTAAACGCTTGGGTTAATGCCGTCATTTCAATCGGGTCGCCTAATTCGGTACCGGTACCATGCGCTTCGATATAACTGACGGCGCGGGCATTAACACCGGCTTTATTTAACGCAGACTGGATTAATTCGGCTTGTGCTAAAGGGTTAGGTACGGTGTAACCATTGGTTTTACCGCCATGATTGATATGGGTTGCACGAATCTTTGCGTAAATCAGGTCGTCATCGACTAACGCATCTGACCAGCGTTTTAACACCAGCACCGCCACGCCTTCACCGGGTACAAAACCGTTTGCTCCGGCCGCAAAACTTTTACAACGACCGTCTTTAGACAACATGCGTTGTGCGCTTAACCACACATAATTAGACGGATGCTGATAAATATTGACACCGCCGACTATTGCCAAATCACACTCATGGTTTAATAACGATTGGCTGGCCTGATGAATCGCCGTCAACGACGATGAACACATAGTATCGACCGGCACACTAGGCCCGCGCAGATTTAAAAAATACGATAAGCGATTCGCGACGGAACTAAACGACGTATGCGGATAAAGCGTTTTACCCGCTTGCCATAATTCAGGACCAAATAAATCAAAGCCGGTGCGCGTAATACCGGCAAACACGCCGACTTGCTGACGGTAATGCTGTTGCAACTGGTCGCGGGTAATGCCGGCATCTTCTAACGCTGACCACGCCGTTTGTAAAAATAACCGTTCTTGCGGGTCTATGGTCATCGCTTCTTTAGGCGAAATATTAAAAAACTGCGCGTCGAAAGCGTCGATATTGTCTATAAATCCGCCCCAACGACAATAGCTTTTACCTTGTTCTATCGCTTGCTCAATATCGGCTAAATAGAAATCGTCTATGGCCCAACGCTGTTTAGGCACTTCGGTAATCGCATCGCCTCCGCTTTGCAATAACTGCCAAAAGGCTTCTACCGTATCAGCCCCCGGAAAACGGCAACTCATGCCAATAATCGCAATCGCCTCAGACTCGGAGGTTAGCTTTTTAGGCGCTGGTTTGGCTTGAATGGTTGGAGTCACTGTCGTATTAGTGGGCGTACTCGCTGGATTGGACGCCAGCAAATCGGCCGCTTGCGCCGGGTAATGCTTAACGCAATACTCAGCCAACGCCGCGACCGTTTGGCATTCAAATAACACTGTGCGGCTAATCTCAGCAAAAACCTCGCGTAAACGATTGGTCATTTGCACGATTAAAATAGAATCAATACCGTAAGCTTCTAAGGCTTCGTTAGTATCTATCGCGTCTACCCGCATACGCAAAACGGCGGCTACAATAGTTTTAATCTTTGCCGTCACAGTGGTTAAAACCGCTGCTGTCGTCTGTGTGGATTCTGCTGTCATGGTGACCGATTCTGCTGGAGATTGAGTTAAAACCGAAACTGATGGCGTTACGATAAGACCGTCACTAAGCGACGCGAATACTTGTTGCCCTAAACCAACGGCGTCTGGCGTGATTTGACAGGCTTGCTTAAAACCTTGCTGATTTAATACGGTTAACCAACGCTGCGCTAATAAAATCGGCGCGTTAGGCGCCCGCAAGACATCATCAGCGCTTAACCACCAGCCTTCTAATAAACCAAACGTGAGTTGGGCATATAACGAAGGCGTCGTTATTTCATTCAGTAACAATAAGCCTTTGCCGCGTAACAAGGTTTTAGCATGAGCTAATGTTTGGCGAATATCGCGCGTCGCATGTAATACATTAGTGGCAATCACCACATCATAAGCATAAGACGCAAAACCTTGGTTTCCCGGCGGCTGTTCTATATCTAAACGCTGAGTCACTAAAAACGGATAATCGGCGGCAAAGCGTTCTTGGCCTAAAAACAGAAAAGCTTTAGAGACATCGGTATAACAATACTCGGCAATAACGTCACGGTAGTCATTAAGCCTAGCTAATACGCGAGTCGTTGTACCACCTGTGCCTGCGCCTATTTCCAGAATCCGCAGTGTCCGGCCTGGCGTTTGGGTCTGGATAAACTTAACCAAGGTTTCAGCCAATACCGCATTAAAATAATCCGACACGCGATTGTTTTGATAAATACCATCGACTAACACCATGCTAGCACCAGGAAACATGACATCGGTGGCCACACATTTTCCAGCCAGTATGTCAGGCAACGCACGCATACAGGTCTCGACTAGGGCTAGCGCCGCTGTTAAATCAGACGCATAGCCCTGTTGGGCAAGCGTTTGCTGCCAGTGTTGCCAAACCTGCTCTAATGTTTTTGCCGTAGATACCTGCCCAGTTAACCAGTGTTGACTCGCCGCTAGCCAACGCGCCAAGTAACCTTGAGGTTTTAGTTGTTTAAAGTTTAAAACCTGCGCTAAATCCGCTAATAACCTGATTAAGTCTTGCTCTAATTGACTATGCTGGAAAATCGATGATGGGCTAAGGTTTGCGAGTGTTGCTGCTGATTCCGACTTAACCCATTCAGCCAGTTGAATGCTCGCATGGTGAACTTGGTCGTCATGATAATAGCTTAACGAGGCGTCTAACCACGGCAGCGTATCGGGATAAAGTGTTTTAACTAAGGCCAGTTGCCTATGAGGTTCAGCGATTAAACTAGCCAACGCAGGCATTGCATCATCCATTGTTAATGGCCTAATCCCGCTTAACGCCAATCGAGTTTTGCTCGCATCGCTTAATCGTGCGCCCGTGCCGATAGCGCAGTGGCCTAAATTAAGCGTTTTAACCGGATAACGATGGGATTCGCTTAGCGCTAGCGCATCGACAAACGCACAACCGGCCGCATAACCACTTAAACCGCCGGTCTTATCTAAGGCAACCGTTGATGACAGGAATAGCAGAAAATCTAGTTCTTCTTCGGCACATACAGTTAATAAATGCATCGAGGTCGTTATTTTCGCCGCCAATACCGAGCGAAAAATGCGCTTCTGACATGGTGGTTAAACTGTCATCGAATTCAGCCGTTGCCGCATGAATCACGCCATTTATAACCGGGAAACGTGCTTTTATCGTTTGATATGCCTGGGTTAGCGACGCTAGCTCGGTCGCATCGGCACTGATATACCAAGGTTTAGGGCCTAACTGGCTTAAACGATTTAAACGCTGTTCAAGTTCGGCGTCAATAGGCCGCCGCCCTAACCAAATAAGTTGGGCTTGATAATGCGTAATGACATACTCTGACCATGCTGTAGCAACGCCGCCAGCACCGCCTAAGACCACATAAACACCACGTTGCTTATAAACCGGCGCGCTATCTGGCCCAGCTCTCAAAGGGATAAAAACCCGTTGAAACCATTGACCTGTCCTGAACGCCAAGCTATCCGTGGTACTCAACTCAACATTCAACAGCTCCTGTACCGGGATAGTCACCCCATGTTCCAAATCGAATAACCGTATTCGCCAAGCCGGAAATTCTTTCGCGATAACACCGGCTAGCGCATGAATTCCTGCATGAGCTGGCTGTACCGCTTCAGACGCGAACACGGCTTGGGTTTGTGTAGTGACTAAGGTTACTATCAGTTCTTTTTCTGCCCTGCCTTGGGCAATCAGGGTTTTAACCAGTTTAAACACGGTTAACACGCCTTGTTCTTGCGCAGCGATAGTATCAACAGCCAGACTACTAGGTGCAAACCACAGCAAATGACAAAGCGAGCTAGGGTTATTAACACTTACCTCGCTTAATGACACAAATACCGCCTTGTCATCAACTTGACGAATAAGCGCTTGCATGTCACGCTCAGCATCTAACACGATGAGCTGTTCAGCAAAACGCATTGTCGTTTTAACCTCATGGTGCTGCCACACGGGTGCTAACACTAACGGTTGAGGCTGGTATTCAGTGATAGCATCTTGCTCAGGTATTGGTGTACCTGGTAACCAATAACGCTGTTTCGCAAATGGATACGTCGGTAAACTCACGCATTGTGGTTTTCTGTCAGGATAGAGCGCTAACCAGGTTATGTTTGCGCCTAAAGCCCATAACAACGCGAGTTTATCGAGGTTACCCTCGCTTAAAGCCGAGGCTATCGTCGTCTCGGTGCTGTCATAGTGTTCAGGTCGGCTGGTTTTATAATGAGAATAATAAACGCCGTCTTGCGTAACAGCTTGCTGAAACTGCCTGAGCTTAGAAATTAACTCCTGCTTGTCTTTCACATGCATCGCTAAACGATGCGCCATCGCTACCCGACCCGTTTGCAACGTAAAACAGAGTTGGCTTAAGCTAACCGCTATGCTTTCAGCGCTAGTTAGCCATGCCAAATAGCATTCAACATATCGACTTAAGGCTTCAGCCGTTTTTGCTGATAGCACAAACACCGCATCAGAGCGCCAGTCCTGTTCATGCACTGTCGCAGGATATTCGGTTACCACGACATGGGCATTAGCCCCACCTGAACCAAAACTACTGACACCGGCCACTCGACCATAACTATTGGCTAACCATGCCTGTTTCTCCGTCGTTAAATAAAACGGCGTATTGTCTAACTCGATATGTGGATTTAACTGTTGAAAATGCAATAACGCAGGTAACTGCTTATGTTCTAGGCATAACACTGTTTTTAATAAGCCTACAATACCGGCCGCCGCCTCTAAATGACCTAGCTGGGTTTTAACAGCCCCTAAACCGCAAAGTTTTTCGGAGCTAATACCATCATCGGCAAAAGCTTGTTTTATGCCTTGTACCTCAATCGGGTCGCCTAGCGCCGTACCAGTACCATGCGTTTCTACATAACTGAGTACACGAGGTTGAATACCTGCATCACGCCAAGCCGCTTGCAACAAGCGTGCTTGCTGCTCAGGATTTGGCACAGTCACACCAGCCGCCATACCGCCATGATTGGTTGCCGAGCCTGTTAACAAGGCGTGAATTCTATTGTTATTGGCGATTGCTACTGACAAGGGTGCTAATAACAAGACCACAGCACCTTCGCTACGCACATAACCATTGGCACGCGCGTCAAAAGGTTTTACAACAACCGTCTGGCGCTAACATACCTGCTTCACCATACGCGATACTATTAGCCGGATGTAAGATTAAATTAACACCACCGACTAAAGCCCGTTGACATTCACCGGCCCGTAACGCTTTTATCGCTTGATGCACTGCGACTAACGAACTTGAACACGCCGTATCCAGCGTTAAACTCGGCCCATGCCAATCAAAAAAATACGAAATACGATTCGCTAATAACGCCGCCGACGCGCCCGTGCTGTAATGTGCTGCGCTCTCTAATGCGGATTGTTCTAATAACCTGGCATAATCAGAGCTACTCGCTCCGATAAACACGCCGGTATCAGTGTTGTTAACCTCGCTAGCCGCCAAACCGGCGTTTTCTAAACGCGGCCCAGCTTAATTCCAATAATAAACGCTGCTGAGGGTCCATTAACTCGGCTTCTGCAGCGGAAACCCGAAAAAAAAGGCGCGTCAAAACAAGCGACATCATCGATAAATCCGCCGTGATTAACATAGTGTGACCCAGTCTGTAACCACTTGCGGTCTTGTTGGTCTAGCTCGCTTAACGCCATGGATGGCGTGTAGTAGAGCATTGCAGGAGCAATTGCCGAAAGCGCAGAGTGTTGATTGATTAATAACTGCCAAAACGCTTCGGGTGAATCAACATGACCGGGTAACCGGCAAGCCATACCGATAATCGCAATCGGTTCTTTGGTGGGCGCGGATTGCTGAGATAAGCGCTCTGACGTCGGCTTTGGGTGATTTGACAACGACAAGGCATAGCTTAAATAAGCAATAATTTTTGCTGCCGTGTTGTATTGGAAAAAAAATACAGGTGGTAAGTTAACGGCGAATTGTGAAGTAATACGCTCATTCAGTTGTAATAAATCTGCTGAATCCAAGCCCATTTCCATTAGTGGGCGCTCTTGGCTAAAAGCCGCCTGTTTAGCTGTACCCAACCCAGCTAGTATTAATTCATGCACATGCTGAGTTAACGCATCTAAAGACATGTTATTGACATTGTTGACCGCACTATAGTCAACACGCTGAGGACGGCGTTTTAAGTAAGTCATAATGAATAATAATTCCGGCACGTTGCTCATTATTCACCGTCAATCGGTAATCAGTAATCACACCTGCCAGGCTAGCGCCGTGTGCTTGATGGAAGCGCAAGATAGGATCGATTAAAAAACCACGGTCATCCTTATACTGCAGATAATCTGTGAGTGTCATAGCGCTAGGTTTAATCCCGGCTTTGACTAACGATACGGCAACAACACTGTTAACCCCCATTAGGCCCACGTATTGCAACATGAACTCTAACAACTCATCACCTAATCCGCGTTGTTGACTATCTGGCTTAATATTGACGGCTAATAACTGCACAATAGCGCCGTTGTCCTGATGTAACGCTTCAACAGAAGCCATCGTATGATGTGACAATCCATCTACGTCATTAATACGCTGCGAATAAATTACACCGACCACAGCATCATCTAACACAACAACTAATTGCCCGGTGGGATTGACTTGTAAACGCCGCTGAATAGTTTCGGCAGATGCTTGTAAAGGCTTTAACCAACACTGTTGCTCTAATGCGACTAGCTCAGCTAAATCGGCAGGTTGCGCCGGTCTAATCTTATACGCCCTAACACTCATGACTAAAGACTTAGGGTTAGCTCGTGCGGTATTTAAATCAAATTCTAGCGGAAATAAGCCTTGAGCTGCGGCTGTTAACAACGCCTCGCATGACATGTAAAACTCCTTTAACTAACGCCTAGCGTCTAATTGTATTCGTGGTCTATGAAGATAAGCGCTACACACTTGAGCAGGGACAGGGTATTTAGGGTGCAGGTGTTGGCAGCAGGGATGCTGTCACCAAGCCTACAGGGATGTATTTACGGCGTCCTGCACCCTGAATACTCTGTCCCGCCTTACGTTGGTAGCCAAGATAAGCCCTGTTACCAGCTTTTAGGCTTAAAATCCTTGGGGGTTTCGATAATAAATTGCTCGTCATGAATTCCCGCCATGTAAAAACCATTGGCTAAGGCTTCTTGACGCAAATCCTCCGACGCATCGACGACGGCGAGCATACCGTAAAGTTTTTTATCTTTATGTTCCGGCGCAAACTGCCGAAAGCGCTTTAAAATAGTCTGTAATTGCGTAATGCCTTCTGGGCGTAAATGGCTTTTAACTTCGACAATAAACGCCTCGTTGCGCTCGGAATTAGCATAAGCAAATACGTCCAATTCCAACGTATCGCCACCTTTTTTAATTTTGACTCTAGGTGTGACGAATTCCATGCCAAAGCGCTCGGTCAAAAATTTTCGTCATCGACGGAAACGCCATCCCTTCAGTAAACCCACCAAACTTCTCGCCTAAACCGCCTATTTGCTTACCTAACTCTTTAAGCTGACGGCGTAATTGCCTGTCAGTTTCTTTTAACTGCCTATCGGTTTCTTGCAATTGTCTATCTGTCTCTTTTTGCGATAAACGCAGCTCTGCCATCTGCGTCTCGTGTTCTTTATGAGATAGCCTTAGTTCGTCAATATGTTTACCCGTTTCTTGTAACTGCTTATCCGTCTCTCGCAGCTGTCTATCCGTCTCTTTTTGCGCTAAACGCAGCTCTGCCATCTGCGTCTCGTGCTCTTTATGAGATAGCCGTAGTTCGTCAATATGTTTACCCGTTTCTTGTAACTGCTTATCCGTCTCTTTTTGCGATGCTTGAATTTGTCTGTCTGTCTCTTGAAACAACCGGTCTAATCGGTCAAACATTTTAAGCGTCTCTTGTTGTCTATCAGCAAGACTGGCTACTAATGCTTTTAATTCATCATCCGTCATAGTGCACTCCGAAAAGTAATATTCAGCAAAACGTCTATAATAGGTCATTCATGTATAATTCTAACAGCAACCAATGTCTGGGGAATAACAAAATGGCGACGCACCGTTATCACGCATTACTTATTTTACTATTAATCATACAGACGGGTTTAGCCCGAGCAGACTGGCGGCAGGTTTTAACGCTAGCCACCCCAATCCACTATTTATCGGCCATAGACAATAAAACCGCGTGGGTGATGACGCAAAGCCAAAAAATAAGCATAACCCAAGATCAAGGCCAAAGCTGGTTTAATACGCGCATTAAAGGTTTAGATAGCAATAGCAGCTTGCAACAACTTGTCGCGCTAACACCTCAGCAAGCATTATTAGCCGCCTCTACTTACCATAACGACACCAACAGCTTTACTAGCCATATCTACAAAACTCAAGACAGCGGCAAACATTGGCGCAAAGTCTTTAGCCTAAATCATCTATGCCTATTGCAATTGGCGATGAGTAACGCTAAAACCGGTGTTGTCGCTGTCAACATCGAACCCTTTAGTAGCAGCGCAAGCTCAGGACATAGCTTATTAAAAACCTTAGATGCTGGTGAAACCTGGCGTGAAGACACCCTCACCGACCCTAGCGATGACTTTTATATTCAAGACATCTTCGTCAAAAATCAGCAAGTTTGGCTTTACTCTGGTAACAACATTTATTATTCCAACGATTTTGGTCAAAATTGGCAGCATGAAGTGTCGCCATCCGATGATGGTCGCTCACAATTCATGCAATTTCAAACTCCTGAACGCGGTATTTTTAACGCCACGGCTTTAATTGACTTATACCGAAAAACTGAAACCGGAGGCTGGGAACATCTAGGCCAACCTCCTGGCACCAATGCATTAGGCGGAGCGGTTACAGCTCTGGTAACTGATGGTAATGAATGCTGGTTAACAGAAGCATTCGATAGCTTAGATAATTACTATTCAAACGATTATTGCGCTAGCTTTAAACCGTTTAGAGTGGAGGCAACACAAGCTTTTCTCGAAATCAAAAAACCACGGCTAGGCAATGTGTTATGGGCAAGAACGCAAAAACGGGTGTTTATCCATAAAAAGACGCCGTCATTGGCAAAATAACCCCATTTCGCAAATGAAAATATTCAGATTTCCATTGATTTCATTAGTAGTTCTGTTCAATGCTTGCTTTGCTGAAGAGCAACCTTGGCCCGAACCTGAGCATATAGACAATAACAAGATCAAAGCCGTAATTACAAAATATGCAGAAACCTTAGGTTGCTCAATATGGTTTAATCCCCAAAATATCGTTCCCCATCTTCTAAATGATGAACGACTCTATGTTGGATTATTCTCAGTCGACCTGGGTTGTAGCGGGGGCAATCTCATGAATCGCCCTGTTTTTGTTGCGGTTAAGCCAGGCGCTTATGATCAATATTTCATCGATTACCAATATTCTTCACCCGCACAAACTTCAGACAAATTTCCCCAACATACCACCGAAATTTTTTTCCAAACAAAATGCTATTTGGTTTAAAGGCGCGAGTTTGAGAACCACTGATGCTTTGTGCTGTCCTTCATTGGAAACAGAAGGCATAGTCCAATTTAAACATAATACTTGGCAGCCTTCTTTTAAATCACTAAGCCATAATAGGTAACACAAAATCCGCACGGACTAAGTTGCAACAATAATCGTTATTGCAAATCTCAACGTGGAATTTAATCTTTCTCATAACCTCAAAAACACAACTCATTACACTTACCATGTGCGGCATTTTCGGAATCCTAGGCCCTTACTCACCCGAACACGCGCGTTCGGCGTTTGCTACGCTTGCCCATCGAGGACGTGACAACAGCAGCATCATCGAAGAACCTGAGCTTTTTCTTGCTCACCACCGATTAGCCATTACCGACACTCATGCACGCGCTCATCAACCCATGCGACGCGGCAACTTATTACTCAGCTTTAACGGCGAAATTTATAATCACCGTCAATTACGCAGTGTATTGAAAAACGCAGTTTGGCAAACTGAAAGCGACGCCGAAGTTATTCTCGCCGCCTATGCAACCTGGGGCATTGACTGTGTACAACATTTTGATGGCATGTTTGCTTTTGCCTTATTGGATGGTGACAAACTTTATCTAGTGCGCGACCGTTTCGGTGAAAAAAGCCTGTTTTATCATTTAACCCCGCAAGGGATAGTATTTGCTTCGGAACTCAAAGCCGTTAAGCCGTTTTTAGCCAGCGTGCGCCTTAATGAAGACGCGCTACACTCGTACTTATCATTTTTAGCCCCTACGCCACCGCATACGTTTTATCAAGGCATAGAAAAACTCGCCAGTGGCGAATGGCTGTGTTATCAACGCGGGCAACTAACTCGTCAGCGTTATTACCAACCGCTGGCTTGCCCAGCGTCTGCCATCAACGATGCTACAACCGCATTAAGTTTGATTGAACAACAACTACACGACAGCCTACGCAGTCGTTTAGACACACAAGCACCGGTCGCGGCGTTATTATCAGGCGGCCTAGACAGCGCGATGCTTTGCGCAATCGCCGCCGAGCAAGGTAAAAAACTACCCACGTTTACCTTAGGCTATCAAGGCTATGGCCGAGATGATGAGCGGACCAATGCCAAAATCACCGCCACTGAGCTAGGTTTAGAACATCATGAAGTCGTCATTGGCCGGGATGATTTTGCTGAGCAACTCGACCACGTGTTAACCGCTCTCGATGAACCGCTCAACGACCCAGCAGCGTTACCGCTTTATATGCTGATGCAACACATCGCCGAACAAGGCTTTAAAGTCGTGTTAAGCGGCGAAGGTAGCGACGAATTATTTTTAGGTTATAGGCAATATTTTGAATGCTTAGATATTGAGCAACTCGCCCAACTTAAACATAAAAACTGGTTAAAAAACTATTTCCACGCCCATTTTTCCATGCATAAAGAATGGGAATGGTATAAACGTGTTTTTGATAACACGTTGTTATTCCGCACCTCTGGCGAAAAATTTACCGATTTACAACAAAATCGGTTGTTACGGCAAAATATTCGCGATAACGCTTCACTACGTTTTTTAGCGCCTTACCGAGCCATCTTTGAACACAGCGCTCATCAACATCCCGCGCAATGGTATAGTTTTATCGATTTACAACTCTTCGTTGGCGAACATTTCTTAACCAAGCTAGACCGCGTTTCCATGGCGCATACGCTAGAAGCCCGCGCTCCGTTTCTAAATCATAATTTAGCCGACTTAGTGTTATCCGTAGACCCGTTGCTACGCATTGGCAAAGGTGAAAGCAAAGCCTTGTTAAAACAAATCGCACGCCGGTATCTGAGCGAACCCATTATCGCCCGTAAGAAAAAAGGTTTTGCTTATCCTTATTTGGACTGGTTATTAACCACATCGGGCTTAGAATTAATCGAAAGCGTCAACGCTAAAACCGGATTGTTTAATGAAGAAGCATTAGCGCAATGCCTTGACATGGGACGCAAAGGCAAAATAAAACAACATATTTGGGGGTTGTATGTGTTGTGCCATTGGCTTAAGCGGGAGATGTTGTAATGATGAAAAAAACGCTACGCCAATCTATATCTACAGCCTTAAACGGCACACAAATTATTCGTCCATCAACACCTTGGTAAATTTGTGGTGTAGTGGTGTTTTTTAGTAAAAAATGACGGTAGAATCTGTGGACATAGAATGACATCAAATTTGATGCTCTTTAGTCAGCTTTTATAGCATGTTTTATGGGCGTTAAAGTCGAAACGGACTAACGTGACCACTCTGACTAGAAATTAATGCAGTTTGAATGATATACAGAAAGAATAATTATTATTTGTCAAAGACTTAATCAAAATAACTAAGTCTTAAAGTTGATATACAGAAACTATTTAATTACTAGTTAAACCGATTAAACATGAACTCCTCACCATTCCTCAAAAGACAAATCCGTATGGCAACAGGCGTTCAGCCGAATGGAAGCTAAAAAGAGTCATGAAGTATGCATTTTGAATGGGATCCGAAAAAAGCCACGGCAAACCGACGCAAACATGGCGTTACCTTTGAAGAAGCGAGCAGTGCATTACGCGATGTATTTTCGGCTACTACGCATGACCCTGACCACTCGGATAACGAGGAACGATTTGTAACCTTTGGTGTTTCCTCCCAAGGGCGATTACTTACGGTGGCACATACCGATAGAGATAATGCGATTCGCATCATTTCGGCACGACTAGCGACTAATATTGAGAGGCAAATTTATGAAGAAGGTTAAATCAGAGATGGCTGACGAACTCAGACCAGAATACAAACGATCAGATTTCGGTGAAATCGTGCGTGGCAAATATGCAAACCGGATCAAGGAGGAAACCAATGTAGTACTTCTTGAACCTGATATTGCAGAAGCTTTTCCGAATGATGAAGCGGTAAACAAAGCACTTCGGTATTTGCTGGAAGTAGCAAAAACATCAACCAGCCTAACCCAACGCTCCAAAGGACTCCGCTAACACTACACCGCTGAGCTTTGCGTTGGGTGTCTCTTGATGAAGCCAAGTAGAGTGCATTTCATGCACCAAATAACTTGGCTATGGTGCATCAAATGCACCCAACTGCCCATCATTTTCCTAAATCCAGTAGATTTGCTTATTATCTGTGACAACGTTATTGACCAACACCTGATTACACCTTGTTAATCAATTAGTAAGCTCTCAAGACAACGCCGTTTCATTATCAACAGCATCAATCATTTCCACTTTAAGACGCAAGCGTTGGTTAATAAAAAAACTATTACCTGGAATTTTCTTAGCCTGCTTTTTCGCCCCGGTAGCAAGGTCGGAAAGATCGACGTGAGTTAAACATTGACTAGTTGCAAAACTATCAACAATGCCGATTGATAAACTGACTAAGGCAAAAAAATGTTTTTAACCCCGCGCGGTCTTCGCCCACTATACCGCCCTTAAGCCTATCTTCTTCAATGTAAAAAGTAGGCGCTAATTCAGCAAAATGACTAAGCATGTTTTGGCAACGCACTAACCAATCCTCGCATAAAAAAACGACAATAAAATCATCGCCGCCAATATGGCCGATAATGCCATGTTGCTCGTCAACGAACTTAGATAAAAGCTCAGCTACTGCTTTTATCACATTGTCACCAGCGCTATAACCGTACTTATCGTTATACGGTTTAAAATTATCCAGGTCGAAATAAGCAAACGTAAATGGAATTTTTTCTTTTAAAAATAGATTGATACGTTCGTTCACTGGCACACTACCAGGTAATAACGTCAATGGGTTAGCATGTTTGGCATTTATGATTTGTTGCCGGGTAATCTCTTCGAGCAAGTCTAAAACCGTCGCTACACCTAGATAATAACTGTTTTCGGTCACGATAAAACGCCGAATCATTTTCCGAGTTCGATGTCAGCATTTGGCTCACCGTTTCCAGAGGGGTGTTAACATCAAACATTAACGGCATTTTACTGACGAACAAACTAATTGGTTTTTTGCCATACAATTCCAAGCCATATCGACTAGAAAACAGTTTAGATAAAAACCTATCGCGAAAAATGATGCCGGTCGCCAATAGATTATCGACCACGGGAATCATGGTTAATTGTGAATTTTGCTGAAACAAATCCATTACTTGACTAATGCTGGTTGCAGACGTCACTGGCTCAACTATTTTTAAGATAGATCTAGTCTGTGGAGAATGGCCATTAAATGAATGTACTAATAATGGTGAAATACGATTGCTTACTAATAACGCAGGATCAATGCGCTCAGGCGGTTGTGCGTTAGGTCTGGCAAAATAATACCCTTGCGCATGGGTAATCCCTAAAGACTCTACTGTTTTAAATTCTTCTTTGGTTTCAACACCTTCAGCAATAATATTGCAATTCAATGAACTGGCAATGCTTTGTATCGAGCGGACAAAATTGTATTTAACACTGTCTTCATGGATGCCATGAATAAAATGCTTATCAATTTTAACGTAGTCGGGTAATAGCTCAGACCATAGTCTTAACCCCGAATAACCCGCGCCTAAATCATCTAAAGCAATTTCAAAGCCCATCTGCCGATAATGCATCACTGCGTCGCGCATCAACGGGTAATTATCGGTCGGTTGGCTTTCGGTTAATTCTATGACAACTGATTTTGGATCTAAGCCGGCTTGCTCTAAATATTTTAACGTCATGCCCATTTTAAAATCCGGCTGTAATAATACCGACGGGCTGACATTGATAAAGAGCTTTTTGGCTAATTTTAAGCGGGAATAGTATTGAATACTGATTTTGCGGCAACAAAATTCAAGCTTTGTGCTTAGGCCATGACGTTCAGCAGCACTAAATAAATTGTACGGGCTATGTAGCGAGCTGTCCGAAGGTCCACGTATGAGCGCCTCATAGCCCAAAATATCTTTATGCAATAATGAAATAATAGGCTGAAAAATAGGCGTCAGTCGCTCGCCTTCTATGATATTGACGATTTCGTCTCGTAACGCAGTCATAAAGTATCCTGAATTAAGCACTAAGTTATAAAAAATAGGCTTGAATTATTAATACCGTATGACAGCTAATAAATCGAAACTAAAAAAACTAAGATGTTAATATGAATGCTCACGCCGAACTGATTGGTTCGGCGGAGTTTAACCTCTACAAACTCATAAAACCTAAATTAGCTGTAGCAAACCGGTCTAAATGCGGAAATAGTGTGTGTAATTCGCTATCATCCGCGCCAAACCACGCGGCTAACGTTGCCCCATATTGCTCTATTGATGTGGTTGGAATCAAACGCCCATAGCCAGAATCATCGGGACCGTCTAGGGTTTGATTGGGGAATTGCCCATACACTTGCCCGCCTAAGACTGAGCCGCCCGCCACCATTTGAATATTACCCCAAGAATGGTCAGTACCATCGCCGTTTGACGTTAAGGTGCGACCGAATTCAGATAATGTAAAACTCGTAACATTACTCGCCACACCGAGTTGTTCCATCGCGTTATGGAAAGTAGAAATAGCCTCCGATAACTCAGAAATTAAGCGGCTGTGGTTATCGATTTGATTATCGTGCGTATCATAACCACCATGCGTGACGTAAAACACTTGCCGATTCATGCCAAAGGCTTGCCTAACGCTAATCATTCTAGCAACCATCTCTAGCTGATCCGACAAATACCCGCCCGGCCAAGATTGAGAGCCAGAATTGCTCTTTTCCAACGCTTTAATCAGTGATTCACTAAGGTCAAGGGTTTTGCCCACTGCATTAGCATATTCTCGTTCTAGTAACCGATGACCGAGTGAAGCTTGTTCTAAGATTTTTCTAAACGCACGCGTTCTAGGATCTTTTGCCCCCCATTAGTGACCGAAAGCGCTCAACACCGTAAGAGCTTAGATAATAAGGTACGGCGGTTTCACCGATTTGAAATAAGTTGTTGCCAGCAATAGAAATCCCTAAAGGCAACGCATTAGGGCCATTTAAATTAGATAATAAATCTGCGATGCGCCCGCCCCAACCGACTCGCTGCAACGCATCTAATTGATTGGACATGGCTTGGTCGGTCTGGTCGCTATGAGAAAATAGCTGGGGGGTAGATTTTTACCGGATTCGTAATCTTTCTTTTGAGTCGGCTGTAATAACGTACCGACATTAGCGACAAATGCTAAGCGTCCGTTGTTATACATCTGTTGCATCTCTTGCGCCGCATCCCAGACAGCATAGGTCTGTCCCGCATTATTCCCGGCTAAATCTAATAAATCTTCTTTAGCCAACGCCAAATTTGACCTAGCCTGTTTATAAATCCCATATCGCTCAGAATCGGTAGGTATTAAAACATTATAGCCATCATTGCCGCCGCCTAAAAAAATACATACTAATGCTCGATAATCTTGATCTGCGGCTTGTACAGCCGCCGCTTGAGTACCGGCTAAAAAACCAAGTGCCGCCGAACGGTTACTCAATCCGGCTGCCGCTGCGAGCGTGTACTGTAAAAAATCGCGTCGTGTTGTTAAGCGTGTGCGCGTCATTTGAATGCTCCTCAGCGTTGAATTAAATAAAAAGGTGAACTCATTACCAAGTAAAGCGCTTCTAAAGAACGTCTTACCCCTTTATTTTCGGCTCTACCTAAATCGATTTTACGCACATAATTGGCTATGGTTAGCTTGGTTTCTTCTGGTAATTGCTTACCCGTTAACACCGTGTCTAAATAGCCTACGAGTTCTTTTGTATTTTTAGCATTTTTCTTTAAGGTGCTGATATTAATTAAAATATTATTTCTACTTATATAAGGATTACCTTTGTAATACCATTGCGTCAAACCCCATAGTTCGTTATGAAAACTGGTGTTATTCGCATCGTTGACTAATTGAAACTCGGGTGCAACTAAACCGTTTTTGCTAAGCGCACCACTGGGGCAAAATTAGGCCGAAAAAAATTGAAGACACTAGGTGAAGATAATGGCGCTTGGCCTATGGTGTAATCCGGGTAGTAATACGGTAATGTACCTTCAGCCGTGCTAGCATCAAACGCGCGCCATAAATGAGTTAGCACTAACAACGGTTCGCGTAGCTTACCAAAGCGTTTATTGACTTTAACTCCGCCTAGGGCTTCGGGATCTAACAATACCGCTTTAATAACCGCCTTCATATCGCCCCGGACACCGTCGCCATTATCATTAAATTTCTTAGCGACACGGGCAATATATTCCGGTGAAGGGTTACTCGTCACTAAGCGTTGAATCAGTCTTAAACCGATAAAAGGCCCTACATTGGGGTGATTAAATAGCGTGTTCAACGCTATATCCAACTCTTTTTCCGCCGTTTGGTTTTCAGCAATACGTTTTTTATTGATGATGACTTTTCCATCACGGTCGTGAAAAGCGCGAAATGCTTTCATGCTAATACGCCAGTCATCACCATCAAAAAACGAGAGTGAATCTCCCCAGCTCCAACCGGTAAACACGCGGGCAAGATTTTCAATATCAGATTGATTATATGTGGGTACGGTCGTACCGTCTTTTAATAAAGGCTCACCGTTAGCATTGAGCTGCACCAAACCTACCGTGAATAACTGCATGATTTCACGAGCAAAATTTTCATCGGCGCGAATGCCTTTAGCGCGACTTGGTTTTTGATTGCCTAACATCGATAAATAAGAACCCATAGCTGGCGATAGGGTTACTTTTTCTAACAAGTCTCTGAAATTACCAAACGCATTACGCACTAATATAT
This sequence comes from Methylocucumis oryzae, assembly GCF_000963695.1. Lineage (GTDB taxonomy): Bacteria > Pseudomonadota > Gammaproteobacteria > Methylococcales > Methylomonadaceae > Methylovulum > Methylovulum oryzae. The sequence continues at coordinate 26,876 of NZ_LAJX01000017.1, forward strand.
CGTTATAAACAGTAAGCGCATGGGGTGGTATACCGGAATTCATATCAGACACCACAAAAATTTCAGAAAGTGCAAAAGCTACTCGTTGACGTAATTGATCAGGCGCCGTAACCGCATGTCTAAACCACACTTCAATGCGATTATTACGATCATTGTTATCTTGGGTAATATTCAGCGACTCCAAATGACATGAAGCCTTCATGCTCATTTGTTGATTAATCCATTGCTGATAGGTGAAGTGCTTTAAATGGTTTATATCGCGCGGATTGGCGCCAAAAGTCGCCATATTTAAAAATCTAGCCGCATCATCGGTAGGCGTTACGACTTCAGTATCTGGCGTGCGTGGGTACTGTGGCTGAGCATAAGGATCAACACATTCGGCCGGTGGCTCAGCCCACACAGCCCAAGAGAACATTATCGCGAATAAAAAACTTAGACGGCGGAGACGTTGGATATTTGACATTTTTTCCTCCAGGCTGTAGAGATAACAACAGAAAAACCTGCGCTCAAGCGCCTGGACTGTAATAACTCATAGTTAGACTGTCAAGCGTAAGCACTTTAAAATCAATAGGATGATTTAATTTTGACATTAAAAATGAATAAGTTATGTTAATTATTCACAACAGCGTAAAGAAAATCCTTGTGTGTTTTGCTATGCGCATCACAACTCAATCCTTTATCCTTTTACCGTCACCGCTATGTTTATTACCTCCATACCCATTGTTTTATCCTATACCAGCTTATTTAATCTCATTGAATTTATTTTGTTTTTTAGCGACGATAGCCAGTTTGCTTTACTTTTATACGCCCGCTAACAATCCAATATGGGAAGAAAACCTAGGTGATGGTTGGTACACACTTTTACGCAATATGTGGCTAGGCGATGCTGCATTATGGCGAGCGTTTTGGCCTTTTTTTTATCTTCGCTAATGTTGTGTTTGCTTATATCGATTACCGAGCCAACAGCGTGTCTTATACGATAGCAAGTTGGAAGACCGTGCATGGCATGTTATTCCTGCCCATGGTTTGGTGGGCGACTGCTGTTTGGCGCTGTTCAGTCAATAGTTCTAATAAACTTTGGGCGGTTGCCGCCAGAAGCCTAGTCATTTATTTTTTCTTAGACGTTATCTTAAGGCTTTTCATCGCGATAAAAATTTCCCCAGGCCTTATTTGATTGCCATTTGTTGGTGATGGAATATGGCGACTGTTGGTAACACTCACCTTGGGTTTATCATGCTTTAGGATTTTTACTATTCACATACGGTTAACAATTATCTAAAAAATGCTTTATTTGGTGCATAACAACAACATATTGCACGGATAGGCACAGCTTACAAATTAAACGCAATGCCGATAGGCAGTATCCATGTCATCACGATAAAAAAATAAATATTAAAAATCAATATATTACAATACACTTGAAAATAACTACAGTTATCCTTATATCAGGCATGAAATATGCTTTTCTTATAAAACCAGCGTAACGACTTAACAGCTTTGACTTTAAGTCACGTGTTTGTCACTTGGCATCATTATGATGTTTTTGCCCGAACACGGTTTTATCTGTGACGTAAGGAGAATTTATGTTAAATATTTTGGTTTTTTTCAATGATGCGATTCATTGGCTAGTACTTAATCTATCAGGCGAATTAATCGCTTTGGGATTACTGCTCCTCTTTGCCTGTTTATCTGTTTGGGAATTCATTTTTTCCTAGAGAAAAAATGGCCTAGTGCCGCAATTAGGCGTTCCTATATGACCAATAGCTGTCTTTTCATTTTTAACAGCATCGTAACGTCTATCGCTAGCTTTGCTGTCGTCGTATTTGCGCAACAACATTTGAGCATCAGTGGCTTTAGTCAATTACCTAATACATGGGTAAAAGCATTACTCGCGTTTATCGGATTGGATTTAGTGCTGTATCTATGGCATAGAGCTTGCCATCACTTTGATTGTTTATGGATGTTTCATCGTGTACACCACAACGAGCCGTTTTTAAACATCTCAACCGCATTTAGAGTGCATGTGTTAGAAGTATTAATCACAAATTTACTAAAAGCCGGTTATGTAATTTCTATTGGCTTAGATCAAATGCAGATACTGGTCAATGAAGCGCTGTTAACCTGCTTTATCATGCTGCACCACAGCAATATCAGTTTTAAAGGCGAAAAATGGTTAGGATGGCTAGTGATAACACCGGCAATACACCGCTCCCATCACTCGGTAGAACGATTAGAGCATGATAGCAATTATGGTAGCGTGTTATCGTTATGGGATAGGTTGTTCCGCACACTTAATTTAAAGCACGCGGATAAATTAGGAATTCAGCAAGCATCGCCAAAAGACTTTGCTCGCTTATTATCCTTTGGTTTTTCGTTTGACTCACCTAAACCAGCGCCTGCTATTAATTTAGAAACAATGATTGCCGAAGCTGCTTACTATAAAGCCGAACAACGCAACTTCCGACCCGGTCATGAATTAAAAGATTGGCTGGATGCGCAAAGAGATATTATGAAATTGCTTTACGAGCAAAAATAGTTCTTAACACCAGGCAATGAGACAAGAAAGGCTAATCTGTAATAAGATAGCCTTTTTTAACCAAGGCTTTTTTATGCGTTCCGTCTTTATTGCCGTATTACTAAGCGTGGCTTTTTCGATTAACGCGGCAGATGATGAGTCTGCCGCTTTAGAATCTTTGCCTGAAACGCCAACGCCCCCTCCCCCTGTCCACAGCGGCGAAGCCATAGAGCCCGATATTACAATTATCAAACGCGGAAAAAAAACCATACAAGAATTCCGCAGAGGCGGCCGCTTGTACATGATTAAAGTCATTCCTGATATTGGTCCTGCTTATTATTTTTTAGATACTAACGGCGATGGTAAGCTCGATGCTCGTAGCAACGATTTAGATTATGGTAGCCACATTAATATGTGGAAAATCTTTGAGTGGGATTAAAGGTTTGTTTTAGCAAAAACGCCCAGGAAAACCTGGGCGTTTTTTAAAGAACGACTAAATTAAAGAATAGAGAGTTACAAATTATTTGCATGAGAAATGACCAGCAACGTCGCGTTTGCGATTTAGGTTAACGTTGCTAGTAATCGCCGCAGCGGCAAATAATGTTGAAGAAATAACATATTCTCCAGAAATAAAGCCAAATAAAGCCGCCATAAATATAATGGCTGTAATAATATCTTTATACCAATTGGTAGTCATAAAATACCTCGTCTGTTGTGGTTGATTTGCATTTACTGCGATTCCACTATACTTGGCAACTAAATTGTTGACAATAACAACAAATAAAGACAAATTATTTACTAAATTAGCAACAATACATTCATTTTTTGTTAATTTTTTCCCTTGTAAAAAAATGGCTACACGCTTTGAGTAGGGACAGGGTATTCAGAGAGGCAGAAAACTGCTCCTGCGTTTTCTGCATTCACCACATCCTTGTGGCTTCAGGTGTTGGCAACAGGGATGCTGCCGCCAAGCCTACAGGGATGTATTCACGGCGTCCCCGGCAACTGCTCCTGCGTTGCTCTACTACACGCCATCCTTGGCGTTATGCACTCTGAATACCCTGTCCCGACTTACGTTGGTATCCTAAAAATCCAACTAACATCTTATTCAGCTACGCATTTTCTAAGCTGATTTTTTCGGCATAAATATTAGGGTTTATCACTTGTATTGATTTTTTACGTTTCCCAGTCATTCTGGGTGTATACTTCTTTTCCATTAGCTCAAACAATTATAATAATGGGGTTAACTCAATGCCTGACAAACCAGTTAGTAAGTACTTACTGAATATAGAAAAACAATTTGCCAATGACAATCCTGTCTTATTAAGAGTGTCCAAAATCTTTCAAGAACTGGATCAAATCGAATACGATTTAGGCTTAATTGAGTCAGAAGAGTCAACTGCGTGTAAATATTCGTGGTGGCCTATCGTCACTATCATTGGTGGTAATTCCACCGCTAAGCCTCGCTTTATTAATAATTATTTAGGCGCAGAACAATTACAAAGTGGCGCACAGGCGTCGGCGCATAAATTTACCGTGTTTTTATATAGCAACCAAGCCAATTCAGCTATGTTGCCGGGTACGGCGCTTGATGTGGATCCGCGCTACCCTTTTTATCGAATTAGCAATAAAATCGAGCAACAGCAGCAAGGCGAAGGCGCGCGTATCAACGCCTATTTGGAATTAAAAACCATTCATAGCGAACGCTTAAAAGGCAAATTGTTTATCGATGCGCCGAATGTTATCACCTCGCAATCGACGCCGGTTATTTCGCTACTCACGCAACATACGATTGAAAATTCGGACTTAGTATTAATTTTTACTGATGCGTTTGAACAAGAATCACAACTCGTCAACGAATTGATTCAACATATTCAAAAACATCAAGACAGTAATAAATTTGTCTATTTAATCGATGAAGCCACAGCTAATTTAAAAATCAGTAACACCAATGCCATTATTTCATTGTGGCAGCGCAAATTATCAGAACTAGGATTAAACACAGGCCAATTCGTTGTCTTGCCGATTATACAAGAGGACGTTAGTACAACGCCTGCTAACTACTTCGCGGAAATAGACTTAAGACTCGCTAATATTGAACATGATCGCTCTTATCGAATTGTTGAGTCACTAGAAAAAAGCATTTCTGATTTAGAAACAGTAGTTATGCCTGAAGTCAAAAAAAAATATGGTGTTATGGAAGGAGCGCTCGCATATTGGCACGGTAACCGTTCTCGCGATTATCGCTATTGGCGCTATTTTTGCTGAAATAGAAATTGGCATTCTGGAGCTGCTATTAGATCCTTTTATAGGCCCCATCGTAATTGCAGCACTGATTTTAATCATGATTCCTATTCATTTACTGATAAGCCGTATTCAAGCTAAACTCATTTTGCCGAAACTTTCAGATAAACAAAAAGAATTAAACTTAATTGAAAACCTAGCCAACGTATTTGAAAAAAACTTACGGTTTTCCAGAATGCTGTTACCGACAACAGAGCCGTCAGGATGGAACCGAAAGACACGCGTTCGCTTAGCTCAACTCACAGAAAAAGCGAAAGATTTAGTACAAATATTGAATGATTATTTTAGCCTAGACACCCCCTCTCACTCGTCTAACGATTTTTTATAATCACGGCAGCCCTAACATCCTATTGTACCTGTTAAGATTGTCATGGACAGTTTTAGGAAATACTTGCGCCTGTGCTGGTTTAATGCAGACCCGATTGGTTTACCCCGCTCGGTTAGCTTCTTAAAAAATAATCTGATTATTTTTTTTGTAATACAGTTTTTAATACAAGCTAATTTGACCGATGACCCCATAGAATCATTCTATGAGGTTAATCTGGAAATGCTCATTACCAGCTTATTTGTTTGGATTATGCTGTATTGCAACAAGGCTTTATTCGCTTTTGTACAAATATTATCGGCTTTCATCTTCTCTACCAACGCCATTTCTTGCTTAATCATCCCAGTCTTAGCATGGCTTACCATTACCGAGCATAGCTTAAGCTATTATTCGCTTATCGTGCTGCTAGTTTGGGAATACCTCATTGCGTCTTTCATCATTAAACACACCCTAACCTTAAATTGGCTTGCTAGCACGATTATGTCATTGTTCTATTTAGTGATTACCTATGCAGGCTCAGTCACATTAGGGCAGCTACTTTAAAACCTAGCATCAGCTTTATCTTCCTTCTCGCCTCAACAAGCTCTCTCAGTCATGGAAAAAAAAATTGACCTTATTGATAAGGCTATCGTTTACCCAGGTTTTTTTAGAATGGAAAAATATTGGCTTAAACACAGCTTATATGCGGGCGGTTTAAGCCCCAAAATTAGCCGAGAATGCTTAATACGCAATGATTGCGTTGCAGTGCTACTCTACGACCCAATAACGGACGAAATCGTCATGATTGAGCAATTTCGCATTGGTGCTATGGTACATGGAAAAAACGCCTGGCTAGTTGAAATTGTCGCTGGCGGTATAGAACAAGGCGAAGACGCGATAAGCGTTGCTCACCGTGAAGCATTTGAAGAAGCAGGCTGTGTTATTCAAGAGCTATTTGAGATTGCTAGTTTTTACACATCACCTGGATGTTCAGCAGAATGGTTAACCTTGTTTTGCGGTAAAGTCGATAGCCGTCAAGTAGCAGGTATTCATGGCTTAAAAGATGAACACGAAGACATTTTAGTGCACACCATTCCCTTGGAAAAAGCGTATCAAATGCTAGTAAACGGGGAAATCATGTCTGCGATACCTATCATCGCGCTACAGTGGTTAATGCTAAACAAAGAACAGGTAAAAAAACGTTGGATTCATTCCTAAGTCTCTGGAAATCTCACCATTAGTTAACAATAGCTTAAGATTATTTAGCGCTGAAGGGAACAGCGCCAGCAGCATTAATATCTATAAATGCTTGACCAAGGCTTACATATCATGTTAAAAATTGCACCGTTGTTCTAGCATTACTGACAACCGGCTCATCGTAGTGATTGGGTCGCTCCCATATAGGAATGGGAAATAATAATATTTATAACCTAATCTGAGGATTTAAAAATGTCTGAAGTTAAAGAAGATAACAGCTTGTGGATCATTGTTGGTGCATGCATCATCGGCATCGTTGCAGTTATTGCTTTCTTAAAAAGCGAAAAATCTGCTCACTTAGAAAGTGGTACTGCTCAACAACTACAAGCAGAAACATTTGCTAACCTTGAAAAAAGAAAAACAAGAAACAACGCGTCTGAAGAACAAAAAGCTGGAAAATAAATTTCCAAACCCTCCGATGATTTCTATCATCGGAGGAATCCATCTCATGTCGACTTAACATAAAAACTAGCTTTACAACACTAAAAAAGGCGACATCCCTGCCGCCCTAATTGATTTAATCGCAAAACTAAGCGATATGAATTGCCGTGCTACTAAAGCTCCCACTAGACACGCTAGTCGCTGTCGAAATACCAAGTAACTTGACCAACGTATCGGTAGCGCCATTATCCTGGAAAACCCAGGTATCCGAACCTGCGACAAACGCAACAGTAGCATCGTTAATAATATTGGCCTTCAAATATTCAAGTACGCTAGGCAGGTTCGTGCTGCTAATCGATAAAGCGCTAACATAAGTATCAGCATCATCAAATTTAATAATACCATTGGTAATGGTATGACTTTCGATAACACCTTTATCGATACCATCAGCACTAGATGTATTTGAGGCTATTTTAGTATTCACTAAGTCTAACGTATCGTAGAGCATTGCAAACTTAGCAATAGTATCTGCTTCGGTCACACTGGCATCAGACTCGCCAGCACCAATTCTAACCACATCTTTACTTACCGCAGACTCGGTTAAATCGATACTATCCGAACCTTTACCGCCGATAATCGTATCAGCTCCTTCACCACCGACCAGAGTGTCATTGCCATCTAATCCCGTTAAAATATTGGCTGCAGAATTACCGACTAATTTATTGGCAATATCAGTACCTGTCGCATTAGCAACTAACGTTCCTATTAATGTCAAATTTTCTACATTTTTTTGCGCCGCCAACGAATACGTGGTTTGAATCTCAATGGTATCATTGCCTTCATCAACACCGGCTAATTCATTGATAATATCGCCATCAGTGGTCAATCTATAGGTATCATTGCCTTTACCACCGACCAGTGTATCCACACCGCCACCACCCTCTAAAATATCATTACCTTTTAAGCCATACAATGTATTCGCTATATCATTACCAATTAAAGTATTATCGTTCGTATTACCCGTTGCTGTTTTAGCCACCGTGCCGGTTAATGTAATATTTTCAAAGTTTAATAACTCCTCCAATGAAAAATTAACACTACTTTGAATTGTATCAATCCAACCAGCTTTAATTTTTCCTGTTGTCGCATCAACACTGTTAACCACCTCAATTAAAGAGTCCGTTATGGTATCAACGACATAAATATCATCACCTAACCCTCCTTCCAACGTATCTTTACCGCCTTTTCCATCCAGTAGATTACTACCACTATTGCCAATTAACTGATTATTAACCGCACTACCAAATAAATTCAGTAAACTCGTCGTGCCGGTTAATCGAGCATTTTCAATACTCCCCCCCCAATTATTATTGTTTAAATCTAAAGTGACAGCACTAGATTGCACCCAATCGCTACCTTGCCCTTCAGTTTCAACAATTTTTTCATCAATTTTATCAACCACATAGGTGTCATCACCATAACCACCAACAAAAGTATCTATACCGGAACCACCGTCTAAATAATCATCACCATAACCACCTTCTATTGTGTTAGCCGCTGAGCTACCGGTAATTTTATTATTTAAATTATTACCAACACCATGAATAAGGTTGCTTACCATCACCAAGTTTTCTACCCCAGTCGGCAATATATACGTGGTTGTTGCTATCGTTCCTGCATATCGTATCGTGTCGTTGCCACCAGTTGTTGCTATTTCAATAATTTCGTCATCGGTAGAATCGACATAATAAAGATCATCACCGGCACCACCTGTCATCTTGTCAGTGCCAGTAGCTTTATCCTTTTCACTACCAAAAACATCATTACCGGCTAAGCCGATTAACTTATTATTAAAACTATTCCCGACGAGGATATTATCGAAATTATCACCAATAGCCGTAATAGCTGTGGAATACTCTAATAAATCGATATTTTCAAAATTAACGCCGTCTTTGTTTAGATTGAAATCTTTTCGTGAATAAACCCAATCTTCACCGGCACCACCATCTATTTTGTCATTACCCTCTCCAAAATAAATGATGTCATTACCCTCAAGACCGTAAATGGTGTCATTACCCCCCGCGCCATCGAGCACATCATACCAATCGCTACCGGTTAAAACATTTGGGCTACTATTACCAACCAACGTTGCAACCGTATAAGTGCCGCCAATATCAAGTCTATGCACAAATACTGTACTGTCTAGCACCCCATTCTCTATTCCATTAGGCATCACAGCAAAATAATCATTACTTTTTACTGTCGGGTCTAATTCTTTGCCATCAGCACCCACATCATCATCACGACCATCCTCCTTATAATCACGAATAAAATAAATGGTATCCACACCTCCGGTATCAACTATCGTATCGTAGCCTGTATCCTTCTCACCATCATCTGTGTAAAAATTATCAAAAGTAACCACGTAAGCATCATTGCCAGCGCCCCCTTTTAACGTATCATTACCATAACCGGAAAAAATCGTATCAGGCCCGGCACCGCCTTCAATACTATCATTACCAAGACCACCTTCTAACCAAGAACCACCACTGGCATTATTAACAAAAATTTTATCGTTACCTAAACCGCCATAAACTGTAGCAATTTTATTGACATAAAAACGTGTCGTTACCATCGCCACCCCACATGAAATCATAGCCGCCGTACAAGGTATCATTTCCCAAACCACCGATTAACTCATCTTTTTCAGTGGATACCGAACCATAGCTTTTTAAATCACTAGCATCGCTAATGACATCGTTACCGTCACCACCCTCAATCGCATCAGAGCCGCTATTACCAAACAGCCTATCGTTGTCAGCACCACCATAAATATAATCGTTGCCAGAACCACCGGTTATCGTGTCTATACCAGTGCCGCCGTATAATATGTCATCACCTTCACTACCATTGATAGAATCAGCATCAACACCACCATCGATAACATCGGCTCCAGCACCACCGATTAACGTATCTCTACCACTACCGCCTGCAATCAAGTCATTGCCTAAATTACCTATGAGACTATCATTGCCTCCAGCACCATCTAAGTTATCATTACCTGCTAAGGCATCGATAACATCGGCAGCATCTGTGCCTAACCAAATGTCATGCCCTGTTGTTAATTTTTTCACTGTTGCCATGAGTAATCCTCGTGAGTCGATAAACGTAAAGAAAACAAATTATGATGCGCTAATTCTAATTACAGCTCTCAGCGTATTTATCATAAGTGAAGTTGCTAAAATCACAAAATAAACTCAGACAAAAACCTGGGGACGCCATGCAAAAATATAAAACCACTTCACACTTATTGTTGCTTGCTTTATGCGGTTTAATCAGTGCCTGCTCTTCGACGCCTGAAACTGAAACCGTCGTCAAACCCATACCCTCTCGCCAACCTAAGGCGGTCGCTTACGCATTAACATTACAAGGTACGCCTTACCGTTATGGTAAAGACAACCCTAGGGAAGGTTTTGATTGCAGCGGGTTTGTTCGTCATGTTTACAGTACACAAGGTGTTCGCTTGCCCAGAACAGCAAAAGAAATGGCACTAGCCTGCCCTCTATACCGAAATATGCCATGCAATCAGGGGACTTGGTGTTTTTTAATACCAACGGTCAAGTCTTTTCCCATGTAGGCATCTACATTAATGACAATCATTTTATTCATGCGCCCAGCCAACGAACAGGCAAAGTCTTAGTGTCAAATTTAACCACTGATTACTGGCAACAGCACTTTAGTGGTGCCAGACGCCCAATCAATTCATTATCGAAGTAATTACACTTTCAACCTCGTAATTCCAATCAAAATCGTTAATAATGGTGGTTTTGCCGCAATGTGCTTGTTTGAATGAAATTGGAGAAAATCAAATTATCGGGTTTCAAATCTTTCGTAGATGCTACAACTATCCCGATTCATAGCAATTTAACGGCAATTGTTGGCCCTAATGGCTGCGGTAAATCGAATATTATCGACGCCGTGCGTTGGGTCATGGGTGAAAGCTCAGCTAAACACTTACGTGGCGGCAATATGACCGATGTGATTTTCAACGGCTCATCGGAACGCAAACCTGTCAGCACTGCTTCGGTAGAACTGGTGTTTAACAATACCGAACGTAAACTCGGAGGTGAATACGCCCAATACGATAGCATCGCAATCAAACGCCAAGTTAGCCGCGATGGCCAATCCTTATTCATGCTAAACGGCACACGTTGCCGCCGCAAAGACATTACCGATTTATTTTTAGGCACAGGCTTAGGCTCACGCAGCTATGCCATTATTGAGCAGGGCATGATTTCGCGTATCGTCGAAGCTAAACCGGAAGAATTAAGAACCTACATCGAAGAAGCCGCCGGCGTCTCCAAATACAAAGAACGGCGTAGCGAAACTGAAACGCGAATGAAACATACGCGGGAAAACTTAGAACGCCTTAATGATTTGCGTGACGAAGTAGAAAGACAATTAAAAACCCTAGAAAAACAAGCCGAAAAAGCAGAAAAATATATCGCCTTAAGAAAACAAGAGCGCAACTACAAGCTAGAGCTTTTAGCTATGCGCTGGCAGGCTTACGAAGCACAAAGAACTGGCTTAACCGAACAAGCCCAACAAGCCGCAACCGAACATAACCGAGTATTTTCAGCCTTACGAACATTAGAAGCCGATTTACAGCAAAAGCGCCTTGACCATAAAAACCATCAGCAACACTTAAATCAAGCACAAGGCGAATATTACGCAGCCGCATCAGCCTTAAGCGCATTAGAGCAAGCGATTAAACACGCCGAAAAAACTCATGCTGATACGAATCATGAAATCATGCGTAGCAGCCAACAGCTTCAACAATTCCAAAACGAGCTAGCGATTGAAGTCCATCAACGAGATGCGATAAAGCTTGAGCAATTAAGCACCGAACAACGCCTAGATTTAGCGCAAGAGGAATTAGATGAGCAACAAGAACGAGTTGCTGAAGCACAGCAGGCACAAACCGAAATCCGCCAACAATGGCAACAACAGCTACATGCCACTGCGCGCCATAAAGAAGCCTTAGAAGTGCAACGTATGCTAATCGCCCAGCTTAATCAACAACGCCAAAGCTTACAGCAACGCTTGACCAAACTCGAAGCCGAACGTGAGCTAATGACTCACGAGCAAGCCTCGGAACAGATAGAGCGTTTAACCGACCATATTGAGCATTTAAGCGAGCAACGCGATAACACGCACACCGAATTTTCAGACTTGCAGCAACACATTATGGCATTGCGCAAACAAAGCAAACACCATCACGATGATTTACACCAATTACGTTCAAACTTACAGCACACGCAAGGTCAAATAACATCGTTAGAATTACTACAACAACACGCCATGGGCAAGGATAATGACGCGCTAAATAGCAAGTTACACGCGCTAGGCTTGGGCGAGTTACCACGTTTAGCAGAGCAATTAGACGTTGAAGCGGGTTGGGAAAATGCGTTAGAAGCCGTATTAAGCCACCGCTTACAAGCGCTATGTATTCCTGAATTAAACCTAGCGATTACCCAGCTAAACCAATTTACTGCTGACGATGGCTTAATGTTTGTTAGTCCTAACCCATCTCACCCAACCTCTGCTCAGCCAGTTCCAGCGGTTACTTTGCTAGATAAAATTAAAAGCCCAGTCAAACCAACCAGTTTATTAACCGGTGTTTATTGTGCAGAAAACCATGCCAGCGCCCTAGCCTTAAGCACTGAACTAGCCGCCCACGAATCAGTTATTACGCCCGATGGCGTGTGGTTTGGCGTTGATTGGCTACAAATTAACCGCAACACAGAAAACAACACCGGTGTTTTACAACGCGAAAAGCACATACGCGCATTAAAACAACAACACGCAGACATACAGCAACGCATTAGCATTGTTGAAGACCAACTCGACGCCTGCGAGCACGCTTTGCTAGATACAGAGAACTCACGCGAACAACTACAACACCAGCATAATCAATTAGCCAATGAAATTTCACAAAAACACGCCGAACTCAGCGCTCAATCGGCTAAACTAGAACAACAACAACGGCGTTGGCAACAAATTAAGCAGGAACTTGATGACGCTCATGCAGAATTCGAGCAGTTAACCAGCGCGCTTATGTCGGCTGAAACATTAAAACAACAAGCAGAACACCTACTCGCCGAAGCCGAACAACATAAACAAATAATAGAAGACGCACAACAGCAACAAACCTTAGACTATCGCCAACTCGAACACGTATTGGCCGAAACCCGGCAACGCGTTTACCAAGCCGAAGCTGCGTTAGAACATTTACACACCAGCGAAGCTGCCAGCGAAAAACAAATCGTTCGCCTACAACAGCTACAAACACAAACTCAAGCGCATATTGCGATATTGCAAGAAAAACTTGAGCAAACCCATGCACCGTTAACCGACGATAAGCAACGTTTACAACAATTAAAAGACGACAAAAACCAATTAGAACAGCTATTAAGCAAGCACCGACACACGCTAGAACACCTAGAAAATGACATCATAACCGCGCAAGAGCAACTGGCTCGTTTACAGCGCGAACTCGACAAACACCGTAACGAATTAGACCGGTTAAAATTTGAGCTACAAGAAAGCGAAGTACGTCGGCAAACCGTATTAGAACAATTGCAAGAACTTGATGCGGAGCCAGGACAAATCCTAAATCATTTGTCTGAACACGCCAATGAAACGCAATGGAAACGCCAACTTGACGAGTTAACCGGACAAATTGAGCGCTTAGGCACGATTAACCTCACCGCCGTAGAAGATTACCAGGCGCAAAGCGAGCGAATGCGCTTTTTAAACGAGCAACATGCCGATTTAATCACGGCTCTCACCACGCTTGAACAAGCAATAAATAAAATAGATAAGGAAAGTCGGTTACGTTTTAAAGAAACATTCGATAAAATAAACAGCGGTTTGCAAGAAAAAATTTCCAAAACTCTTCGGTGGTGGTCAAGCTACTTAGAATTAACCGAGCAAGACCTATTGGAATCCGGCGTCACGATTATTGCCAGACCGCCGGGCAAAAAAAACACCTCCATTCATTTACTGTCCGGAGGCGAAAAAGCATTAACCGCAGTGGCTTTAGTCTTCTCAATCTTTGAACTAAACCCCGCACCGTTTTGCTTATTAGATGAAGTCGATGCACCGCTAGACGAAGCAAACGTTGGGCGGTTCTCTAAAATGGTCGAAGACATGTCGACCACAGTGCAGTTTTTATTTATTTCTCACAATAAGGCTACAATGGAAATTGCACAGCAATTGGCCGGTGTGACCATGAAAGAACCTGGGGTATCCCGCATGGTCGCAGTCGATATTGAAGAAGCGGTAAGTCTTTCGGAAAGCTAATGGATAAAGAATTATTAAGAGTCGTAATCATTGCAACCGGCTTGTTTGTTATTTTAATTATGCTAGCCTGGCATTATTTCAAAAATAGAAAATCCCCTGAAGAGTCAGATTTTCTGTTCGAGCAAAATTTTGTTGATGATATTGATGAGTCACTGATTGTTCATAATGAGAACGATGATTTTGATATTGTGCCTATAAAACCAAAATCGACAGCGGCGGTTGAGCCGGAACAAGAACATGATGAGCTATTCTTCGCCGATGAGGCGTTTACTGATTCGTTTCATTATGAGCCCGCAGACATTGAGCAAGAAGAAGCTGAACACGAAGAACCTACGCCACGCTTTGTCGCGCCTGAAATAATACAATTTAGCATCGTCGCTAAACATGAACATGGTTTTAATGGCGCGGATTTAATCAACGCATTCAGAATTGCCCATTTACACTATGGTGCTATGCAGATTTTTGAACGCTTAAATGCACAAAATCAGATGCTCTATGGTGTAGCCTGCATGGTAGAACCTGGTACTTTTCCTAATACTGACTTAGAAGACTTTTATTGCCCAGGCATAGTCTTTTTCATGCAACCTGGATTATTAGATGAGCCGCTAAGTGTTTTCGATGATTTATTAGAAGCGATACACATTGTCGCGACCCAGCTCGATGGCGACATTCTCGATCATGCGCGCAAGCCATTGAATAACCATACCATACAACTAATCCGACAAAGCTTATAGTAGAGCCTGGCAATGTCCAAACCTGGTGTTAACGAACACTATCAACAACTGATACAAAAGCTTAACGAATGGGATTATCAATACTACATCCTTGATAATCCTAGCGTTTCAGATGCTTATTACGACCAAATCTTTCGCGAGCTACTTGAGTTAGAACAGCAATATCCAGAATTAGTCACACCTACTTCGCCCAGCCAGCGCGTAGGCGCAACACCTATTGAGGAATTTCGCAAAATCGAACACACCAGCAAAATGCTATCGCTGGCGAATGCCTTTTTCCTTAGAAGAAACCTATAACTTTTTTGAAAAAGCCGCTAAAGAGCTCAACATAGCTACTGAAAGTATTACCCTGTACAGCGAGCCGAAGTTAGACGGGTTAGCCGTCAGCATACGCTATGATAAAGGCCTATTCTCTTATGCGGCAACACGCGGTGACGGCTCAGTTGGCGAAGATGTTAGCCACAATATTAAAACAATTAAATCAATACCGTTACGCTTAACGACCAACACACCACCAACAGTGCTAGAAGTTCGAGGCGAAGTCTTTATGACTAAGCAAGGCTTTGACAAACTAAATCAAATAGCAGAAACAGCCGAAACCAAACGCTTTGTCAATCCACGCAATGCTGCGGCGGGGACATTACGGCAAATGGATCCTAAAATAGCCGCAGAACGCGACTTACAATTTATTCCTTACGGTTTAGGACATTTCCAAGACGGGCCAAGCGTTGATAGCCAATCAGGGATTATCGACTATTTGCATAAACTGGGCTTTAAACATAACCCAGATAGTCAATTGCTAACATGCACACTCGCTGAACTAAGCCAGGATTTTGAACGCATGGCGCGTTTACGACCTACGTTATCGATGGATATCGATGGTATTGTCTATAAAATCGATGACTTAACATTACAAAGCGAATTAGGTTTTATTGCCCGTTCACCTAAATGGGCCGTTGCCAGAAAATTCCCCGCCGAACGTATGGAAACGGAGCTATTAGCAGTGGATTTTCAAGTCGGCCGCACGGGAGTCTTAACACCTGTCGCCCGATTAAAACCCGTTTTTGTTGGCGGCGTCACGGTAAGCAACGCGACGTTGCACAATATGGATGAAGTTGCCCGGCTGGGTCTAGCTATAGGCGATTTAGTCGAAATACAACGTGCTGGCGATGTGATACCTAAAGTCACCAAAGTCACCGCGCAAGGCTCAGAACGACAAATGATTGTCATGCCTAAGCAATGTCCGGTTTGCGGAGCAGAGATTGTTAACGTTGACAGCCAAGCCGCCTATCGATGCAGCGGCGGTTTAAGTTGCTCAGCTCAGGCAGCCGAACGCATACGCCATTATGCGTCCAGGCGCTGCATGAATATCGTCAATTTAGGCAGCAAACTGATTGAAGCACTGTATAACCAAGGCGTGATTAAAACCATTGCCGATATTTACCGCTTAAAGATAAATGACATCGCCAGTCTTGAAGGTCATGGTGAAAAAAGTGCGCAAAACGTCTTAGACGCTATCGAAACCAGCAAACAAACCACATTAAGTACATTCTTAGCCGCTTTAGGCATACCGGAAGTTGGCGAAGAAAGCACAAAAACCTTAACAAAATTCTTTAAAACCTATACCGCAATTACTAACGCTAGTGTTGAACAATTAATGCAAGCACCAGATATAGGTCCGGTTATGGCTAAAAACATTTATGATTTTTTTCATGACGCTAATAACCAAGCCATTATCGACAGAATTTTAACAGCAGGCGTCACCTGGCCAGAACAAGAAGACAACGATACCGACGAACCACGCCCTTTAGCCGGACAAACCTGGGTATTAACCGGCAGCTTATCAATGCCACGTGACCAAGCTAAAAATGCATTAGAGCGCTTAGGTGCCAAAGTTGCCAGTTCCGTATCCAAAAAAACCACTTGCGTTGTTAAAGGCGAAGAAGCCGGTTCAAAACTCGATAAGGCCTTAGCCTTCGGTGTTAATATCATTGATGAAGCCGAATTCAACCAACTGCTAGCAAAATACACTATATAAAACAATCTATTAAAAAACAGCTATGTAGGTCAGGCTAGACGATAGCAGTAACTTGCCATAACGAAGCGGCTTGTGTCGGGTTACACTAACGCGACCTACCAGGTCGCTTACAGAATTCACCCCAAAAATGTGCAATAAACAGCTTTTTCAGCAAATTCGATAAAGTTTTCAGACTATGTGCCGTTAATACGCAACAACAGTTGAACTGACTGGATTAAAGTTGCTTGACACAGGGGATAACAATGAATGCCGTATCAGCCACCAAACGCTATCAACAAATCAGCATACAAAGCGCTGTTGTTGACGCATCGCCACATAGACTCGTACAAATGCTAATGGAAGGGGTTTTAGAGCGAATCGCCATTGCTAAAGGTAATTTAGCGCGCAAAGAAATTGCTTTAAAAGGTGAAAATATTAGCCGAGCCATCACCATTATTAATGGCTTACAAGCGGCATTGAATAAAGAAGCCGGTGGTGAACTCGCAGAAAATTTAGATAATCTGTATGATTACATGATAATGCGTTTAATCAACGCTAATTACTCTAACGATGAAAGTTTGCTCGACGAAGTGAACACGTTAATGTTAGAAATTAAATCCGGCTGGGATAATATGCCTGA
The DNA here is from genome assembly GCF_000963695.1 of Methylocucumis oryzae. Taxonomy (GTDB): domain Bacteria; phylum Pseudomonadota; class Gammaproteobacteria; order Methylococcales; family Methylomonadaceae; genus Methylovulum; species Methylovulum oryzae. The sequence continues at coordinate 44,393 of NZ_LAJX01000017.1, forward strand.
CGAATATAAAACTAAGCGTTGCGACCATGACAGAATTAGAGGACATTACTACTCTCACCAAGCACATGCGAGCATTGGCATTGCTCGGTGATTGGGAGCAAGTCATTGCTGTCGAACAACAGCGCACAGAACGACTTACACTATTATTGAACACACTACCTCAACAATCAGCAGAATTTGCTGTGCTGATTAATAATCTACCTAATCTCTTAGCATTGGATAAAGAGATAATCCAACTTTCTATAGCCAAACACCAAGAACTGGCCTTAGAGCTTAAACAACTTAATCAAAGCCACAAAGGTGTCAAAGCTTATACTTCCTGACCGCTACGCTTATTAACCTGGCGTTCAGGCATTCTCAGTTAAGCTTGCTCCGTATTTAACTCGCTTTAACACACCATTATGAACAACATCCTTAAAACAACGGTTATTACCACTTTATTAATGACTGGCTGCGCAAGCCAAACAGGCTGGACTCCTACAGTCGACACCTATAATGATAGAAATGCTTACCGGCTCAACCAAGACATGGAAGAATGCAGACACCTCGCCTCGCAAGCATCAGGCGGTACTGCTAAAGAAACTGCAGTAGGCGCAGGTACTGGGGCATTATTAGGCGCTGCCGGTGGTGCAATCGTAGGTGCATTTGCTGGTAATGCAGGCCGTGGTGCTGCAATCGGTGCAGCGGCAGGCGGCTTTGGCGGTGCAGCTAAACAAGGTTTCACTGCAGAAGAACGTTACAAAAACGCTTATAATAATTGCATGAGCAACCGGGGACATAACGTCGTTCGTTAACTTGTCACGGCGAAAGCCGTTACCCGCTGAATCTATACAAAAATAGCCGACTCGTCGGCTATTTTTTTGGGCTACACACTTTAGTAGGGACAGTGTATTTAGGGGACAGGTGTTGGCAGCAGGGATGCTGCCACCAAGCCTACACGGATGTATTCACGGCGTCCTGCACCCTGAATACCCTGTCCCACCTTACGTTGATAGCTTTTTTGCTAGCTTTTTTTCAATCAAATCCGACTCATGGAATTTAATTTACTCAACACCGATGGCGATGCTAGACGTGGTCGCTTAACGGTTAAGCACGGCATTATCGAAACGCCAATATTTATGCCTGTAGGCACTTATGGCACGGTTAAATCGCTAACACCAGAAGACTTAACCGGTATAGGCGCGCAAATCATCTTAGGCAATACCTTTCACTTAATGCTAAGACCCACCACAGCCGTCATTAAGGCCCACGGCGATTTACACGATTTTATGCATTGGCAAAAGCCCATACTAACTGATTCAGGTGGCTTCCAAGTGTTTAGTCTTGGTAAATTACGCAAAATCAATGAACAAGGCGTTACCTTTAAATCTCCCATCAATGGCAGCCCTATTTTCATGGGCCCTGAAGAATCCATACACGTACAACGTGATTTAGGTTCAGATATTGTCATGATTTTCGATGAATGCACACCTTATCCGGCAACTGTCGACCAAGCCGCAGACTCTATGCGCTTATCATTACGTTTGGGCATTGCGCAGTAAAATCGCTCATGCTGATAACCCGAATGCGTTATTCGGCATCGTACAAGGCGGTATGTACGAAGCATTACGCGTAGAGTCCGTGCAAGGCTTAATCGATATTGGCTTTGACGGCTACGCCATAGGCGGCTTATCGGTAGGCGAGCCCAAAGATGAAATGTTTAACACACTTGATGCCGTACACCCTCACCTACCGCGTGATAAGCCGCGTTATCTCATGGGAGTAGGCACACCGGAAGATTTAATCGAAGCGGTCAGCAGAGGCATTGATATGTTTGATTGCGTCATGCCTACACGTAACGCGCGCAATGGGCATTTATTCACCCGCTATGGCGTGATTAAAATCCGCAACAGCCAATACGAATTCGATCCGAGACCTTTAGATGAGTCGTGTACATGTTACACCTGCCAAAACTATAGCCGGGCTTATTTAAGACATCTGGATAAATGCCAAGAGATGCTAGGTTGCCGCTTAAACACGCTGCATAACTTGCATTATTACTTACAACTGATGCAAGAAATTCGAACTGCGATAGAAAACCAGCAGTTTGCGGCCTATAAAAAAGAGTTTTATCGCTTACGCGAAAAAGGGCTACCCATTTAAGTAGGGACAGGACATTCAGAGCGCAGGACGCCGTAAATACATCCCTGTAGGCTTGGCGGCAGCATCCCTGCTGCCAACACCTGTGCTCTAAATGCCCTATCCCTACTTCGCATTACCCCGTCTAAAGCGCATAGCCCGAAAAAGCTAATTCTTAACCAACACTCAAGGTTATAACAGCAAAGCTTCTGATTATATGGCATAATAGTGGGCTTTTAATATAACAAGGTTAAGGTGAGGTTCATCATGAGTTTTTTTTATCGCTGACGCATTTGCCGCAGCGCCCGCAGCGCAACAACCCGGCTTAGAGGGCATGATATTTCCAGTTGCGTTATTAATCTTTTTTTATTTCTTGTTTTTACGCCCACAATCCAAAACGTTCTAAAGAAAAAAAAGAAATGTTATCTGCATTAAACAAAGGGACTGAAGTTGTTACGTCTGGAGGCATTTTAGGCAAAGTCGTCGATCTTGATGAAAACTTTGTCAAACTTGAAATTTCAGATAACACCCATATTCAAGTACAACGTCAAAGCATAGAAAGTATGATGCCTAAAGGAACTTATAAAGCGATTACCAAAAAAGTGGCGAAAGATTAATCGGAACGCCACTCGTTAGGGACGCAACTCACTCGTTGGAATAACCCATGCAAAATCATTACCCACTTTGGAAAAATATTTTAGTTATAGCCATCTTCGCTATTTCGTTACTCTATTCACTGCCCAATCTATACGGTGAAGACCCCTCAGTACAAATATCGACGACGCGTAGTGAAAAAGTCACTCAAGACAAAGCCACGCAAATAGAAGCCGCTATTAAAAACGCCGGACTCGCATTAAAAGCCTTTGAATTTAGCGAAGGAAAAGTTTTAGTCCGATTTACTAATACCGATGACCAACTGAAAGCGGCTGATTTAATAAAAGACCAAATAGGTAATGATTACACCGTAGCTCTTAATCTTGCGCCAACCACACCGTCATGGCTACAAGCCATAGGTGCTGATGCCATGTACTTAGGTTTAGATTTGCGCGGTGGCGTGCATTTCTTGCTTGAAGTCGATATGGACGCTGCCGTTAAGCAAGCCGAAGAGCGTTACAACGAAGACATTAGACTTGCATTAAGAAACGAAAAAGTCCGCTATGAATCAGTGGCTAAAGATAACGGTTTCATTAAAGTAAAACTAAAAGCCCCTGAAGACAAAGCTGCGTTGCTCACTGTATTAGACAAAGACTTTAGAAATTTAGAGCTAACTGAGCCGCCCGCTCAAGATGAAGTCTGGCTAAAAATATCCGAACGCGAACAAAAGGACATTAAGAAAAATGCGGTCGGTCAAAACATGACCACGTTGCGCAATCGTGTCAACGAATTAGGCGTCGCTGAACCCGTGATTCAACAGCAAGGTGAAAACCGCATTGTTGTTCAGCTACCCGGCGTGCAAGACACCACCCGCGCTAAAGAAATTCTAGGTACAACGGCAACTTTAGAATATCGCCTAGTCGATGTAGAACACGATGTACAAAAAGCAGTTGAAGGCCATCCACCTGTAACTAGCCGGTTATACTACGAGAAAAACGGTCAACCGATATTATTAAGCCGACAAATTATTGTCACGGGCGACCAAATCGTTGATTCCTCGTCCGGTATGGACCAAGACGGACGCGCGGCGGTCTTCATTACCTTAAACGGTGCGGGTGCTGCTAAAATGGGCAAAGTCACCCAAGCTAATGTTGGCAAACCTATGGCAGTCGTCTTTATCGAATATAAGACTGAAACCAAAATCGTTAACGGCGAAAAAGTCCGGCATAAAGAAAAAGTCGAAAAAGTCATTAGCGTGGCGACCATCTTAAGCGTGTTTAGTAAACGCTTCCAAACGACCGGTTTAGACAGTCCTGATGAAGCCAGAAACTTATCCTTATTATTACGAGCTGGCGCCCTAGCAGCACCGGTTGATATTGTCGAAGAGCGCACAGTAGGTCCAAGCTTAGGCCAAGACAACATCGACAAAGGCTTTTTATCCTTCGTTGTCGGCTTTGCATTAGTCGTATTATTTATGGCAGGCTACTACAAACTGTTCGGCATGATTGCCAATATGGCCTTAGCGTTTAACGTCGTCATCGTCGTGGCTATTCTATCGCTATTACAAGCTACGCTTACCTTACCGGGTATTGCCGGTATTATCTTAACTGTCGGTATGTCGGTAGATGCTAACGTATTAATCTTTGAGCGTGTTAAAGAAGAACTGCGCAATGGCAACTCACCCCAAGCCAGTATTTATATCGGCTATGAAAAAGCCTTTGCAACCATTTTAGATTCCCATGTCACTAACTTAGTCGTTGCCGTCGTGTTATTTGCCTTTGGCACAGGCTCAGTAAAAGGCTTTGCTGTGACGTTTATCATTGGTATTTTATCGTCTATCTTTACCGCAATTACCGGTACTCGCATGGTGATTAACTGGATATACGGTGACCGTCGCGTTGAAAAATTATCGATATAACGCTTATCAGCCTACATTACTCTCAACGACTCTATGAAAGTTACTAACATCAATTTTATTGGCAACCGCCGCTACGCGCTGATTTTTTTCCAGCTTGTTATCGCTTATTTCTATCGTTCTGTTAAGCGTTAATGGCTTGAAAATGGGTATTGACTTTACCGGTGGCACGCTTATCGAGATAGGCTATGAAAAAGCCGCAGATTTAACCCTATTAAGAAACACTTTAGACGAATCAGGCTTTTCTGACGCGACGGTACAGAATTTCGGCACTGCAAAAGACGTACTGATTCGCTTAAAGTTACAAGAAGGCGTGAGCAGCGCTGATTTAAGTGCAAAAGTATTAGAAGCGATTAACAAAAAAACCACGGAACCGGCTAATTTACGCCGCGTTGAATTTGTCGGCCCTCAAGTCGGCGACGACTTAGCGCAAGACGGCTTTTTAGCCTTGCTCTATTCAACCATTGGCATTTTGATATATGTCGCCTGGCGCTTTGAATGGAAATTTTCCTTAGGCGCGATTGTTGCGACGTTACACGATGTCATTGTGACCTTAGGCGTCTTCTCCGCACTGAACATGGAGTTCGACTTAACGGTATTAGCCGCCGTATTAGCACTTATCGGCTACTCGTTAAATGACACTATCGTGGTCTACGACAGAATTCGCGAAAGTTTTTTAACATTCCGCAATAAAACCGTCGAAGAGATGATGAATTTATCGGTAAATGTGACATTGAGCAGAACCATCATGACATCATTAACCGTTATCTTAGTATTAATTTCGTTATTCTTCTTAGGCGGCGAAGTGATACATGGTTTCTCGCTAGTCTTATTATTCGGCGTTTTCTTCGGCACCTATTCCTCTATTTTTATCGCTAGCCCTGTCGCATTAATGCTAGGCGCCTGTCCTGCAGATTTAATTCCACCGGTTAAAAAAGGCGAGCATATTGACAATTTGCCGTAACCTCACCCATTCTATCAACCCCTTAACTCATAGGAGCTAAAACACTCATGGCCATAGAACGCACTTTTTTCTATTATCAAACCCGATGCTGTCGCAAAAAAATGTCATTGGCGAAATCTACAGCCGGTTTGAAAAAAACGGTTTAAAAATCATCGCCGCTAAAATGGTACAGTTAACCAAAGAACAAGCGGAAGGTTTTTACGCCGAACACAAAGAGCGCGGCTTTTTTAACGACTTAGTGGCCTTTATGATTTCAGGCCCGGTCATGTTGCAAGTCTTAGAAGGTGAAAACGCCGTAGCGTTAAACCGTGAATTAATGGGCGCAACCAACCCAAAAGACGCAGCACCCGGCACTATTCGCGCAGACTTTGCTAGCACCATTGACGAAAATGCCGTACACGGCTCAGATGCGTTAGCAACCGCTGCTAGAGAAATTAGCTATTTTTTCACAGACAATGAACTCTGTGTTAGAACCCGCTAAGCCTAAGGTTAATTTGCTGGACTTAGACAAAAAAGGCTTAACCGCCTTTTTTGTCGGTATCGGCGAAAAACCGTTTAGAACGCAGCAAATACTGAAGTGGATTTATCACGAAGGCGTCACCGACTTCGATGACATGAGTAACTTAAGTAAATCGTTGCGCACTTATCTAAACGAAAACTGCATCATAGCTACACCCGAAATTGTTTACGAACAACATGCCAGCGATGATGTGCGTAAATGGGTATTACAAACGCACTGCGGTAACCGCATAGAAAGCGTTTTTATTCCCGAAGAAGGTCGCGGCACGTTATGTGTATCCTCACAAATAGGCTGCGCACTGGCCTGTACGTTTTGCTCAACTGCGCAACAAGGTTTTAACCGTAATTTAAGCGTTTCCGAAATCATAGGCCAAGTCTATGCCGCACAACAAAGGCTAGGCAATGACGGCAAAATTACCAACGTCGTCATGATGGGCATGGGCGAACCCTTGCTTAACTTCGATAACGTGGTCGCAGCGATGAATTTAATGATGGAAGATTTTGCTTTTGGCTTATCTAAACGCCGCGTTACGATAAGCACATCAGGGGTGGTTCCGGCCATTTATAAACTCACCGAAGCCTGTGATGTAAGCTTAGCAGTATCGTTACATGCCGTCACTGATGAGCTAAGAAATGAATTAGTCCCTATTAATAAGAAATATCCGCTCAAAGAATTACTCGATGCCTGTAGAGATAATGCTAAAGTAGCGCCTAGACGCAAAATCACGTTTGAATACGTCATGCTTGATGGCATCAACGACTCCTTAGAAGACGCTAAGGGCCTGATTCGATTATTAAAAACCGTACCGTCTAAGGTCAATTTAATTCCGTTTAATCCGTTCCCGCAAACCTCGTATCGCTGCTCTAGCCCAGAGCGCATACACGCATTTAAAACGGTGTTAAACGAAGCAGGCCTTGTCACAACGGTTAGAAAAACTCGAGGCGAGCAAATCGACGCGGCCTGTGGCCAGCTTGTCGGTCGTGTACAAGATAAAAGTCGAAGACATTTAAAACTCAAACCAGTAGAGGCGTAACGTATGCTTGCAACACGTGGTTTAATTTTATGCGCAGTGCTCACTTTATCTACCGGTTGTTCTTTATTTGAAAAAAAAAAAGATGAAAACTCAGCCGATATATATGTGCAATTAGGCATACGCTATTTAAATATGAATAGGTTAGAAGTCGCCAAAGAGAATTTAGAGTTAGCGTTAAAAGAAGAACCCAATAATATGCAAGCCCATAATGCGTTAGCATTTTTATTTGAAAAAATTGAAAAATACCCTGAAGCAGAAGAACAATACGACATCGCATTAAACCTAAAACCAGATGATTTAGGCGTGCAAAATAATTACGGTCGTTTTTTGTGTGATAGAAAAAAATATGACCAAGGTATGGCGTTATTAACCAAAGCCATCGCTAACTTGCTTAACGATAGACCTTGGCTAGCTTTAACCAATGCAGGTATTTGCCAACTTGGCTTAGGCCAAAAACAAAAAGCTAAAGCCTATTTCAAACAAGCGCTAAATGCAAATGCTAGCTATGCTCCCGCTTTATTAGAGATGCAAAAATTCAGTTACCGTAGCGGCGAATACTGGCCCGCAAAAGCTTTTTTTGCAGCGCTATTTTGGCTGTCGCGCCCCACACGGCAGAAACCCTATGGTACGGCTTGCAAACTGAACGCGCATTAGGTAACGCAGGCTTAGCCAACGAATACAAAAATCTATTATTAGAACAGTTCCCTTTATCTGAAGAAGCCAAAAAAACCGGTCATTAACTTTAAACACCATGGCTAAAACAATACAAGCAATACGAGGCATGCACGATGTCTTGCCAGAACAAACACCACTTTGGCAAGCTGTAGAAGCAACTATCCGTGAGGTTCTCAGCGCTTATGGTTATAGCGAGATTCGCTTGCCCATCGTCGAAAAAACTGAATTATTTAAACGCTCAATTGGCGAAGTCACCGATATTGTCGAAAAAGAAATGTACACTTTCGATGATAGAAATGGTGAATCACTGACCTTAAGACCTGAAGGTACCGCAGGATGTTTAAGAGCCAGCTTAGAACATGGCCTATTACCTAATCAATCACATCGCTTATGGTATTACGGCCCGATGTATAGACACGAGCGTCCGCAAAAAGGCCGCTACCGCCAATTTATCCAATTAGGCGTAGAAACCTATGGAATGCCAGGCCCTGAAATCGATGCTGAATTATTGCTTATCATGGAGCGTTTATGGCAAAAACTAGGCTTACGCGCACACGTTAGATTAGAGCTTAACTCATTAGGGACGCTTGCTGAGCGCGCCGTCTACCGCGAGCAATTAGTTACTTACTTTGAAACGCACAGTCAACAGCTCGATGACGACAGTAAACGCCGCTTACACACAAATCCGCTTAGAATTTTAGACAGCAAAAATCCTGCATTAACCGAGGTCATTGCTAATGCGCCAGTTTTATTTGACTACTTAGGTGAAGACAGCAAAGCTCACTTTACTGCGGTGACTGACTTATTAACGCACTTAGGCATTGCCTATCAAATCAATCCTCGCTTAGTGCGCGGTCTGGATTATTACAGCAAAACCGTTTTTGAGTGGGTAACCGAACAATTAGGCGCACAAGGCACAGTATGTGCTGGCGGACGTTATGACGGCTTAATCGAACAACTAAGCGGAAAAACAGGCCATGCCATAGGGTTTGCAATGGGCATGGAGCGTTTGCTGGCGTTACTTGAAAACCAAAACACACTAGCGCTAGCCAAACCGGTTCAGGTGTATTTAGTGCGTGTCGGCGAACAAGCGCAGCGTCCAGGCTTATATTTTGCCGAACGTTTACGCGATGCCATTCCGCATCTGAAATTACAAGTCAACATGGAAGGTGGCAGTTTTAAAAGCCAATTTAAAAAAGCCGATAAAAGCGGCGCGGATTACGCCATCATAGTAGGCGATGACGAAGTCGCTCAAGGTGTTATCAGCATCAAATCGTTACGCGACGAACAAGGCCAACGCGCTTTAACAGACGCAGAAGCGATTCGTTTTTTTCAACAACTCTACCTCTGATTCAGCATAACTTTAAGAGAATACCTGTGGAAATTTACGATACCGAAGAAGAACAAGTCGCGGCTATAAAAGCCTGGTGGAAAGAAAATGGCACAGCCGCCATAATCGGCATAAGCATAGGTTTAGCCGCCATTTTCGGCTGGGACTACTGGCAAGACTATCGCAAAGCTCAAGCTCAGCAAGCGTCAGCACTCTACGATGAATTAGTTAAAGCCGCCAAAGCTAATAACACCGATAGCATCACTAAAATAGCCGAACGCATAGCAACCGAGTTTTCAGGCACCGATTATGTCTCTTATAGCCGTCTTATGTTAGCCAAAACTAAAGCAATACATAACGATATACCAGGTGCTAAAGCCGTATTGGAACAGCTGATTAAAAACGGCGATAAAGAACTCGCTAACCTCGCCAGAATTAGACTCGTGCGCTTAATGCTCGCTAATAAAGAACTCGAGCAAGGCTTAAAATTGATTAATGAAGTAGACCCTGCGACCACAGAAAGTTTTGCGGGTCAGTATGATGAGTTAACCGGTGATTTATATGTCGCATTAAATCGACCCGACCAAGCGAGAACCTCGTATCAATCGGCGCAACGCAACGGTAACAAATCGTCAGTATTACAAATGAAAATGGATGATTTAACCACGCCAGAAAAACAGGAAGCCACGAAGTAATGCATAAAGTTCTGCTGTTATTCTTAAGTTTAACACTTGCTGGCTGTGCTAGCAGTGGTATAGGCGAAACCTTATCCAGCATTACCGATCTCTTTGGCGATGAGGACAATGCCGACCCACCTGCTGTGCTTGTCGAATACCCGGCAGAAATTACTATTGAAGAGCGCTGGGATGAGAAAGTCGGTGTCGGCGCCGATGGACAAGCTCTAAATTTAGTACCGGCTATTGGTTACGGCAGTATCATTGCCGCAGACCGAGAAGGTGTTGTACAAGCAAGAGATTTAGCAAGCGGGGCATTACGTTGGGAAGTTGAGTTAGAAACACCGTGCTCAGGCGGCCCCGGTATGGGCAAAGGCACTGTCGTGATAGGTACTAGCGATGCTGAAGTCATCGCATTAAACAGTGAAACGGGCGCGCAGTTGTGGCGCGTAAAAGTACCCAGTGAAGTCTTATCCATACCCGTTGTCGCAGACAATACCGTCATCGTACACACCACAGATGGTAATGTCATAGCGCTTAATGAAAAAACAGGCGCTAAACAATGGCATTATGAAATCAGCGTTCCCGCCTTAACTGTGCGTGGAACAGGCACACCAGTCATTGTTGACGGTAGCGTTATCGGCGGCTATGACAATGGCAAACTCATGGCGTTACGCCTTAGCGACGGCAAATTTGTCTGGGAAAGCAGTGTCGCCATTCCTAAAGGCCGCTCAGAAGTCGAACGCTTAGTCGATTTAGACGTAGACCCCATTGAAGCGGGTGGCGTCGTTTTTACTGCGAGTTTTCACGGCGGCGTAAGCGCTGTTTCAGCGCTAGACGGTGATGTCTTATGGCGTAACGAAGCGATTTCGGCCTATTCCGGCATTAGCAATGATTGGCGTAATTTATATTTATCTGATTCAGCAGGCGATGTAATACAACTCGATCAGCGCTCTGGCTCAGCACTATGGAAACAAAAAGAGCTACATCAACGCAAATTATCGGCACCTGCTGTTTATGACAACTATGTTGTCGTAGGTGATTTTGAAGGTTATGTGCATTGGCTAAGCACAACGGATGGCAGACAATTAGCACGCATAAAAATTAGCGATGCTGCTATCGAAGCCAAGCCCATCGTCATAGAAAATACCGTATTTGTTTACGCAACTGACGGCACATTAGCCGCACTGACCGCACATTAAATGTTACCTGTTATCGCATTAGTAGGCCGACCGAATGTTGGCAAATCCACGTTATTCAATTATTTAACCCGTAGCCGTGAAGCCTTAGTGGCCGACATTCCAGGGCTTACTCGCGACCGCCAATATGGCCGCATACAGCATGGTATGCGACCTTGTTTAGTCGTCGATACCGGTGGTATTGCTGATGATGCCGAAGGCATAGAAAGCATTTCACGTAAACAAGTACAAATCGCGCTTAATGAAGCTAACCTTGTTGTCTTTATGGTAGATGCCCGCGAAGGCATTAGCGCCTCTGATAAAGTCATTGCCGATTCGCTAAGAAAATTGGGTAAACCCATTTTGCTTGTCACCAATAAAGTCGATGGGATAGATGCGCCTACAGCAACTGCTGAATTCCACAGTCTAGCCTTAGGTGAACCCATATTGCTAGCCGCTAGCCACGGTCGCGGCGTCCCTGCCCTATTAGAAAAAATCAATCAATTATTACCTTCTGCGGCGGAACTGATTGACGACGAAGGCGCACGCAAAGGCATAGGTATCGCCGTGATTGGCCGACCTAATGTCGGAAAATCCACGTTGGTTAACCGTATTTTGGGTGAAGAACGCGTGATTGTTTTTGACCAACCCGGCACCACGCGTGACAGTGTTTATATCCCGTTTGAACGTGAAGGCAAGCAATTTACGCTGATTGATACAGCCGGTATGCGTAGACGTTCGCGCATTGCCGAAACCATAGAAAAATTTAGCGTTATCAAAGCCTTACAAGCCATAGACAAAGCACATGTGGTTATTTACCTAATCGACGCCAGCGAAGGCGTGACGGATCAAGACGCGCATTTATTGGGTTTAGTACTAGAAGCCGGACGTACCTTGATTATCGGGCTAAACAAATGGGATGGCTTAACAACCGAGCAAAAAGACAAAGTTAAACGACAAATCGAACTTAAACTACCTTTTGTCGATTTTGCTGAAAAACATCCTATTTCTGCGCTTCATGGCAGCGGCGTTGGCAAATTATTCGATGTCGTGCATAGTTTATTTGAATCCGCAATGGTCAATTTATCGACCTCGACCTTAAACCGTATTCTAAAAGAAGCCACCGATGCCCACCAACCACCGATGGTGCAAAACCGCCGCATAAAACTAAAATACGCTCATCAAGGTGGGCGCAATCCGCCCGTGATTATTGTCCATGGTGTGCAAACCGAAGCGTTACCGCTTTCGTATCACCGATATTTAACCAATTATTTCCGGGAGCGCTTACAACTTGCCGGAACGCCGCTAAGACTAGAATTCAAAACCACAGCCAATCCTTTTCAAGGCAAAAAAAACACCCTCACCGAAAGGCAAGTACAAAAACGCCAACGTTTATTCAAGCATGTTAAGAAAAAAAACGGATGACACACATTTAACCTTACACGCAATAGGCTACACACTTATGACGGGACAGGGCGTTTAGAAAGACAGAAAACTGCTCCTGCGTTTTCTGCATTCACCACATCCTTGTGGCTCCAGGTGTCGGCAGCAGGGATGCTGCCGCCAAGCCTACAGGGACGTATTTACGGCGTCCTCGGCAACTGCTCCTGCGTT
>NZ_LAJX01000170.1 GCF_000963695.1 Methylocucumis oryzae
ATTGAGAATGGTAGCCATCAATTTGAATGGATGCATGTGCGAGTTGATGGTGAGTCGTTTTGGGCTGAGATTTCTCTGACGGCTATCAACCAAAAAAATGAGAGACTTATTCACGCAGTATGGCGCGATATTACTGAGAAAAAGCGTGCTGAAGACGAATTAAATGAATACCGTAGGCATTTAGAAGAGTTAGTCGTTGAACGAACAGAGAAACTTAATGCGGCTAATACCTTGGTTAAAATGAATGAAGAACGTTATCGCTATGCGTTAGAAGCAAGCTATGACGGTATTTGGGATTGGGAGCTGGCAACGGATACCGTGTATTGCAGTTCAGCATTTTTCCAAATGCTAGGTTATGAAAGAACGGATTGGGATACGGTTGAAGCTTTGTGGCGAGTGGCTTTACACACAGACGATCAACACTATTCCCTGGCCATGTTTAAACAACGCTTATTGTCAGAAGGCAGTTATGAAGCAGAGTTTAGATTACAAGCTAAAAACGGTGCTTATAAATGGATTTTAAGCCGTGGCAAAGTCGTTGTGCGTGATAGCGCAGACAAGCCTGTACGCGCAGTAGGTACCCATAGCGATGTGACTATGCGAAAACACATGGAGTTGGAATTAAGAGCGTCCAAGGAACAAGCTGAAACGGCTAACTTAGCTAAAAGCACGTTTTTTAGCGAATATGAGTCATGAGATTCGCACACCTATGAATGCTATTTTAGGTATGGCACATCTTTTAGCCAATCAAGCAAATTCAGCTGAGCAACTCGATAAAATCAATAAAATAACAACTTCTGGCAAACATTTATTAAGCTTAATTAATGATATTTTGGATTTATCAAAGATTGAAGCGGAGCGCTTAACGTTAGAAGAAATACCTATCAATATTGCCGCGATAGTGGACCAAGCCGGTAGCATGATTGCAGAACGCTTAAGAAGCAAAGCGTTAGTTTTAGATATTGATACTGCACCGGAGTTAGTTAGCTTATCTTTGTTAGGCGACCCGCTACGCATTGGTCAAATTCTGATTAATTTTTTAGGCAATGCGGTTAAGTTTACTGAAGCTGGAACCATAACCCTAGCAACGAATATTGTTTATCAAGATGAAGACGCCGTTGTTGTGAATTTTCAAGTGTCTGATACGGGCATAGGCATGACGGAAGAGCAACAAGCAAAATTGTTTCAAGCTTTTGAACAAGGTCAACATTCAATCAGTCGGCATTATGGCGGTACGGGTCTTGGCTTAGCTATTAGTCGTCGATTAGCGACAATGATGGGCGGTGAAGTAGGTGTGACTAGCCAAAATTGGTCAGGGAGTCAGTTTTGGTTTACTGTTAAATTAAAACGTAATCTTAACCCCATGGAATTAGCCAGCTCACCTAATCCTGCCGGATTTCACAGTGACGCCAAGATTTTATTAGTTGAAGATAACGAGATTAATCAAGAAGTTGCCAAACAGATGTTACAATCTGTAGGCTTGAAGGTCACGGTAGCTCAACATGGTGCGGAAGCTATCGAGAAAGCCAAACAGACTGCTTACGATTTAATTTTTATGGATATGCAAATGCCTGTTATGGATGGCTTAGAAGCGACAACGCATATTCGCGCCTTACCCGGCTATCAATATACGCCAATTATTGCGATGACGGCGAATGCCTTTGTCGAAGATAGGCAGCAATGTTTTGATGTGGGTATGAATGCATTTCTTACTAAACCCGTAGAGCCTATGCTGTTATTTAGTGTGTTATCGCAATGGTTGGCAGTCAGTGATAAGCACCCGTATGTTTATCCTAGTCGCACATCTACTCATCATAGTGCCAAAGCTAATTTCGATAGTAACAAAGCAGTGCAGCATTTTTTAGACCATCATTTGCATGACCCAGATAAAATTTTTGTCCGCGTTCAGAGACAATGATAATGAGGCGGCATTAGCGATAATGCATTCTTTAAAAAATACTGCTGGAATACTGGAGTTGGCACAGGTATTAGCGTGTTCAACTCGTTTAGAACATGCCATAAAGCAAAATCAACAACAAACAGCTATTGAACATTTAACTAATCAATTACAAGACAGCATAGCTGCTGCTGAAAGCAAGCTGCGTGTACTCATTAAACATTATGCCAAAGAACGTCCAGTACCCGCTGCTTTAATCAACACCGATTCTCTTATCCCGCGTTTTGCAGGTGTTATTAACAAAATTAGACGCCGATGATTTGCAATCTGCCGAACTATGGCGAGAACTCAAGCCGTTGTTAAGCTCGGCTATTGATAGTGATAGCTTTAAGCAGTTAAATCGAGATATAGACCATTATGAGTTTCCAAGAGCCGCTCAAACAGTGCAGACGCTAATAACATCACTTAGAGGATAATGACGATGACATTTATGGCATGGAGCGAGGATTATCTGACTGGTATAGCGACAGTTGATGAGCAGCATAAAACGTTGGTCGATATGATTAATGCGTCAGCGTCATTATTAGCGGCAGACTGCATAACTACCGATAATTATGCAACCCAGTTATTAGACGGCTTAGTCAATTATGTGTCGTTGCATTTTAGTACTGAAGATAAGCTAATGACTGAGCAAGGTATAGACATTAGGCATTTACAGCATCATCGTACTGCTCATCAAGGGTTTGCTAAACAAGTCGAGTTTTTGCGACAAGAACTTGACGAAAACGGTCAATTCAATGGAGTAAAGCTATTACGCTTTTTATCGAATTGGTTAGCGTTTCATATTTTAGGCGAAGATCAGCGCATGGCTAAGCAGCTTAAAGCCATTGAACAAGGGCACGGGCCTGAACAAGCGTATGAGCTTATCGAAGGTTCAAAAGCGGAAATATTGCAAAATGCTAATGATGTTTTGGTTAATGCATTAGTGAATTTATTTTCCCAAATGACTGAGCAAAACCGTTGTCTGATTGAAAAAAATCTTAAAATTGAAGCTGCCAATGCTGAATTAGAAAATTATCAGAAAAACTTAGAGCAATTAGTAGCTGCGCGTACAGCGGAATTAACTCAAGCAAAAAATGCTGCTGAATTATCGGCTAGAGCTAAAAATAGATTTTTAGGTACTGTCAGCCATGAATTATTAACGCCTATGAATGCTATCTTAGGTTTTGCGCATTTATTAGAGCAGTCCGATATTCCTCAAAAACATAGAGAACAAGCCAAGCGAATCATTAGTGCTTCAGAACAATTAACCGCGCAATTAAGCGAAATTCTGCAGTTTTCCCGTTTAGAAGCAGGCGATGTGGAAACTATCAATAGTTTTTTCCTGCCACAGGTATTATTAGAGCAAGTGGTTGAGTTTCAGTATAAGGTTGCTAAGCATAAAGAATTGTCTCTGCTTACCTATAGCGATCCTGATATTCCGCAAGTGTATTGCGATGTACGGTTATTACGGGATGCTATTAATATTTTAGTAAACAATGCGATTAAATTTACCGAGCATGGTTTTGTCGCCATATCTGCACAACTGATAAAACAAGAAGACAATAAGGCTGGGATTTGTTTTGAAGTTAAAGATACCGGTATTGGTATTCCGTTAGAAAAACAAAAATATTTGTTTCAAGCATTTGAGCAGTTAGATTCAACAAGTACACGTCGTTACCAAGGAGTGGGTTTAGGTCTGACGTTGTGCGCACGTATTATCGACTTATTAGGCGGCCAATTAACTGTAGAAAGCCAACCAGGCAAAGGGAGTGTGTTTAAGATTTACCTAGACTTAGACATTAATAAAACAGCTAGCTATTTTAATAATCCGCAAGACTCTAGGTCGTTAACAATACAACTTGATGAATTTAAAGAGCTGTTGAGGCACGATAATATAGAGGCTAAGCAAGCGTTTAGAAATCTATATGGTTTTTTTAACACGGTTGATGCTCAGATGACTAGCGAATTAGCACTACTTATCGAGCGTTATGAGTTTGACTTAGCGCTTGCTAGGGTGGAAAAGCTACTTGACGGTCATGAGCTAACAAGCCGCGTTAGCGAGTAATATACTCTGAATGGTCAAGTTATCGGTTTTTTGAGTAGGTTACGCTGTGCATGCCATTAAAAAAAGTCGTAATAAAATCAATAATAAGGTATGCATAGTGTATCCTGCAGCGAGCTGTAAAAACCTAAAACTTAACTTGAAGAATCACCGCTAAAAAGATTAGCGGTGACTAAACTGTTATTTTACGATGCGTAGGTTAGGCCGATTAGAGGACGGACTAGGCTTTTTAGCAGGTTTAACCGGGGGTGGCGGCTCATCAAAATCATGCGGTTCTGGCGCAAAGCTCATGCCTTTACCATTTTCTTTCGCACTGATTTCAAGTACAGAGGATACGGGTACGAGGATATGCATCGGTTGACCACTAAAGCGAGCATTAAATTCTATAGTGTCATCACCTAGAATGAGCGCTTCTACCGCTTGTGGCCGTATATTTAACACGATTTTGCCGTCTTGTATGTATTGTTCTGGTACACGCGCTTCTGGATGCATGGCATCCACAATTAAGTAGGGTGTTAAGTCATTATCGACAATCCAATCATAGATTGCGCGGATTAAATAGGGTTTTAATGAGGTCATTTAGGGACATCCATCATTTCTTTTTCTGCCTCGCTTAAACTGCGCTTAAATCCGGGTCGTTTAAACATGCGTTGTGCGTAATTATTGATAATTTCGTTTTGTGAGATAACATCAATACCAATACTCGGTAAACGCCATAACAACGGTACAACAACACAGTCGATTAATGAGAATTCATCACTCATGAAAAACGGTCTATTGGCGAAAATAGGTTCCGCTTCTAATAAGTTTTCACGTAATAATTTTTTCGCGCGCGCAGATTTTTTCTCGCCTGAATTCACTATTTCATCAAGTAATTGATACCATTCTTGATCAATGCGTTTAATCAGCATACGTGCATTTGCTCTTGATACCGGATCCATTTGGTGTAAAGGTGGATGCGGAAAACGTTCATCTAAATATTCCATGATGATGCGTGAATCGTATAACACTAGCTCGCGCTCGATTAACGTTGGTGAAGCGCCTGTAGGATTTAACTCTAGCAAATCTTCCGGTGGATTAGCAGGGTCGTAGAATTCAATGTCAGCGGTAATCTGTTTTTCATGTAAAACAAAGCGGGCGCAGTGGCTCATTGGGCATGTTGGCGACGAAAATAGCGTCATTACAGATTTACGAGTAATAATATTTGCCACAAAAAACAACCTCTTAATGCGTAAGCGGTAATAAATTAAAATAAGTGGCTATACAGAATCAACGTTTTTTGACTCTGATAGCCTTAAATAAACAAAAAGTTACTCGTATGAATGAGTAACTTTTTTTCAACTATACTCCACACAGTCGTGTATACGGTTTTTACACCGTGTCGTAGGGTACGCATTGCGTACCTCATGTATTCATTTTTGCCATACCGTGTTGTTAGTGTTGTTAAACAAGCTGCCGGGTATAGGCAGCTTGGATTAGGTCGTTAGTCATTTCTATGAACATCTTTCCAGTATTCTTTTTTCAACATATAGGCAATGACTAAGAATAACAATAAGAACGCTAAGACAAATTTTCCTAAGCTTTGGCGTTCTTGTTGTACTGGTTCACCGACATAGACCAAAAAGTTGACTAAATCAGTAACGAGTTGATCGAACTCTTGTTCTGATAACGTGCCAACATCATCGTTGACTAATGTTGTGTGTTCACCCCAAATAGTTTTTTTATGGACAAGGTGTTGGTCACCTTGTAATTGCCAAAAGGGATTAGGCATTGCTGTATCCAGAAAGACTTTATTATTAACGCCAAACGGACGGCTGTCGTCTAGGTAATAGCTTTTTAAATAGCTATAGAGCCAATCAGCGCCACGCGATCTAGCAATCAATGATAAATCTGGCGGTTGTGTACCAAACCATTTCTCTGCATCATGTTTATTCATCGCACTGCTTAAGGTGTCATAAATCGATGCGCCTTCTGGGGCAATGTCTTTTAACATGACTTTTTCATCGACATTCGTATCTAATGCGATTTTTAAGTAGCGCATATATTTAGCAGAATGGCAACCTAAACAATACGTGACAAAGTGCTTGGTTCCACGCAGCAAGGATGTTTTATCACTTGGATCTAGGTCGGGTGATTGTAAGTCAACAGCTTGCTCGGCGTGTGCGCTAAATGTTAGCGCAAACAATAATAGTAATGTGGTAATGGTTTTCATAGTCAGTCCAAGCTCTCTTTTAGATTTTTTATATAGCGCGTAAAGACATTTTTGATTCTGTCGGGGTCAGGCCTTCTACTAAAGAACGTGCTTCTAAAAGCCGGATGGTCAATTTCAGATGCGCTTGGATGATGTAATTCAGTGATTTCCTCAATTAATAACGGTAACTGCTCTTCTATGGAATGCTCTTCAGTAACGCGGTTAGGTACCGGTTTGGTTTTTTCCCAACGGGTATAAATTGGCATTAATAAGAAGAAACCGAAATAAATACAGGTAAATATTCGCGCCATTATTGTCGCACTAGGTGTGGCGGGCTGTGTGCCTAAATAGCCTAAGCTTATGAAACTAATAACAAATAATAATAATGCTTTTTTAAACAGCCCTCCACGATAACGAATGGATTTAACCGGATTTCTATCTAGCCAAGGTAATAAGAACAACACGACAATCGCGCCACCCATACCGATAACACCGGCAAATTTGTCAGGAATCGCGCGTAAAATGGCATAGAACGGCGTGAAATACCAAACAGGAGCAATATGTTCAGGGGTTTTTAATGGGTCAGCCGGAATAAAATTCGCATGTTCAAGAAAGTATCCACCCATTTCCGGCATGTAAAAGATAACGGTTGCGAAAAAAATTAAGAAAACTGCCACGCCAACAATATCTTTAACTGTGTAATATGGGTGGAAGGGGATACCATCGAGTGGTATACCTTGTTCATTTTTATATTTTTTGATTTCAATACCATCTGGGTTGTTTGAGCCGACTTCATGCAACGCAACAATATGCAGAAACACCAGCATAACTAAAATCAACGGTACGGAAATAACGTGAAAGGCAAAAAAGCGGTTTAATGTCGCGTCTGAAACGACATAGTCACCGCGTATCCATAGCGACAAGTCATCGCCTACGACTGGAATAGCGCTGAATAATGAGATAATAACTTGTGCGCCCCAATAAGACATTTGTCCCCACGGCAGTAAATACCCCATGAAGGCTTCGGCCATTAGGCAAACAAATATCAACATACCGAAAATCCAGATTAATTCGCGCGGCTGTTTAAATGAGCCGTAAATCAGTCCTCGGAACATGTGTAAGTAAACGACAATGAAAAAAGCGGATGCACCGGTCGAATGCATATAGCGTATGAGCCAACCCCAGTTGACATCGCGCATAATATATTCAACGGAGTCAAATGCGAGTTTAGCATCGGGTTTGTAATTCATCGTCAGTAAAATACCGGTGATGAATTGGTTGACCATAACGAGTAAAGCTAATGAGCCGAAGAAATACCAGATATTAAAGTTTCTTGGCGCATAATAATGTGTCATGTGTTCTTCCCACACTTTTGCTAGCGGGAAGCGTTCTAAAACCCAATTGCCTAGGTGGGCGAATCTATCCATTTTCATGCTGTTATCTCCCCATCAGATTCACCGATGATAATAAGATTATCGTTAACATAGCGATAAGGCGGGATTTCTAAATTAGTCGGTGCTGGGACACTTTGAAAGACTCGACCCGCTAAATCAAACCAGGAGCCATGACATGGACAGAAAAAACCACCTCGCCAACTCTCACCTAAATCATGAGGAGCAATTTCTGGGCGGAACGTTGGTGAGCAACCTAAATGCGTGCATAAGCCAATAGCGACAAAGATTTCCGGTTTAATCGAGCGGCTTGGGTTTTTGGCGTAATCAGGTTGTAGAGATTCATTAGAGCCTGGGTCTCGTAGCTTGCCATCTAACGTTTTAAGCGTGTCTAGCACTTGGGATGTTCGACTTAATATCCATACCGGTTTGCCGCGCCAATTGACCCTAATTAATTGACCGGGCTCTATTTTACTAATATCAACTTCAACTGGGGCACCTGCGGCCATGGCTTTAACACTAGGCTGCATTTGCGCAAGAAAAGGAACCGCTAGAAAGCCCGTGCCGACCGCTCCAACGACAGTCAATGCCGATGTGAGAAATTGGCGCTTAGACTGATCCACGTCTTCATTTATCATTATTATAGACTCCTCATTATTTATGTGCATAACAGCACTTTTTTTGTGCTGCGCACTATACCATTAGACGGCTGTAGATTTGAAGAGCTACGCGGATTTGTTTGCGTATGCGTGTGATGAGGGTGCTATTTATTTCAGCATGATTTCATATAAGTCAAGCTATTTATCAAGTAATTGTTGAGCGAGTAAACACACGGGGTGTAGAAGAGGGAGTTGAGGCGTTTGCAAATGCAGAATACAACCAAAGTTACTGCTTATCACTAATTCTGCATTCGCGTCTTTGATAACTTGTTGTTTTAACCTGCGTAATTGTTGAGATTGCACTGGATGAGTCAGCATATAACTGCCACCTGCGCCACAGCAAATAGCGTTATCGGCTAACGGTGATACGGTTAAACCAGGGATGTTTTGTAATAACGGGTAAACGCTAGCCTGCGATTTGGTTAGATTACGTTGGCTACAAGGTTCATGAACGACGGCATGAATCGGTAGTGGGGCAAAGCGTAGCGAGTTTATGTTTTGTTGTACTAAATAGTCGTTAATGTCATAGAGTGGATACTTAAATGCATTGTCAGGGTAATCCGCTAACATCGCACCACAGCCGGTCGCAGTATAAATAATTGCATCAATATCTAAGCCATT
Organism: Methylocucumis oryzae; assembly: GCF_000963695.1. GTDB lineage: Bacteria > Pseudomonadota > Gammaproteobacteria > Methylococcales > Methylomonadaceae > Methylovulum > Methylovulum oryzae. Next base: position 8,864 of record NZ_LAJX01000170.1, read on the forward strand.
AAAAATAGCGATATTGGCGTTAACTAGCGCTTGTTCGCTTTCACCATTATGTTTATGAATAGCGCCGCAACAGCGTTGCTCGAATGGCACAACAACTTCATAACCTAACGCAGTGAGTAATTTAATCGTTGCTAAATGGGTAGCACGGTCAAAATGCTCGGTTAAACAACCAGTAAATAATGCCACACGCCCAATACGTTGAGTTTTACTTGGGTAATGCGATTTTAATGGGCTAAGCGTTGGCTGGGTTAATACGCTATCGATTTCAGTAAGCCCCAGTTTGGCTAATAAGCCACTGGCGCGCATGAGTGCGGATAGTTTAAAACGCCGATATAACTCAACAAACGGTAACAATAGATAGCGCCAATGCTTATGGCTAGTCAGCCAAAATCCAAGTTTAGCTAAGAATGGTTTTTTAGTAGTGAGTTGAGCTAACGCGCTGTCGAATAATTGGCCATACGCCATTTTGCTAGGGCAAACGCTTTCGCAGGTACGACATTGCACGCAATTTTTTAGATGAGTTTGTTCGTCATCCGTCAGCGTTTGCTTATCGAATAACAAGCGGCTAAGAGTACGAATACGCCAGCGTGGGCTTTCTGCGTCTATCGCTTCTAATTGATAAGTGGGGCAGGTGTTAAGACATAAACCACAGCGCATACAATCTGAAGGTTCAGGCACTAGATAGCCGTGAGCAGAGCCGGGTGGTGCGGCTTGATTAAATTCAAAATCCAGTGGTTCGTACATTAAGACTCCATCACTTTGACATAAGCTCTACGCAACAACTCTAATTCGGCGAGCGGTTGTAAGCGTAGTTCCGGCAAGGTTTTTAATGCGCATTGATAGGGTTTTAGTAGTTGATGGGGTGGGTCTAACACCATAAAACGCGCCATATAAACGGTAATGACACCGCCTGGTGCGTCAATTTGCTCATTAAATCCTTGTTCTACTTGAAGCAAATCGTTATCAAGTTTGTATAGCTGATTAACAGCATTGACTAATTGCGCCGGGTGTACACATACTTGTTGTGAAATGAATTGCTCTGGTTCTAAGACGCTGGATAATTTTGGCAATGCGTCAGGAAAGCAAACGCTGCCATAAGCATGCAAGCCAAATAATGTCAGCGCACTTATATCGCCTTTATAGTAAAGCAATAATCGACTGC
>NZ_LAJX01000171.1 GCF_000963695.1 Methylocucumis oryzae
TATTACGATGCTGATTGCGTAGCATAGAGGGATGAAAGCTTAGTTTACCAACATCATGCAATAAGGCGCCTATACCTATAGCTCGTAACGCTTCTTCAGGTAAGCCTGTTTGCTTGCCTAACAGCAACGCTAGCGTCATCACCGATAACGCATGAGCGGCAAAGCCATCATGCTGACCTTTTTCAGTAATCAACACAAGCGCACTATCAGGGTCAGATAATAATGCAGCCGCTGAGCGCTCGCTAACATCTGATATTTGTTTAATACTTTCTTTAGTATTGTGGCTAAACGATTTAAAGGCGCCGACAACCATTTTTGCAGCGCCAATATAATGGTTTTGCGCGTTGTCTAAACGCTTGCGTATTGTCGTCATGACTTTTGCGCGTTTCGGCCTTTTCGGCCATCAACTGCGCTTTCAGCTCTGAAAATCTTAATTTTTCATCTTCAGTCGGCTGGTTATCGGCTGTCGCTTCTTGTTTGGGCAATGGCGGTACTTTACTACGCTTAACATCGCAAAAAATCTGTGGCAAATTCATTGCCGCAATGCGTTTAGCTTGCTCTTCATCTGCGATAATAAACGAGTTAAAAACAAACTCATGTTCCATCCACGATAAAGGCAACCGGACATGCACGCCCGGCCGCAATTGTGAAGCGTCTATGCAAATTTCGCCTTCACGTGGTTTTTGAGTGGATTTATAACCCGATTTTAACACATTAACTCCGCAGATTTTTTTAACAAAACAGTCATTTTTTTTGAATACCTTAACAATAGGCCGCGAACTATCTAATATTCAAATGATTCTTGTCAATCAAAAAACTACAGAACTGCTGCCAACTACCCAAGCCAAGACGGCTATCTATAGAACATTGGCATAATCTTGCTCTAACTGCCTAAAATTCAACGATGTCATGAATCGACTAAAACTCAACCAAGCCGATAGTCCCATTAAATCCTTAAACTGCGGCGGCAAAAACCGAGGTGGAATCACCGTACCTTCTTCGACTAAATCGACTAAGACTTTCATATCTTCAATCATCGTCTTACCACAAAACAACAACGGAATTCTATCGGGCTTACCTTTGCTAACCGCTAAGCGCATGAAGTTATACGTCAACACAAAACCTTTAATATAGGTTAAGTCTTTGGTAAAAGGCATCCCTTGTGCGCTACTCCCCCTAAACACGCGGCTACTATAAGTGTAGCTATCTTCATCATCTAAACCTTTTGCTTTAAAGAACCGGAATATTTCCATAAAGTCAGCTCCCTCTTCGGCTAGTGTAATCGCGCGCACCCGATTAATTAAGCGCATTAAACGCTCTGGCGATGAGCTAAATGACAGGATTTCCATTAATACCGCTAATCCCTCTTGAGTCACGGTCGCAGAAGGCGGCCCTTTACCTAAAAACGTACAATAGGGTTGCGCCATGCCATTAAGCGTTGTACCTAAATGCACCCAGATTTCATGCACTTCTAACACGCGCAAGTCGTGCATATTAAACATCGCATCGGCACGCAACTTAACGTAATCCGTACCAGCGGCGGCATCGGAAACAATGCCATCGCTAATCATCGCGCGTAAGCCATCGCCTGGAAATACCGCTTGAATTTTTTCGTTTAATATTGCAACAGCATCTTTAGCATTAATCGTTTTTGGCTCTTCGGTTAAAAACTCCAATTGCAATAATTGCGTTAAGGTTTGCTCCATCATGCTGCCTAAATCAGCTAATGTCGGATCACCGACATGAAACACGTCTTGCGATGAACCGTATAACTCTTGGGAAATATTACAAAATGTCGCACTACCGCGTTTTTCTAGCATACGAACAACGTCTTGATACTCGCGACAAATCCTTCGCATAATGACACTTAATGGATTTAACTGACCGAGTTTACGCATTAAATCCCGCTCAATCTGATGAAACTCTTGTTTTTTTTGGTCAGGGTCAAAACCTAGCGGTCGTTGCAAATAATAGTCAGCGTCGATTAACGGCAAATGTTTACACCCGCTTTGTAAAAACGCCTGCTTAATACTGTCATCCCATTTAATCGCATCCAAAATCCTAATCGGTTGCTGCGCTTTGACAATCCGATCCGAAAGGGCTTTCACCTCTGTTAAATACATAGAGGGTTTTTGAGTTTTTTTAGTCATGACATTTTCCTTCTTTCATCATCGTAAACCTACGCCTTATCAGGATTGTATCGAGTTATTCATCACAGTATTTAGTTTTAGCAAGCTCGCTTTAAGCAATGCTTAAGAATGGAGCGTGAAAATTTAACAAAACTTTTGGAATTTTTATGCTAAGCAACTCCTCTGATACGAACGACTTTAGTGATTCGGCAACTGCTCCTGCGTTGCCCTACTACACGCCATCCATGGCGTTAAATGCGGCTATGCCGTCGCGTCGGCGCTTTTTACGACAATTAGCTATGGGTTCAGTGTTAACGGGTTTAAGCATTGCCGAGGCCCAAGCTAAAGTTCACAAGGTTTATCACCATGCTAGTCATAGCAGCAAAGCACACAAGCATGTTGCCCATCACCACACAAAAACTACCCATCATAAATCCCATCACCACGCTGTACACCACCCCCACCACCACGAAGCTCTTCATGAAGCGGTTGAAGAACAGCCTATTAGACAAGCTTACATTAATCGTTTTGTCAGTCACAAAACCTTAGCATTAAGCAATGTTAATACCGGTGAACATATTAATGTCACTTATTTTGAGCATGGCCGGTACTTACCTGATGCGTTGCATGAAGTGAATTATTTATGCCGCGACTATCACACCGATACAATACACACCGTAGACCCCGTGTTATTAGATCAGTTGTTCGACGTTAAACAATTGCTAACCACCAGCAAACCTTTCCAAGTCATCTCAGCTTACCGCTCACCGTATACCAATGCCTCACTGCGCCACCATAGCAGACGTGTCGCTAAACACAGTTTACACATGGAAGGCAGAGCAATAGATATACGCATGGAAGGCGTTTCATCCCGCACGATAAAAAATGCCGCGCTGGCATTACAACGCGGTGGCGTAGGCTATTATCCTTACGCCAATTTTGTCCACATGGACACCGGTGAATTCAGAGTTTGGTAAACAACACCATTTGCGCTCTAGCCGCACAGATAGCAAACGGCGGCTACCATCTTAAGTAGGGACAGGGCATTCAGAGCGCAGGACGCCGTAAATACATCCCTGTAGGCTTGACGGCAGCATCCCTGCTGCCAACACCTGCGCTCTGAACGCCCTGTCCCTACTTGGTATTGTCCAGCCTTAAGTGCATAGCCTAAACGGCTCATAGCTATGCCATTGCGGCAACAATCGCGTCGCCCATACCATCAGTTCCTGTCGTTGAATTAGGGTTTAAATCTGGTGTTACATAGCGACCTTCGCTAATAACTTTTTTGCACAGCAGCGACTACGCGCGCACTGGCTTCAAGTTCACCTAAATGACTTAACATCATTGCTCCCGCCATAATTACAGCGGTAGGATTAGCAATGTTTTTGCCCACAATGTCAGGCGCGCTACCATGTACCGCTTCAAATAATGCCGCATCGGCGCCGATGTTGGCGCCTGGTATCAACCCTAAACCACCGACTAATCCGGCTGTTAAATCAGATAAAATATCGCCAAACATATTAGTACAGACGACAACATCAAATTGTTGTGGATTCATCACCATATGCATACACGCAGCGTCGATGATTTTTTCATCAAATTCAATATCGGGATAACGCGGCGCGATTTCGCGGGCAATATCTAAAAACAAGCCTTGAGTGTACTTCAAAATATTAGCTTTATGACAAGCAGTGACGCGTTTACGCTTATTGTCTCTAGCATACTTAAACGCATAGTCGATAATACGCTCAGAGGCCGCACGCGTAACCACCGCCAAGCTTTCAGCAATATCTTTTTTAGGCGTTAAATAATGCTCTAAACCTGCATACAAGCCTTCGGTGTTTTCCCTAACAATGACTATATCAACTGCGTCATAACGCGTTTTAACACCTTCCCAGCTTTTCGCCGGTCTAACATTGGCATAAAGATCGTATTGTTGACGCAATGCAACATTAATGCTTCTAAACCCCTTGCCCACCACCGTGGTTAACGGTCCTTTAAACGCCACACGGGTTTTATCGAAAGAATCCATGGTTTCATTAGGTAATGGCGTACCAAACTTTTTCATAAGCCGCCATACCTGCATAAGCGTCTTCCCAAGCAATCTTAACACCGGATGCATTAATAACTTTCACCGCCTCATCCATGATTGAAGGACCAATACCATCGCCTTTGATTAACGTCACTGCGTGCATAATTTCTCCTATCGAGTTAAATATAGTGATTGTACCGAAGATTATTTCCTCAGCATTGACTGCGATTATAAAGGCATCTATTAAATTTTTACCAGCGACCCGGCTTAATTATTCAAAAAGCGTAGCTTTTGCTATGATAGTCTTCAGCCACTTTCCTCCGCACGTCTAAGGATTTGCCATGAATAATCCAGTATTGAACAGCAATGCTATTACTATGCAACATGGACGGCTTATAGTCCCTGACCAGCCTATTATTCCTTATATCGAAGGTGACGGTACTGGGCCAGACATTTGGCGGGCAACCGTTAGAGTGCTAGACGCAGCCGTTGCTAAAAGTTATCAAGACCAGCGTAAGATTCAATGGTTAGAAGTCTACGCCGGCGAAAAAGCCTATCGGTTATTCGATACCTGGTTACCTGATGCAACGGTCGATGCGTGTAAAAACTACTTAGTTTCGATTAAAGGTCCGTTAACCACGCCTATTGGCGGTGGCATTCGTTCGCTAAACGTTGCCTTAAGGCAAATGCTGGACATGTACGTGTGTTTAAGACCCGTGCGCTGGTTTAACGGCGTACCGTCACCGGTAAAAAACCCTAAATCGGTTGATATGGTGATATTTCGTGAAAACACTGAAGACATCTATGCAGGCTTAGAATTTGCGCAAAAACAGCAGCGACTGCGAACGTTTTTAGCACTGCTTAAAGAACACTTTCCAGACCAGTTTAAAAAAATACGCTTCCCACTGACCAGTGGTATAGGCATTAAACCGGTGTCTTCTGAAGGCACAGAACGCTTAATGCGCGCAGCGATTGACTACGCTATTAAAAACCAACGTCGTAGCGTAACGATTGTTCATAAAGGCAATATCATGAAATATACTGAGGGTGCTTTTCGCAATTGGGCTTATGCCTTAGCGGAAAACGAGTTTGCTGAGCAAACCTATACCTGGCGGCAATCGGAAAAAACCAAAGACGAAAAAGGCGAAGCAGCGGCTAATGCCGAGCAAGCTGACGCACTAGCCAATGGTAAAATTTTAATCAAAGATGCCATTGCTGATATTGCGTTACAACAAGTGCTGACCCGACCTGAAGATTTTGACGTCATTGCAACACTCAATTTAAACGGTGATTATCTTTCTGACGCGTTAGCTGCACAAGTAGGCGGAATTGGTATTGCTCCAGGTGGTAACATCAATTTTTTAACAGGTACCGCTGTGTTTGAAGCCACCCACGGCACGGCCCCTAAATACGCTAATTTGGACAAGGTTAATCCTGGCTCGCTGATTTTGTCTGGCGAAATGATGTTGCGCTACTTAGGTTGGACCGAAGCGGCCGATGCGATTATTCAGGCAATGGATGCCACCATTGCATCTAAGCGTGTCACGTATGATTTTGCCCGCTTAATGGATGCCGCTACAGAAATTAAATGCAGTGAATTTGCTGATGCATTAATTGCTAATATGTAGCAAACACCGGCTACCGACGTAAGGCGGGACAGGGTATTCAGAGTACAGGTGTTGGCAGCATGGATGCTGCCGCCAAGCCTACAGGGATGTATTCACGGCGTCCTGCACTCTGAATACCCTGCCCCAACTAAAGTGTGTAGCCCAAACACCTTCTACCATCTCTCTAACTTCGGAATTATCGATGAGCGTAAGCGCAGACGAATTTAAACAAGCGTTACAACTATGGGCTAGCGGTATCACCGTAGTCACCACTTATTCGGACAAATTCGGTCTACAGGGCATGACAGTCACTGCGTTTTCTAGCGTATCTGTTGACCCTCCGCAGATTTTAGTATGCTTAAACGAACGTGCTGACACGGGCGAAGGCATACAAACTGGCGGGTATTTCGCAGTCAATGTGCTTAGCCAAGACCAACAAGACGTCTCAAATCAATTTGCAGGCGGGTGTAGTCAACAAGAACGTTTTGCCAATACCCCATGGCAACCAGGCATTCACGGCGTACCGGTGCTAACCGACAGTCTTATGAGTTTAGAATGCAAGCTAGTAGACAAAACGCTTGCCGGTACTCATTGGATTATGATTGGTGAAGTGCAAAACAGCTTGTGTCGTACCGGTCAACCCATTTTATATTACCGAGGTGGTTATAAACGTTTAGCCGAGTAATTCCGCCACACGTCTATCAAAACCACTGTTTATTTTTATTTAACCGAACCAAGCCATCATGCCACATAGAGTTTTCAAAAAAAGCCAGCCAAAATCAACGATTACGGTATTGCCAGAATTAGGCATGGAAGAACGACATCTCGTCGAAGACTTTAAACGTTACTATGGTCATCGCTTAGGTCGTGATGAACATTGCCGCTCGCCACATTATGCCTATGAAGCATTATCATTAGCCATTAGTGATCGCTTAATCGAACGCTGGAAAAAAACCTACAACACTTACAAACAATTGGACTGCCGTCGGGCGTATTATCTGTCCATGGAATTTTTAATGGGACGCACATTAAGCAATGCCATGCTAAATCTCGGTATTGATGACAATGTCAATCACGCGATGTATAGCTTAGGCTTAGAGTTAGAAGAGCTTGTCGAAAGCGAACCAGACGCAGGTTTAGGTAATGGCGGCTTAGGTAGATTAGCCGCTTGCTTTATCGACTCATGTGCAACCTTACAACTACCGGTCACAGGCTATGGTCTACGCTATGAATATGGCATGTTTACCCAAGACATTGCGCATGGCGAGCAAGTAGAAAAACCTGACCATTGGCTGCGTAACGGTAATATGTGGGAAATTGAACGCTCAGAGTATACCCAACGCATAAAATTTGGTGGACGCACAGAAGTTCACACCGATGAAGAAGGTAACAAAAAAAAGTTTGCTGGCTGGATACCCATGATATTTTAGCCGTACCATTCGATACGCCAATACCTGGCTTTAGAAATAACACCGTTAATACCTTGCGTTTATGGAAAGCCAGCGCAACAGAAGAGTTTGACTTACAAGAATTTAATGCCGGTGATTACGCCGAATCGGTCGCCGCTAAAAACACCGCCGAAAATATCACGATGGTGTTATATCCCAACGACGCCAATGAAAACGGCAAAGCACTTCGCTTACAACAACAGTATTTACTAACGTCAGCGAGCTTACAAGATGTCATTGGTGGCTGGATAGGCCGACACGGCAATAATTTTACGAATTTTGCTGCAAAAAACTGCTTTCAGCTCAACGACACGCATCCAAGCATCGCTGTTGCCGAGTTAATGCGCTTATTAATCGATATACATAACTTACCATGGGAACAAGCCTGGACTATTACCAGCCAAACAATGGCTTATACCAACCACACGTTATTGCCAGAAGCATTAGAGCGTTGGCCGGTGACATTGGTAAAACAGTTATTACCCAGAATCATGGAAATTATTTTTGAGATTAATGCCCGATTCTTAGCAGAGGTTTCGGCGCATTATCCAGGCGATATGGAGCGAATCGCGCGTATGTCCTTAATCGAAGAAGGCCATACTCAATATGTCAGAATGGCTTATCTAGCTATCGTCGGTAGCTATTCGGTTAACGGTGTAGCTGAACTACACTCAAAATTATTACAACAAGGCTTATTTAAAGATTTTTATGAATTTTGGCCGCATAAATTTAACAACAAGACCAACGGTGTAACACCTAGACGTTGGCTAGCTGCGTGTAACCCTGAACTGTCTCAATTAATCACCGAAACCATAGGCTCGGCATGGATTACCGATTTATCACAACTGAGTCGCTTAAAAGCCTATGCCGATGACCCTCAGTTTAAACAACGCTGGCGCGAAGCTAAGCAACAAGCCAAACAAAAACTCATAGACTTAAAACGGCGCGAGTTAAACATTGAATTCGATCATGATGCGTTATTCGATGTACAAGTTAAGCGTATTCATGAATATAAACGCCAACTGCTTAATGTACTGCATGTCATTCATTTATATGACCGTATCAAGCGCCACGACACGCAAAACTGGACTAAACGTTGTGTATTAATCGGTGGTAAAGCGGCACCCGGTTATTTCATGGCTAAGCGCATTATTAAATTAATCAACAACGTGGCCAACGTTATTAATAACGACCCCGATGTCGGTAACAAACTAAAGCTAATGTTCTTGCCTAATTACAGCGTTTCAGCGATGGAAAAGATATGTCCAGGGACTGACTTATCAGAACAAATTTCTACTGCTGGCAAAGAAGCGTCTGGTACCGGCAACATGAAATTCATGATGAATGGTGCATTAACTATCGGTACGCTAGATGGTGCTAACATTGAAATTCGCGAAGAAGTCGGTGAAGAAAACTTCTTTTTATTCGGCTTAACAGAAGACCAAGTCGAAGCCATGAAAAAACATTACGACCCAAAAGCCATCATCGAACAAGATTCTGATTTGCAACGCGTCATTAACTTAATTGAGTGTGGTCACTTTAATCGTTTCGAGCCGGGTATTTTTGACCCCATCTTAGCGTCACTCACTAGTCCACAAGACCCGTGGATGACGGTTGCGGATTTTAGAAGCTATGTCGAAGCGCAAAAACGCGTAGAACATGCTTATCAAGATAAAGACTTATGGACTCGCATGAGTATTTTAAACTGCGCGGCAAGTGGCAAGTTTTCTACCGATAGAACAATCACTGAATACAACAACGAAATTTGGCGACTCACGCCTATCAAGATTAAAGACTAACGCATTTCAAGGTTGGGTTTAATAAGCCCAACCTTCTCAATACTCACTATGTTACAAATCGTATTATTTGAACCCGAAATACCTGCCAATACCGGCAATATTATCCGTTTATGCGCTAATACCGGTGCTCAATTACATTTAATAAAACCCTTAGGCTTTGACTTAGATAATAAAAAATTGCGCCGCGCCGGTTTGGACTACCATGAATGGGCTAACCTGAACTTACATGAATCTTGGCCAGATTTTTTAAGCACAGTAAAGCCCAAGCGGATATTTGCGTTAACCACTAAAGGCACACGCATCGCTAGCACTGTTGCTTTTGCTGAGAACGACTGTTTATTATTCGGCCCAGAAACACGCGGTTTACCCTTAGCGATTCGTGACAGCCTGGGAGAGGAGCAATGCCTGTATCTACCCATGAAAGAACAAAGCCGTAGTTTAAATTTATCCAATAGTGTTGCTATTGTTTTATACGAAGCATGGCGACAACTAAACTATACAGGGGCTTTAATCAAAGGCTAAAAGCAATAGTTCAAGTTCGGTTAACGCTAAGCCGTTTTAGTTCTATGCATCAGTATCGTTACCGCCTCTTCTGCCTAAGATTAATACTAACCAACTGATTAAACACCGAAGGCACACCTGGATGCTCGCCTAAACTTAATTCCTGCATAATTCTAAGCGTACCAGGATAGACGAAAATGGTGACACCTTGACTAAGCAAAATGGCCGTTAACGCTATTTCCTCTAATAAATACTGACACGACAACTGCTTAAAATAAGCTAAGCTGTCGGCATCAATCAGGCGGCGTTCGCCAACAAAATTGGTCGCAAACGCGTTAACCGACGCATGGAATTTTTCATCATGCTCAAATAAATGAGTCAGAGACTGATAATATTGAAAATAGTCTGGCGTGGTTTGCATTGCAGCGGTGCTGATTAAATGAAACCGACACTGCGACTGATAGGATTGAAAAATACTCGCATCTTGCTCAATCACAGCTTGCCCTAAGCTTAACGCATGGCTGGCAGCTTGCGCTTTACTCATACCATTAATTTCTAAGGTAATTCTATGAATACCATCACCGATTAACACACTGCACTCAGAAAAATGCTTGCTAATCCATTCAGCCATTCCAGCCAACTTAGCGGGCATAAAGCTTTGGCTTTGCAAACTAAAGCCCAACATGCAATGACGCTTTTGCAATAACACATCACGTTGTTGTTCTGGAAAAATTTGCGCGACTTCGATTTTATATTTTGCTACTGTCGGAAGCTCCAACCAACGCACCCTGCCTGCTCGCGCAAAAAAATCATCTGCCGTTAAAAAAACACGTTGTTCAAGCTGATGCTGACAAAATTGTATCTGCGTCAACGTTTGTAATTCGCTGGCATAATAAACCTGGGTATCGGCGTAACTATCTGCAAACGGTAATAACAACAGCGGCTCTGACTGTCCAAAGCATTGCTGCATCAGAGATTGCGGAATAAATTCGGCTCGCTTAGCCGATAACACGCGCGCTAAACCCACTAAATCAATGCGACGCGTGACTGGCAATACGATTAAAATAACTTCTTGACGATGCGGATAGGTCACCTGAACCGGCACCGTTTCAATTAAATAGCGTTCTAAAACAGGATCATGCGCCGCTTTAGCACTCAGATTAATCGCTGTAGGCAACGATAAAGCGCGATGAGATAAGGGTTGAGTTGATTTAGGCAAAACGCACTCGGCTCGATTATTCATTGATATAAAAGTTTGCTCAGAATTGATAACAACGATTCTCTCATGGCTTAATTACATAGCCAAACAACACTCAGCTAAACTTAAGACTACAACACATCTTGATTGAAAAACAGTGTCCTATATACTTGTGCGCCCTGCCCTAGTCACACAAGATTAGCCAATACCCCTTTATGTCCAAACTCAATCCCCAGCAGTTAGCCGCCGTTAAAACCATCGACCATCCTTTGTTGGTACTTGCCGGTGCCGGTAGTGGCAAAAACGCGCGTGATTACCGAAAAAATCGCTTATTTAATCAAACAAGGTCTAGCCGCACGGCATATCGCCGCTGTCACATTTACCAACAAAGCCGCGCGCGAAATGCAACACCGTGTCAGTAAATTACTAGCTCAAGGCACCGGGCGCGGCCTTAGAGTATCAACTTTTCACTCATTAGGTTTGGAAATTTTACGCAAAGAGCATAAAGCCTTAGCGTATAAATCAGCGATTACGCTGTTTGATGAACAAGACAAACTCACGTTATTAAAAACGCTTATTAGCCATAGCAACCAATACGACCCGGAACAAACCGATGCGTATGCGCATGCGATTAGCAGTTGGAAAAATGCGTTTGTACCTAGTACCGTAGCCCTTAGCGTCGCCACAACCGAACAGCAACCCGCCGCGCTGTTATATGCCGACTATAGCCGCAGCTTAAAAGCCTATAACGCCGTCGATTTTGACGATTTAATTTTATTACCCGTACTTTTATTGCAACAACACGGCGAAATTCTGGAGCAATGGCAAAATAAGCTACGCTATTTATTAGTCGATGAATACCAAGACACCAATGCTACGCAATACCAACTACTAAAATTATTAACCGGTAATTTAGGCCGCTTTACCGTAGTCGGCGATGATGACCAATCCATTTACGCATGGCGTGGCGCCCAACCGGAAAATCTTATGCAATTACAAAACGATTTTCCACGCTTACACGTTATCAAATTAGAACAAAATTACCGCTCCACAGGACGTATTTTAAAAGTTGCCAACCATTTAATCGCCCATAATCCCCATGTTTTTGAGAAAAAAACTCTGGAGCGAATTAGGTTATGGCGAGCCATTACGCGTCTTAAGCCATAAAGACGAAGCCTTAGAAGCACAACAAATCGTCTCTGAAATCATCCACCATAAATTTCGCACTGGAAGCCGTTACCAAGACTATGCGATTTTATATCGCGGCAACCATCAATCCCGTGCATTTGAAAAAGCCTTGCGCGAAAACAACATCCCTTATTTCATCAGTGGTAGTGCGTCGTTTTTTAGCTTTGCCGAAATCAAAGACGTCATGGCTTATCTCAGGCTATTAGTCAATCACGATGATGATGCTGCATTTTTGCGTATTATCAACACACCGCGTCGTGAAATTGGCCCAACCACCTTAGAAAAATTAGGTGCTTATGCCAATGAGCGGCATATCAGCTTATTTGCCGCGAGTAGCGAATTCGGTTTAATGCAAAAGCTGTCAGAAAAATCAAGGCATAGATTGAGTGCGTTTCACGACTGGGTGGTTGAGAATTCGACAACCATTCAGCGCGGCGATACCTTTGTCCTAGTCGAAAAAATGCTTGACCAAATTGGCTATCACCATTATTTGCGCGAAACCAGCAAAACCAAAGAAGGCGCCGAACGCAAGCAACGCAATGTCAATGATTTGTTAGACTGGCTTAAACGCATTGCCGATAAAGAGAGTACGCAACGCAAATCACTCGATGAAGTTGTCGCGACTATTCAACTGATGGATATTTTAGAACGTCAGCAAAACGATAATGAGCAACTGGATCAAGTCAGCTTAATGACATTACATGCCGCAAAAGGCTTAGAATTCCCTTATGTATTTTTAGTCGGCATGGAAGAAAATATTTTGCCGCATCAAAACAGCATAGAATCAGGCTCAGTAGAAGAAGAACGCCGCCTAGCTTATGTGGGGATTACACGGGCGCAACAACTGTTAACGTTTAGCTATTGCACTCATAGAAAACGTTATGGCGACATCAGCGAATGTGAACCTAGCCGGTTTTTAAGCGAATTACCCAACGAAGATTTAGAATGGCCACAAAAACAACAACTGTCGGCAGCCGTGATTAAAGAACGCGGTAAATCGAGCCTAGCGCAATTAAAGGCTATGTTATCGTAAAGTGGTTAGTGTATAATGCGCGGCTCTTTTCAAGCGCCCGTAGCTCAGCTGGATAGAGCGCAGCCCTCCGGAGGCTGAGGTCAGAGGTTCGAATCCTCTCGGGCGCGCCAGCCTTCTTTAGCCTCAATCAAGTAAACAGCTCGTTTGAGGTTGTGCTTAATATAATCTTCAGGGCCTGGTTTATCTACCAAATCAGATTGTTTAAATTTCACCGATTAACACCTAGAACTCAATCTGATTAGGGCGAAAATTCAAATGAAATTTATTCCAGGAAAGGCTCCAGACATTCCCCGTAAATTAATAGAAGCTCAAGAAAATGATAACTTACTCTTTTTCTGCGGTGCGGGAATATCATACCCAGCTGGCTTACCTCTATTCGCTGGATTAGTTGAAAAGGTATATGAAGAACTTGCCACAGACCCGTCAGAACCAGAAAAAAAAGGCAATTGAGCAATGGCGTTACGATACTGCTCTCGAATTATTAGAGGGGCGTTTTTATTCAGCCGATAGAATTGAAAGGCACCTTGTACGCAAAGCTATTGCTACACGCTTAAAGCTACCAGAAAACGCTAATGTCGATACCCACGCTGCAATTTTGCAATTAGCAAAAACCAAACAACAAAACTATCGCCTTGTTACAACCAATGTCGATCATGGCTTTCTATTAGCTGCTCCTACAACGCGAGCTATCAGTGATGCCGCACCTAAACTGCCAGTTCCAAAGCCCCACAAATGGCAAAGCATTGTTTATTTACATGGCATCATTGATGAAGAAGCAGATCCCAACAGTGAACATCTGGTTTTTACTAGTGGTGATTTTGGCTCAGCATACTTAACTGAGCGATGGGCAAGCCGATTTGTCACGGAGCTATTTCGGCATTTCACCGTATTGTTTGTTGGATATAGCATAAATGACCCTGTAATGCGTTATATAACTGATGCAATTGCTGCTGACAAAAGACGTGGGTATACACATTTTATTCAGCCGTATAGTCTAGTGGGAGCCAAGCAAGACCAATTTGAAATAGCCAGCTTAGATTGGGAGGCAAAAGGCGTAATACCGTTGCTCTATTCTGATGAAAACGACCACATATTTCTACATAAAACGCTAAAAGTTTGGTCAGAATATTGCCGTGATGGTTTAGATAGTATCGAGCACATTATTAAAGTTCATGCGAGTAAAAAGCCGTTACCTCCTTATGACAGTGATGAATCAGTTCTACTAGTCATTGATTCACTTAAAAAAGAAGATGAAAAAAAACTTCGCGGCCAAAAAAATTTTATACTGTCGCCGAAAATTGAGTGGTTACCGGTGTTGGAAAAAGAGGGTTTGTTGGCGATGCCGTCCACAAATAAAAATCAATCACTTTCACACCATATCGCTTATGACTTAATGCAGCCTCACCCTGTAACGTTTACTCTTTGGCATTGGTTAGTCGACCATCATCTTGAATCAATAGAATTTGTGGAATGGGTCATTAGCAAAAAACGCCAATTTACACCCTCAGTTTATTCATCACATTAAATCAAAAATTGAAAAAAATCCCCCGAATGAGCCTTATTTAACCTTTTGGCGAATTATTGCTTTAAAACTTAACGACTGTATTTCTACCAACATTTATCACGAGTTTCCTAATATAAAAGTTAGTAGAGATGAATTCTCTTTATCCGCGCTATTAAAACTGCTTGAACCCAAAATTAAATTTTCAAAACGCCCTCCATGGGAGAACAATACTGATAGTCCTCCTTACCAAGCGGAGGTCGTTATTCAGATTAAGACTTATCAATTTAAGAAACTTAAAACATACTATCCCGAAATAGTGTCATTGCTACTGCCGATAACCAATTTCTTGAATCAAGCAATGAATTACTGGCAATTATTAGGAAAAGCGGATGACAAAAATGACTTTAGCGAGTGGCACTTAGTCTCTATCTCGCCTCATGATCAAAACAATCAATTTCATAATTGGACATTGCTCATTGAGCTATGCCGTGACCTTTGGGATATCACCTATAAAACTAACCAATCTTTAGCTTTGGCAGTATTAGAAATATGGAAAACTTTCCAATTTCCAGTCTTTAAGCGACTGATATTTGATGCTTTTGCAAATTCAGATTGCGTCTCACCTTCCGATAAATTGGATTATCTTTTAACAGATAATCACTGGTGGTTTTGGTCAAGCGCAACGACTAGGGAAAAATTTAGGTTATTGGCTTCGATTTGCCCAAAGTTAAATCGCACTGCACTGAAAATACTAGAACAAGCGATTCTTAGTGGGCCACCACGCGAGATGTTTCGGCAGGAGATAACAGACCACGAATGGCAAAACATTAATGACAGAAAGGTTTGGTTGCACTTAGTAAAGCTTGAATCCTTTAACGCCACTCTATCAAAAAAATTACAAGCAGCACTTAATGATTTATCGACAAAATATCCGCGATGGAAATTAGAAGAGGGAGAGCGATCTGAATTTAATATTTGGTTTAGCACAGGCAGGGGAAATCGGTGTGATATTACGCGTGACGAATTAATCACCTTACCTATTCAGCAACGAATTGAAAAACTAACGGAATCAACCGATGAGTTTATTCAAGAAGAACGAATAGACTTATTTGGATACATCTGCAGAGATAAGCCAGATTTTGCATTAGAAACATTAGGCTATATCGCCGCCACATCAAATTGGGACAATCTAATTTGGCATAAGTCGATCATGGCTTTATCTGAAGCAAATAATCCACAATATTGGCTGGAAACGGCAAAGCTTATTGTTCAATTGCCAGATCAATTTTTTTGTAAAAGAAGCTTGGGTGGTTTCATGGTGGATAAAGCAAACCGTTAATTCTGTTGCCATAAATACTGAAGAAGAATCGTATTTCTGGCAACTTTTTTGATTTATTAACGGCTCATGCCCAACCCGTACTCATAGAAGAAGAGGGTGTTAAAAATCAAGCTATTAACAATCCTATTGGAATTCTGACTGAAGCCTTCATAAACCGATTTTCTGTAAGAAACATCAAAGCAAATGAAAGAATCTCTGAAGAATGCTTACTATCTCGTTTAGACAAGTTAATTAATGAGGAAAGAAATCCTTTTATTCTAGCCCGCGTAATCTTAGCTTCACGCTTACATTATTTTTACGTTATTGATGCTGGGTGGACTCGAATTAACCTTATCCCGCTTTTAGATTGGAACACGTCGAGGGAATCTGCTGTTATATGGCAAGGCTGGCTCTGGAGTCCACAGGTTTCTGCCGATCTTGGACTAGATATAAAAGGTTATTTATTAGATAGCTTAAAATTTCACACCAAGGAATTAGGGGATAGTACCGAAACCATTTTTGAATTATTTAGTTCGCTATGCTTTGAATATCCAGCACTTTATAACTATGATGAACAGAAAAGCATCTTAAACGTTATAGGTCGGGAAGGATTAAAAACAATTGCTCGATTTATTGAAAGCTGCCTTGGAGAAAATTACCAGCTAAATGATCAATTTTGGAAGAATCGTATCAAACCTTTTTTTAATGCCTGGCCTAAAGATGCAAAGTTTTTGGATCCAGATATCTCTAGTTTTTTTGCTGTAATGAGCCTTGCTTTAGACAAAGAATTTGAAGACGCCGTCAACATCATAAAAAGCGTCCTCACCCCTTTTGAAATTAATCGACTTTTATTGGAGACAGAAAAAATTACAACATCTACTTAACAAATACCCTAAAGTTATTTTTGATTTACTGGCTACTATTTTTAACCCAGATGTTGAACAATCTAGCAATGTATGTGTTGATGATTTTAATAAAATTATTCAAATGCTTTTAGAAAACTCGCCCGAAATAAAAAACGATCCCCGTTACTTAAAAAATTGAACAGTTCTTAAGGCGTAGCAAACTGTAACAAATAAACAGGCAGAATTAACCATATAAAATTACTAAAAATTTGTAATTACTTGAGTTCAAAACAATTGCGCCTAACACTAACCTGAAAACAACCGCCCCAAGGCTGGTTTTTTTGTCTTTGGTTTACCTTGCTTTTGTTTTGTATTGCTCAAAGAAGTGCCATAGTGATTAATAGCGTTCATAAAGCTTTTAAGCAACAATTAATTAGGAATATGCATAAAATAACTTAGTCAATTGCCAGAGCCGTCTTTTCAGGGACGGCGGTATAGTTCCACTGCCTAAGGTGCTTATCAAAAACGATGCGCATAGATTCTTTAAATCCTACCGCTACTTTTCTGCCTGTTGCATACACTTTATCAAGAATACAGGCGACCACCTTTA
>NZ_LAJX01000172.1 GCF_000963695.1 Methylocucumis oryzae
AGTGTAAATGAACACACAGCAGGGTTATGGGTGTATGAAGGTGCAGTAACCTTTTTTAATCCGCAAGGCAAAGTACGGCTAATGCCCGGTCAAGGTGCTCAGGCTGAAGTCAACCAAAAACCAACAATGCAAATCACATTAAGTCCTAGCGATGCTGTCAGTTGGGCGCTTTATTACCCGCCTCTATTCAGTGATGCCTGGCTAACCGGTGCTAATCAAATGATATTACAACGTGCTGCACAAGCCTTCCATCACGGTCGTAGCGATGAAGCATTATTCATGTTGGACGCGATACCCACCGCTCAGCAAAGCATCGAATTCTTAAAACTTCGGGCAGCCATGCTGCTTAGCGTTGGACGTGTGCAATTGGCGTTACACGCTATTCACCAAGTACTCACACAGCAACCGAATGACGCTGAAGCGCTGGCGTTACAAGCCATCATCGCATTAAGCCAAAATAACAAAGACCAAGCTTATCGTTTAGCCCAACAAGCGGTCACGCTCAACCCAACAGCCGCTATCGCTTATACAGCTTTATCGTATGTCGAACAAAGCCGTTTTAACTTAGTACCAGCACTTAAAGCGGCTCAGCAAGCAAGTCAAAATGCTCAAGGTGATGCAATGGTATGGGCGCGACAGTCAGAATTAGAACTTTGCTTAGGATTATTGAGCGAAAGCGCACATAGCGCACAACAAGCCCTAACACTAGATGCGGGTTTAGCAAGAACACAAACCGTTATGGGGTTTAGTTATCTGCTACGCACTGATTTAACGGCTGCTAAACAAAGCTTTAACGAAGCCATACATTTAGATTCAGCCTCGCCTTTAGCCCGTTTAGGATTGGGACTCACTAAAATTCGTACTGGTGACGTTGCAGAGGGCCGTAAAGACCTGGAAATCGCAGCTATTTTGGACCCACAAAATTCTTTATTACGCAGCTACTTAGGTAAAGCTTATTACGAAGAAAAACGTAATGCTCTCGCCCAAGAACAATTCAGTTTAGCCAAACAATTAGACCCAAACGATCCAACGCCGTACTTCTACGATGCCATTGCTAAGCAAACCAGCAATCGCACAATTGCCGCCTTGCATGACATTGAACAAGCTAAGTCATTAAATGCTAACCGCGCTGTCTATCGTTCACAGCTAATGTTAGATAAAGATTTAGCAGCAAGAAGCGCTGCGCAAGGCAGAATTTATCACGATTTAGGTTTTCAACGCTTAAGTCTACTTGAAGGTTGGCAATCGATTGCAACCGATCCAGCGAACTATTCTGCTCATCGATTGCTAGCCGACAGCTACGCTTCTCAACCTAGACATGAAATTGCTAGAGTCAGTGAATTATTACAAGCACAGCTATTGCAACCACTTAATATGACGCCTATACAACCGCAACTGGCGCAAAGTAACATACTAATCATCGATGGTTTAGGCCCCTCCGCATTAGCGTTTAACGAGTACAATCCGCTGTTCACCCGTAATCGCCATGCTGTGCAATCTTCAGCAATTTACGGCAGCAACAATACCTTCGGTGATGATGCAGTATATTCAGGTTTGTGGAATCAGCTCTCTTACAGCTTAGGACAATATCATTATGAAACAGATGGTTTCAGAGCCAATAATTCTGTCAATCAAAATATTTATAATGCCTTCGTACAAGCCAATATCAGCGATTCGCTCAATTTACAATTTGAATATCGCTATGAAACACGAGACAACGGCGACTTATCGATACCTTTTTTTCCGGAAAATTTTTCGTCTTTTTATCAAGAGCATACCGACATTACATCATATCGCTTAGGCGGGCGTTATGCGTTTAACACTGCCTCATCTTTATTAGGCTCGT
>NZ_LAJX01000173.1 GCF_000963695.1 Methylocucumis oryzae
TTGGCAAACTGAGGATTGATTTCCGAGCCGACATATTCAAACGACAATTCCATAACAGGCCGCCAGGCCTCTTTTAAATCTTTAAAAATCATATCTAACACTAAACGAATCACGCGCATTTCCGTTGCGGTATACTCGCGGCCATCGGTTTTAGGATGAAACTGCCCCCCACCACCAAAGTAATTATCGACCAACGTAAAAACTAGCGGTGATTCCATTACCACTAAAGCACGTCCACGCAGGGGCGGCACACGGATAATGTTTAAGTTAGTCGGTACATGCAGCCCTAAAATATATTCAGAAAATTTTTTAACCTGGATACCGGTAATAAATACTTCAGACGAGCGTCTTAAAAACAAAAACAATGAAATGCGTAATAGCCGGGTAAAACGTTCGTTAACCATTTCCATGGTCGGCATACGACCACGGATAATACGCTCTTGACTGCCGAAGTTATACTCGCGAACAATGCTTTTATCTGAACCATCATCAACCTCAGTCTCTATATCGCCTGCATCAACGCCATACAATAAGGCGTCAATTTCTTCTTGTGAGAGTAAATCGCTCATGGGTTATTGCATAATAAATGAGGTAAATAACACTTCAACGGCTTCGCCATGCACGTTTAATTTTTCCAACGTTTCATTAACGTCTTTCAAAATCAACTCCTTCAGCTTTTCCTTACCTTCCTTATTATTTAACTCTAAAGGATTTTGCGACGTTAAAATCATAATTAAATTATTGCGCAACATAGGTTCGTTTTTCTTTAATGCAGCAACAGTGTCTTCATTATCGACTGCAAACGAAAAAGCAATCTGTAAAAACTTTATCGTATCGCTTTTAGGAAAATCGACCACAAACGGCTTGGTCATATCGAAAAATACCGCAGGCTCGCCGTGCTTCTTTTTTTTTATGGCTACCGCCATGTTCCTCTTGAGCAGCGGGCTCTGAACCCATTTGACTTTTCAAAACAAAAAATGCACCAACCCCGCCTAGCACGACTAATAACAACGCCGAGACCACGATGATGATAATTTTTTTAGGTGACATTCTACTGGATGAACCTTCTGCGCTTTCATTGGCTTGTTCTGACATAAAAAACCCGGTAAGACAAGATATTAACAGCCGGTATTCTGCATTACCTGAATAAGAATTTCCAGCGATGCTTAGAGTTTTGTGTTTATCGCTTAAAATCAACTCAATTGAAAAAACACAGTGAACCACTATCTACACCCAATGAGCCTGGCTACAATAATGGCTTTTTGAATCTTGCAGGACAGTTATGCGTTTTCTTTTTCTTCCCTTAGTATTACTCGCCTCATCAGCTTACGCAGGTCATTTGCTAGCGGCCGAAACCCAATCAATCGGTAGCAAAGCCGGCGACCCAAATTCTTATGCAGGTAGCACCTGGGCATCAGTCTCTGCGGACGGTCGTTACACATCAGTAACAGCCTCCGTTGGTTTTTTTCAACACATTTTTCTGTATGATCGCTATAGCAAAACTGCTAAAGATTTAACGGCCACAGGCAATAGCATTTCATTAGCCTCAAATTTAGCCGCCAACGGTAAAGTTGTCGCTTTTCAATCCGTCGCGAGTAACTTAGTCAGTGATGACACCAATGGTCTGCCCGACATTTTCGTGCAAGATATTCAATCAGGTAAAAATCAATTAATTAGTAAAGCCAGCGATGGAACCGCAGCTAATGCCCAAAGCCATTTCGCTGCCTTATCAGGCGATGGTCAATGGGTCGCTTTTTCATCGTCAGCGTCTAATTTAGTCGCTAACGATAGCAATAATGCCGCCGACATCTTTTTACATGATCGCAAAACCGGCAAAACAACTCGCGTTAGCGTGTCTTCTTCAGGACAACAAGCTGAATCCGGTGTCAATAACGGTGTCGTCGACATATCAGCAGATGGTCGCTATGTGGTCTTTTCATCCTTATCCGGCAATTTAGTCGCAGGCGATGCCAATAGCGAAGATGTTTTTATCCGAGATGTAAAACTTAACACCACGACACGCGCCAGTGTCCCAGTCAAAACCTCAGGCGGCTTTGATGGCAAAAGCACAACGCCATCGATTTCCTCCGATGGTCGTTATATTGCCTATTCTTCAGGCTCTAGCAAACTCACCGCCAATGATAGCGACGATTTTAATAGCGATATTTTCGTCTACGACCGTATCAATAAAACCAATAGCAAAATTACTAAAAACGCCGATGGCCAGTCTATTTTGCCAATGATTTCTGGCGATGGGCGCTATATCGCGTTTTTCTCATCAGCTACCAATTTAGTCGCTAATGACAGCAACAATGCCTGGGATAGTTTTGTTTACGACCGTAATACCGGTAAAACGACGCGTATTAACGTTACCCCGACGAACGAACAAAGCACCGGAGATATTACATTTTTACAAGCCCGCCCTTCCTTATCGGCCGATGGACGTTTTATCGCCTTTGAAACAGGCGCCAAAGACATTACCGCTGACGATACTGATAGTGCTTATACCGACGTGTTCTTGCGTGACATGTTCAGTAATAAAGCCAAAGCTGCCAATGTCAGCGTTTCCGCGACAACACCCGCTAGCGTAAGCAAAAACCAAGCGTTTAACATGACACTGACGATTTCAAACCTAGGACCTAATACCGCCACGCAAACTAATGTATTTATCAATTTACCCAGCTATTTAACGCTTACAGCGGTCACGCCTAACCAAGGTCAATGTGTTAAAAGCGCAGCTAGCATATGCCGTTTAGGTTCATTAACTAGCGGTGCATCAACAACTGTTACGGTTAAAGCCACCGCACCTTCTTTTGCTACAACGATTAATCTGTCTGCCACAGCGCAGTCGATAGAAAAAGACAGCAGCGTGAACAATAATTTTGTAACTAAAGCGGTTGTTGTGAAATAAAAAAGTATTAGGCGATAACCAGGATATTGCGCCGAATGCGACGTACGCTGGTTATCGCGCCCTAAGATGATAGCTTGATGCATTGCTTAAATGCATCATATAAATCCACTTTACACTCAAGATAGGAAGCAGGAATTATTCTGAGCAGGAAACCGCGTTAGTCATCATTAGCTCATCTGCCGGTAAATTCGCCGCGTAAATGGTCAATTTTAATTCCATATCAGCAAGGTTTTCGTAAACGGGGCTTTTCCCAGAAAGCCGTTCACTTTCCTCCAAAATCACATCGACACCCGAACCTCGCCTATCCATTAAGTATTCGCGCCCTAGACCTGAATCGCGGACAACGTAGTAACGGGAAAACAAACTCGACAACACTTCGTTGCGTGGCATAGACATCATTCGCATCGTTTCAACAGTCATTGAATTAGGCAATGAGCCAGGGGAATACAGCTCCAAACCGAAACGGTCGGAAAACAAATGCAGGCGGATGCGTCCACCCCAAATTGAATAGTCACGATGAACGACGGCATTGACAACAGCCTCGAATATTGCGCGTAAACTGTATTGCGGATAATCAATACGCCCTAGCGCTTTGCGGGCGGGGACTTTCATGTTCAGGCGCACAAAATCGAAAGCATCCCATATTTGCTTATCCAACGGGCCTGAAAAATCTTTTGCATCTAATTGATCTTGAGGATCATTTCTGCTGCCGCTGTAAGCAACTGCCTGAATATACGCAGAGGGCAACCAGCGCGTAGGATTAACCGTACACAGCAATACACCTACGATGGACAAATGTAATTGACCATCAAATTCACTCAGTAAATGCAATCGTCGCAATTGTTGTTCTTCCGAACCTTCGCCTTTTTTTTATGAAAGCGCGGGATAAAAAACTATCGAGAGTTTCTACAGAAGTGCCCGGTACAACCTGTTCTTCAAACCGGATAATTCGGGACTGGCTACGTTGCTGAAAGAGACGTGCCAGTACGTCTGCCTCCATTTCACGCTTAGCGTCAAGAAAACGCTTGAAATAACCGTTAGGGCTTTTGTGGACCATTAAGCTGCGTGGAACTTTTAGGATAATAACAGGACGGAATTGACCTGTTTTATCGGGTAACTCAATATGCTCCGAATAGACATCTAACGGAGGTTTGATCCGTGTTTGGCAAATCTCGGACAACCATTTTTCTACGGTATCCAACGAAGTGTAGTCAATCCCGATAATTTCTTTGGTTTTATCATCAACACCTAATACCAATATTCCGCCATTTGCATTTGCCATTGCTGCCAATTCATCAGCCAAACCGTCGGCATGTGGACCTTCGATTTTGTGGCTGCTACGCATGACGATCCGTTTTAACTCCAGTGTCGAATCCTCCCCAACCTAATACGTTTTAACCAGTCATCCGCCGTCATGAGCTCTGTCCTTTTAAATCTTCAAGAATAGCTTAAATAATATTGCCGAAACCATCCATAAACCCGTTAAGAAATCGTTGGTAGCCCCAACCCTGCATGGCTTACTTTCTTCGTGGTGTATTCCTCATCAAGGACATCAACACCGCCGCATTACACCGATAAGGCGGCTCGCCTTGGCATACGCCCCAATATTGTCCAGACTCGCCTTCATTACTCGGCTTCCAGGTTTCGGAAAATGCTTCAAACACGGTTGCCGAATAGCCTTTTTGTCCTAATAATGCCAGTGTTGAGTTAATAACCAGCGCTTGGTTAGCAACTCCAGCTACCGCGCATTGTTGTCCGGTATGGCGATTGGTGGCGGCATAATTCTCCGGCGCATTAGGCCAGCCAAACTCGGTAATCACCACGTCTTTCCCAGGATTAGCACGACGCACTTCTTCTAAACGGGCTAAATGAAATTGCGCGGCTTGCTCAGCGCTAATACACGAATGAATAGGCGAAAATTGGCTCTCCCACCACGGAAACACATTAATGCCTATCCAATCGACTTGAGCTGAAAAGCTCGTTGGCGCGCAAGGTTGCTGACGATTACACCATTCCCACCAAGTATCTATCGTGGTCACTGGCTGGCTAAGCTTAGCTTCACGCATAGCCTGAAGACATCGACTAATCTCACTGTCGTAGCGATAATCATGCCGTGTCCTCACTTCTGAACCACAACTTAAGCGCGTAATGGTTTTATCGTATTTACGGGCCAACGCTATCGCACTAGAAATCGACTGCGAATTAACCTCTACCTCTTTATCAAGCCAAACAATGGCAGTCACGCTTAACTGACGCTGCATAGCCGCCTCAAAGACGTACTCTAACCCGTTAATCACACCATACGTCATGATGCAGCGAAACGGTGTATCGGCTACCAGCTTATCTAATAAGGTATCAACCAGTTGCTTAGACGGCCTGGCGCCGTAATCGGGTGTTAAACCGCCTACATAAGGGCTAAACGCTACGCAACGCATAGGCTTACCATCAGCAAACGTCTGAAAGCTAATAAGCAAACCTATCAATATTCCTAGCCACTTCGACAAACTCAACATAAAAACCTTTAAAGTAAAACACCGCCTAATATTTTTGCTGATTGACTTCGCCTATACCTCTATGATTCTTAGCCGATAGCAATAACTCACTAACAAATCATAACTTAGAAGACACGCATTTTTGGGCAAAATCAGGCAGTAAGGTAGAATAGCCATGTGCTATGCGTACAGCGTCGCAAAGTAGACGCACCCAACAGGCTTAATCTCAACCCTTCACTAACCGAGGACTACATGAAAAAAACACTATTATTAGCCGCTTTGTTAACGCTATCAGGCAACGTGTTAGCAGGCACAGAACATTATGTCTTGCGTGATGGTAATCATGTGCAACATTTAAAAATAACGACTAGCGCTGATGATATTCATGTAACAGCCGATGTCGATTATGCCCCTGATACCAACGATAAAGACAGCAAAACATGCTCGGCTGAAATCATAGGAAAAGCCAAAACCGTCGCTGAAAATTTGCTCAGCTTGAAAAAGCATTCTGAAAGCGAAGCGAGCTATTGTGAATTAACTATTAGCTTATCGCCGACTGGCGCGAAGGTTCAGCAATCTCAAGATTGCGATAACTTTGTCACGCCGCCCTGCCATTTTTCTAGCGGCGACAAAGAACTGGTAAAAATAAAATAATATTAATAATTATTGATTCCCAAACTGGATTTGAAAATCAAGGCTACACACTTAAGATGGGACAGGGAGTTTAGAGCGCAGGTGTCGGCAGCAGGGATGCTGCCGCCAAGCCTACAGGGACGTATTTACGGGGTCCTGCGTTCTGAATGACCTGTCCTGTCTTAAGTTGGTAACCGGAATCAATA
>NZ_LAJX01000174.1 GCF_000963695.1 Methylocucumis oryzae
GTGTTGGCAGCAGGGATGCTGCCGCCAAGCCTACAGGGATGTATTTACGGCGCCCTCGGCAACTGCTCCTGCGTTGCCCTACTACACGCCATCCCTGGCGTTATGCGCTCTGAATGCCCTGTCCCTACTTCAGTTGGTAGCCGTTTATTAACACATTCGCCTTGGAAAAACATGATATTAACAGTCAAACTATGTAGTCTGTGATGAATTCACATTAAGTTTAATTGACTAACACTAATTTACCTAGCGTATGTCCCGCTTCAATAGTGCGATGAGCGCAAGCAGCATCACTTAATGGCAATGTTGCAATCCTGCACGCCGGTAATAAGCCTTGTTCCAAATAGGTTTTGCACTGATTCAAAATCATCATGTGATTATCACGTTCAGTCGGTAAATCTCTTAGCATAGGCGTAAGCATTAACTCAAAGCCTATTAATAAATTACGGATTCTCGCTTCGGCTAAATTAACTAATCCGGGGTCTAATAATGTCACTAATCGGCCAAAATGCTTAGTCGCCGGAATACTCGCCGCAAAAACATCAGGCCCTACCGTATCAAAAGTTAAATCAACACCTTGCCCATCGGTAAACGCATTAACAGCGGAAATTAAGTCTTGTTGTTGATAGAAAACAACAGCATCAGCACCTAACTGTTTAACCCAATCGGCTTTTTCTTGACTGCTCACCGTAGTAATCACTTTAGCGCCTGCTATTTTGGCTAATGGAATAGCCACCGAACCAACTCCACCGGCACCGGCATGGATTAATACTGTTTCTCCCGCGCGTAAACCGCCACGCTGAAAATAATCCGCCATAAGCCGTTATTAATACTAAAGGTAGTGCTGCTGCTTGAGCAAAAGACAGATTGTTTGGCATTAAACCTGCCCAACGTTGATCTAATACATTGTATTCAGCATAATTACCCGGCTCTCGACCTAAGCCACCATGACAAAACCAAAACGTGATCGCCAGGTTTAAATTGAGTTACCGCACTGCCAATCTCGGTAATCACACCAGCCCCATCGCAACCTAATATCGCAGGCAACGGTAATGGATAAAGCAAGCCGTTGCGTCGTATCTTAGTATCGACAGGATTCACGCCAGCAGCTTTAATTTGGACTTTAATTTCGGTAGTTTGAGTAATCTCCGGTACCGCTATTTCCGCGTATGACAGTGTTTCCGGTGCCCCAACTTCAGTCATTAATATGGCTTTCATAAGATTATTTTTTGTTGACGTCGTTATTACTCGCGATAGGTATTAGCCATCGATTAAATTGCACCAGCTCATAGCCGATTAAACGCCCTGTTTGCTGATAGAGCGCGCTACGGGCTCTAAAATATTTATAACGGGTTAAGCGTTGTTGCTTCTTAGCTTCCGATAACTGTTTTTCTGCCTCTAAGACATCAACGATAGTCGAAACGCCTAACTCATAGCCCTTATTCATCGCATCACGCGATTTTTCACTCGCTGCAAGCTGTCTATCGGCAGCTAATGCGCGCGCGGACGATGACGCCATATCCAAATAAGCCGCGCGGGTAAATTTTTCTAATTCACGCAATTTTTGCTCTAATTGCGATTCACTGTATTTTTTCCGTGCTTCGGCTTCACGAACCCTCGCACTGGTCACGCCACCTTCGTAAATCGGAATTGTCGCTTGTATTGCAGCCGAACCTATTTGATAACCCGTTGATGCCGTTTGGTTATTGAATGTGGTATCGCTGTATATACCGCTAAGTTGTAATTGCAAGGTCGGTAAATGTCCGGCTTGATAGGCGGAAATACTTTGTTTAGCCGCTTCGACAGCATGTTTTAACGCGATGACCTCAGGATTAATTTGACCAATTTGTCTCACCCAACCCTCAATGTCACCATCGGGTGGCGGTTGCATCACATCTAAACGCGCCGGGCGTATTTCGGTAACGGCATCGCCAGTTAATTCGCGTAATTTTTCTAGCGCGATTTTAGCCTCATTATCGCTTTCTAATAAATTGCTGCGTAAGGTTTCGGTCCGTGCCTCTAATTCGTATAAGTCAGTCACCATCGCCATTTGCCGCTCATGCATGGCTCTTACGCGTTCAAGCTGCTTTTCGGTAGAGCTGAGTTCTTCTTTGATAATTTCACTTTTATCGGTCGCTTCTAGCGCATCCATATAACGCTCAATTAAATCCGCAATAAGCTTTTGATGAGCGGCTAATAATTCTTCTTCACCTTGTGACGATAACGATTGCTGACTTTTAGCGAGTAAATAATTTTGTAAATCGAAAATCGTTTGCTGCAAGTTAATGCTGACGCGGGTACCAGGATAGCTAGAATTGTCACGTCCTCGCAATGCGTCAGGTTCATCATATTCAATCCGGTTTAATGAATAATTGCCCACTGCATTAATTTGTGGCCGTAAGCGACCAAAACTTTGGTCTTCGCGCGCTTTAGCAATTTCTAACGCATATTCGCTGCCTTGTAATTCGGGCGAGGCTTCTAATGCACGTTCATATAAGGTCATTAAATCATCGGTTTTTGCGTGTGCATTCATCGCCAACCCTAAACTTACAGCTAATAATAGTTTGGTTAGCATAATTAATCCTCTATCAACGAACGCGCAAAAATATTGGTTAACGGTTGCGTTAAATATTCAAAAAAAGTACGGTCACCGGTATTAATCAGCACTTCAGCCGGCATACCGGGTAATAAGATTAAGCCATTTTTGCGCAAATCCTCTAAACCGGCTTGCTCGACTTCGACTCTGGCTAAATAAAAGCTAGACTCTTTTTTCTCATCGCTGAGTCTATCAGCGGATAAGGCCACGACCCGACCATCGATTTTTGGTGTTTTTGCACTTTTAAACGCACTAAAACGTATGCTTGTGGTTTGACCGATATGCACTCTGTCTATATCGTTAGGCGATACTTGCGCTTCAACAATGAGTTTTTCTTGCTGTGGGACAATATCTAAAATATGGCCACCGGGGGAAATAACCGCGCCTATGGTATGCACCGCCAACCCTAAGACCATACCGGCTTCTGGTGCTTTAACAATAGTACGTGCCACGGTATCGGTTAACCATTGGGTTTTTTCTTGTAATTCCGATAATTCGATTTGTACTTTGCTTAACTCATCAACGACTTCACGCTGAAATTCTTTTTCAATTTGCAAAATCTTTAACGCGATTTCGCTAATTTGCGTTTGTGCCGTCGCGATATTCGCGGTGAAATCCCCTTCATCGCCTTGAGCTTGTGCTAGGCGGCGTTCTAACTCGGTAACCGTTTGCTTCTCTACATAACCTTGCTCTAACATGGCTCTAAAATCACGTAGCTCTTTGTTAAATGAACCGGCTAAGCTATTGCGGCTTGCGCGCTGTGCTTTTAAGCCTTCGATTTTAGCCAGTAATTGCTGGCGTTGCTCTTTAAGGATTTCAATTTCACCATAGCGCGAGCGCTGCCTGACCGCAAAGGCTTGCTCTTGTACCCGCATGGCTTCAGTAGCACGGTTATCATCGACAGCCGCTAATAACTGCTCAGGATAAGTGACTTTAGCTTTGCCATCGCGTTCTGCAGTTAATCGTGCTTCTCTAGCTAAAGCTGAAAATAACTGACCGCGTAACGTTTCTAATTGTGCTCGCGAAGACGTATCATCTAACTCGACTAATACTTGACCCTTGCTGACATTATCCCCGTCATGCACCAGAATAGATTTGATGATACCCCCTTCTAAATGCTGTACGGTTTTACGATAACCTTCAACCGTCACGCTACCCGGTGCTAACGCCGCGCTGCCTAGCGGAGCGAAAAAACGACCAGGCACCGAAAGCACCAAACATGACGACAACAAATAAATAACCTAAACGCCGTATCGGTGTGTCATCAGCAAAGCGGTTTAAATCGATAGGATTAGCATTTAGCGAAGTTTGGCTGGTTTTATTCATGTGATTAAGCTTTAGCAGCAATAGCAGTAGAAGGTTGAGGTGGGCGTTGTTGATTAAGCTTAGCTAACACTTCATCGCGGGGTCCATCTAAGACTAACACGCCCTCAGCTAACACCATAATTCTATCAACGAGTCCTAGCACGCCTAAGCGATGCGTAATCACAATGACGGTACAACCGCGTTGTTTTAAACCCGATAAGGCCACGGCCAAAGCTTGTTCGCCTACATCATCTAAATTTGAATTCGGTTCATCCAGCACGATTAACACCGGGTTGCCATATAAAGCCCGCGCCAAGCCTACGCGTTGCCGCTGTCCGGCTGATAAAATCCCGCCGGTACTGCCTATTTCAGTATCATAGCCTTGCGGTAAATGTAAAATCATATCGTGCACACCGGCCGCTTGTGCCGCTGCAACGACTTTATTAGCATCGACTTCGCCAAATCTAGCAATGTTTTCGGCAATTGTGCCGTCAAATAACTCCACATCTTGCGGTAAATACCAATATGCGTGCCGATAACACCCCGATCTAATTGGCTGACATCAGCGCCGTCTAAACGTATCGCTCCGCCCGCCGTAGGCCACACCCCTAACAAAGCCCTAGCCAGCGTCGATTTACCGGACGCACTGGCACCTATTAGTGCAACAAAACTACCAGCATTTATCGTAAAATTTAAACCTTTCAGCACCGGCACTTTAGCACCGGGTGGCGTAACAATGGCTTGCTCTGCTTTAAGAATACCTTGTGGCGTCGGTAACGGCATACGCTCAGCTTCAGCAGGGAATTGTGCTAACAAATTATTTAACCGCTCATAAGCCGTTCGCGCACTTAGAAACTGCTTCCACGTTCCAATCATGACATCGATAGGCGCTAACGCCCTGCCTAATAAAATCGAGCCGCCAATCATTAAGCCTGGGCTAATTTCTTTTTCTATCGCTAGCCAAGCGCCAAGACCTAAAATTAACGATTGTATGGTTAAGCGATAGGTTTTCGATAACGCGGTAATTAAACCCGCTTTTTCGCTAGCGACCGCTTGCAACATAATTAAACGTTGCTGCTTTTCTTTCCAACGCGACATTAAATCCGGCAACATGCCTAAAGCATGTACCACTTCAGCATTGCGTAGATTGCGATTAGTAATATTTGAGCTTTCTACCGATACTTTATTGGCTTGATCTAAATCATCGTGGGTCGCGCGTTCATTCCAAACGGCTAATAAAATCAATAACACCGCTGAAATAATCGCGACAATACCAAACGTAAAATGGAATAAAAACAACAAGCCAATATAAACCGGCAGCCACGGCGCGTCGAAAAAGGCAAATAAGCCATTACCGGTTAAAAACTGCCGCAATACTAATAAATCGCCTAACGGTTGCGCGCTAGTTTTACCCCCGCTTAACAGCGATTGCCTAAATAAGACTTTATACAGTCTTTCGTTGAGCAATACATCAAAACGCGCACTGACGCGGATTAATATTTGTGAGCGTATCCACTCTAATGCTCCCAGTGTCACAAACAATGCTACGGCTAATAAGGTCAGCATTAAAAGTGTTGAGGTACTGCTACTGCCTAGCACCCGATCATAGACTTGCATCATATAAATCGACGGAAACAGCATCAGTAAATTGATAAACAAGCTAAAAATAGCTGCAGATTGGAACGAGTGACGACAAAGACGTATGGTTTTAGCGAGTTCTGAAACAGGTGCGCGCATAGATAACTTCCGGGTAAATTAAAACCAGCCACGAATGGCCTGGCAAGCCAGTCATTTTACAACATCCAAACTAAGGCAATCCATAAATACCCGGTTAACGTCTTATTAACCGACTATGCGGGTGACGCGTTCTGGGTATTTTATTCTGTCTAAAAAGTAACAACTGATAACTAAGCTGTTGTTTTATTTAAGTCATAGTCTTTATCCCTTGATAACCCGACGTAATAGGATAACGCCTATCACGACCAAATGCTCGGGTAGTAATTTTAATTCCCGGTGGCGATTGCCGGCGCTTGTACTCATTTTTATCGACTAAGCTAAGGGCACGCGCAACCTGTTCAGCACTAAAACCGGCCGCAATAATCTCCGCTGCCGACTGATCAAGTTCAACATAGCGTTCTAAGATAGGGTCGAGCATGTCATACGGTGGCAATGAATCTTCATCTTTTTGATCGGGTGCCAATTCAGCAGATGGCGCACGCGTTAAGACACGTTCTGGAATCACAGGCTTTATGCTATTGCGATAATGGGCTAATTGATAAACCAGCAATTTAGGCACATCTTTAATCGGTGCAAACCCACCGGCCATATCGCCGTATAACGTTGCATAACCGACGCTCATTTCGCTTTTATTACCGGTCGTCAATAATAATTTGCCCTGGCGATTTGATAACGCCATTAAAATCACGCCTCGGCAACGCGCTTGGATGTTTTCCGCCGCGACTTTAAAACGCTGAGTGCTTAAATCATCGGCATGATTAGCATCAGCTTGAAAAATGGGGGTTAGCATCCCGGCAAACGCGTTAACCGCAGGCTCAATAGACACCGTGTGATGATTGACACCTAACGCTTCTGCTTCAAAAATGGCGTCTTCTATACTCATGGCTTGGGTATAACGCGACGGCATTAAAATCGCTTCGACCTGTTCTGCACCCAACGCGTCGACCGCCAATGCTAACACCAGCGCCGAATCAATACCGCCCGATAAGCCTAAGATAGCGCCGTGGAAACCGTTTTTACGCACATAGTCTTTAATACCCAACACTAAAGCCTGATAAACACTGCTCAGCTCTGGGTATAACGGCGTTGAGGCAGGTACGCGAAAATGTGGTTGCTGGTAATCGATAACCGCGATTTGCTCATCAAATTCACGCGCTCTGAAAATAATATCGCCTTGAGCATCGCTGACAAAACGACGCGCCATCGAAAATTAATTCATCTTGACCGCCGACTTGATTGACATAAATCATCGGTAAACCATAGGTACGGTGCTTGCAGATAATGTCTTCACGTTGCCGACTTTTACCGATATGAAACGGCGAGGCATTTAGCGTAAGTAACAGTTCTGCACCGGCGTCACGATTCGCTTTAATAATAGACTCATGCCATACATCTTCACACACGGTTAAGCCCAAAAAACAACTATTAAATTCAAACACACACGGGGTTGTACCGGCAGAAAAATAGCGTTGCTCATCGAACACACCGTAATTCGGTAACGCTTGTTTGCGATAATTAGCCAGCACAACACCGTGATGCAACACAATAACACTGTTATAAAGCTTGCCATCCATGCTCTCAGGATAACCAACAACTAACGCAATATCAGGCACACGCTCGGCTAACTCATAAACCGCTTGATTCGCCTCCTGAATAAAATCTTGCCGTAATAATAAATCTTCTGCCGGATAGCCAATTAAGGTTAACTCAGGAAAAACCACTAAATCAGCATGTAACTGGTCACGCGCATAAATAGCGGCGCGCGCAATCGTATCAAGATTGGCGGCAATATTGCCGACTACAAAATTAATTTGGGCTAACGCAATTTTTAACATCTTCAAGCTCTAGGTGTTGCGATAAGTTCTCGTAATAAGGCAGTTGCATAACTACCCGGCGGTAAACTAAAGCATAGGTGCAAAACATTAGGCTCGATTTGCCAAGTTAAATCCGCTAGGCTCACACGTAATACTCGCCTATCAGCCTCTAAACCACAGTCGATTAAACCTTGAGTTAATTCTGGATAATGTGCAAGCACATCAGCCTCAAGTTCAGGCGCAACACCCGAATAGACGTGCGAGGACTTGCCAAATAACAAACCGGTAGGATGCACTTCATGATTAGCGACACGTTGCTGTATTGTCGCATCGGGTTGTTCGATGCGAAACCAACTATGGGAATCGGCAAACCCCAAGCAATCGCCGGGTAACGGCTGATTCCAGTTTTGTTCTAACACGCGTCTCGCTAATACTTGATTAAACAAAAACGCGCGTACTGCCGATAAGTATAGGCTACGATCTGTTTTAGAGGTTTTTGCGCCATTAAACATCAGCAAAGCTTTACTGATATTTTGACCTTCATGACCAAAACGCTGTTCGCCAAAATAATTAGCCATGCCGTGTTGTTTAATCGCTAATAACCTAACCTCAGTCTCAGCCTTATCACCTTGCCAATCGCGAATAGTGAGCTGAAAGCGATTGCCGGATAACACGCCTGTTTTCAGCTTGCGTGCATGTCGGGTAATCTGCACAAAGCGCACGCCAGGAATATTACACTGCGTCCAATCTGGCTGGTTCAGCGCTCCTGGTAACCAAACGCTAAACCATTGTCGTGTCAACGCATGGCGGTCTTTTAAACCCGCATAACCAATATCGCGCGGCTTAACATTAGCAAAACGTGCTAATTGCTTGGCAACAAACTCGGTGTTTTGTCCCTCTTTTTCCAACCAGATAAACTGGTGCTCACCGGTACCAGACGGTTCAAAACTAGCTATTTCCTCAACAATAAAATCCTTGGGATGCTGTTTTATCAGTCCTTGACCAGATGGCTTACCGTATACATAAGGCCAGTCGGTAGTATTAACTGTCATTACGTTCTACCAAGACAATGGCTTGTACAGCAATCCCCTCTTTACGGCCTTCAAAACCTAATTTTTCGGTGGTAGTCGCTTTAACATTAATACAGTCTTCAGCCACGGCTAAATCCTCAGCGATATTGCTACACATGGCTGCGATGTAGGGCGCCATTTTTGGCGCTTGCGCAATAATCGTCATATCCGCATTCACTAAACGAAAGCCCTTGCTTTGAATTAAACCGTAAACATGTTTTAACAACACCCTGCTATCAGCGCCTTTAAATGCAGCATCGGTATCAGGAAAATGTTTACCAATATCGCCTAAGGCTAAAGCGCCTAATAACGCATCCGCCAAGGCATGTAACACAACATCGCCATCCGAATGCGCCACTAAGCCTTGTTCATAAGGGATAGTCACCCCGCCTAAAATAATGTGCTCACCAGGCCCAAAGCGATGCACATCATATCCTTGACCTATTCTAACCATAAGGCTTGTTGCTCCAAGAAAAATGCCGCCAAAGCCAAATCTTCGGGGCGAGTGATTTTAATATTATCGGGACGACCGGCAACGATTTTAGGCGTGTAGCCCAATAACTCGAGCGCGCTGGCCTCATCGGTAATGGCAGGATTGCCTGCTGTCTCTGTTAATGCCTGTTTTAACAAGCCGTAACGAAACATTTGTGGGGTTAATGCTCGCCAAATCGTATTTCTGTCAATAGTTTGCATAATAGACCTAGCGTCAACTTGCTTTAACGTATCATGAGAAGGCAGCGCCAAAAT
This sequence comes from Methylocucumis oryzae, assembly GCF_000963695.1. Lineage (GTDB taxonomy): Bacteria > Pseudomonadota > Gammaproteobacteria > Methylococcales > Methylomonadaceae > Methylovulum > Methylovulum oryzae. The sequence continues at coordinate 9,267 of NZ_LAJX01000174.1, forward strand.
GCCACCTACAGGCTCATTAGCTAACTCATCGCGTAATAAATAAATATCCATAGCGGTTAAACACGGTCTAGCGGCATCATGCACAAACACCCAATCCTGGTCAGATGCTTTATCCGCTAAAGCATTTAAACCGGATAACACTGAATCAGCACGCTCTGTGCCACCTGGCGCCGTAATAATCCGGGTATCGTTAACAATAGCTAGTTCTGGCCAATAAGGATCACCTGGGGTTATAGCGACAGCAATCTGACTAAAGATATTCGCTGACAATAAGCGAATTAAGGTTTGCTCAAGCACCGGTTTACCCGCTAATAACAAGTATTGCTTAGGTCGGTCGGCTTGCATACGCTTGCCCACGCCAGCCGCTGGAACCACTGCCCAATAATGTGTTGTTTGCGTCATATGCTGAATGATTACTAAAAAAAGACCCGGCATTATGCATCCTCTATCGCTAAAAATCATCAAACAGAATGGCTCTGACTATAATCCGATAGGGCTTGCGCATTGACGGAAGAATGTTATGTGGGTTCAAATAATCCATTTACTGGCTAGCGGCTACAAAAAACTCAATCGTATGGATGTAGGATATTAATTTTTAATGAAATTTTCTAATTCTGAAATAATTTACAAAATCTTCGTCACCATGCTACCGTCTGAAACCTATGATACATAAGGCTTACAGTTCACTAGCAACTCAAAAATACGGTGACCTCAGTAGCCTTGGCTAATCGACAGGCTGCACACCATAATCTTGACTACTTTTTGTAACTTAAATATTACAACTTAATGATTAAAGACGTTCAATCATGAGTATTAACAACACTAAAACTGGTGGCCAGAATACCTACCAGTTCATCGATCTGGTTGATGTCCCGGCCTTCGCGCGCTTATTGGAACGTTTTTTTCAGGCGACCGGCGTTCCAAACGGTGTCGTAGATACAAATGGCGAGCTGTTATCGATGTCCTCCGGTGAAAATGCCTGTTCGATGTTTCACCGTACACAGTTTAAGACGGCTGTTCGCTGTCGCGACAGTAATCTGGAGCTGGTACGCGATTTGAGTGATGGCGGTGTTGCTGGTGGGTTATGCCAAAACGGATTGATGGATTATGTAACACCCGTTGTCGTCGAAGATCGACAACTGGCAACTCTGTTTCTAGGACCAGTGCTACATTCCCCCCCAGACATGGATTCTTTTCGCGCTCAGGCGACGCGATTTGGGTTTGACGAAACGGCTTATCTGGAATCTATAGCTAACATACCTGTCGTCAATAAGAAACAAGTGGATGATCTCATGGCGGTCATGGTTGAAATGGCACAGATGCTGGCAGCCAGTGGCTTAGCTAAGCTAAGACAGGCTGAGTTGGAACGAGACATCCATATCCATACAGAGCGTAATATCCAGCTCAGGGATATTCTGGATTTTTCACCGGTCGCGATGGGTTGGTCAGAGAATGAGGATCGCATCGAGTATGTGAATCGTCAATTCACACTGCTGTTCGGCTATACCGTGGATGATCTACCGAACTTAGAAACTTGGTATCTACGTGCCTACCCCGATGAAAATTACCGTAAGACGGTTATTGGCCCATGGCGTAGAGCAGTTGCTCAAGCGCACGAAATCAACGAGCCGCCCCCCGAATTGGAAGCGGACATCACCTGTAAGGATGGTTCAGTACGCTCCGTCATCGTGCGTGTGGCATGGGTCTGTCATCGCCGAATGGTGAGTTTTACTGACATTAGCGAGCGTAAGCAGTTGGAAACGTCTCTCATCGAACACGAGCAAGAGTTCCGCACACTGGCGGAAAACCTACCAGATAGCATTGCCCGCTGGGATGTGGAGACCCGTTATACCTATATCAATTCTGTGTGTGAACGCACCTTGAATACCACAGCATTCAAACGTGATTGGTAAAACTATCCCTGAAGCATTTCCTGACGGACGCTTTTCACAGATCGCAACGGCCATTGGGCAAGTTATTTCCGATGGAAAAACAATAGTGTTAGCACGGCAGCCCGCAGCATTTCAGAACGGAATAACGCAACTCCACGATATTAAAATGGCGCCAGAACGCGATGCTGCTGGAAACATCGTTTCAGTATTAGGTATCGGCCGGGATATGACTGAGTTCTATCGCTTGCAGGACAGCCTACATTACAGCCAGGAAATGCTGACCGCTGCACAGAAACTCGCCTTGCTGGGCAGTTGGGACTGGAATGTTGTTGATGATCGGATCGAATGCTCGGAGATGGCTTATGAAATCTACACCCCGGACAAGCGACCCGCCGAACCGGTTTTTGAAGATTTCAAATCATGGCTGCACCCAGATGACCTGGAAAGAGTGCTTTCGGCAATCCAATTGGCATTCGAGCAAGATACGCGGTTCGATCTCCATTACCGCGTGGTATCCATCAGCAAGGGTATACGCACAGTTCATGCCCAGGGCACGGTATTCAGGGATATGAACGGCAAACCCGTGCGCATGGTGGGGGCCGTACAGGACATCACGGAGCGTAAGCGCATGGAAGACGCGCTACGATTGAGCGAGGCACAGTCCCGCGACCATGACAGACTATTACAAGCCGTACTCGAAAGTTCGCCGGAAGTTATCGTCTTCGCGCTTAATTGCGAATACCACTACCTAGCCTTCAACGACAAACACCGCGCAACGATGCAGGCGATTTGGGGGAAAGACATTGCCGTCGGTATGAACATGCTTGATGTGATCGGTACTCACCCGGATAGGGAAAAAGCCAGACAGGGGTTTGATCGCGCACTGAGTGGCGAAGCTTTGTCATCGAAGATGCCTACGGCGACGAAGCAATTATGCGTCTGTACTGGCAGAATTTCTTTGCGCCGATTCGCGGCGAGGATGGCTCGACAATCGGGTTAACCTGTTTCGTGCTAAATATTACCGAGCGCAAACGGATAGAACAAGCACTTGCCAAACGCGAGCGCGAGTTGCGCACTCTGGTGGAAAATCTGCCGGATAACATTGCGCGCTATACAATCGATGCGCGCCGAGTCTATGTCAGCCCTTCGCTGGAGCGGATTTTCGGCAAACCCAAAGAGGAACTTTTGGGCAAGACTCCAATGGAGTGCTTCCCTGACGCAAACACGGCAGAAGTGGAGCGACGCATTCGCGCCGTGGCCGAAACCGGTGTCAGCGGTGAGATGGAATACACCTTTCCGACATCGGACAATGAAACGCGCTGCCACTTGATACGCTTCGTCGCGGAACGTGACGATGAAAATCGGATTACGGGCGTCTTGAGTATAGGAACCGACATCACCGAGCGCCGGCGCATTGAGTTGAACCTTGCCGTGCGAGAGCGAGAGTTCCGCACACTTGCTGAGCATCTGCCCGACTTGGTGGTGCGGTATGACCACGAAGCGCGCTTTGTTTATGTCAATACCAAATTCAAAGCGGCGCTAGGCTTTCGTTTGACTGAACTGCGAGGGAAGCGCCCGACACAGGTGCCAGGACTACCTGATGCCGAGTATTTCGAGCAGTTGGTGCGGGAAGTTGCGGAATCGGGCACTGAAGTCCGTTGTGAAAGCGAAATTGCGACACTGAACGGAAGCATGTTCTACGGTTTGATTATTGCTACCCCAGAATTCGATAACTCCGGGCAAATAGAATTCGTTCAGGTGGTTATCCGTGACATCACTGAACGCAGGCGAATCGAGCAACGAATGCTGGCACACGCCGCGATGCTGGAAATGGTGGCGCGGGACAACGATCTGCCGACCATCCTCAACGCACTCGTCCACTATATGGAGTCCGAGGCTCAAACTTCGCTATGCAGCATCATGTTGGCGGATGCCGCAGGCAAGCATTTGCTAGTAGGGGCAGCCCCTAGCTTACCAGCGTTTTTTAATGAGGCCACTAACGGTATCGAAATCGCTGTTGGTATTGGTTCGTGTGGCACGGCGGCCGCGTTGGCGCAACGTGTGGTGATCGAAGATATTCAGACCGACGAATATTGGAGCGGCATCCGTGAACTGGCTCAATCGGCAAAGCTGCGTTCATGCTGGTCGGAGCCCATCCTGTCATCGCGCAGCAAGGTGTTAGGTACGTTCGCCATTTATCACCGAGAACCTCGAACCCCCGAACCACAAGATATCGAGCGCATTGCCTTTGCTACCAATCTGGCAGCAATCGCCATCGAGAATCGTCAGGTACACGATGAATTGGAGCGTCAGGCGCATTCCGATTATCTAACCGGATTGGAAAACCGCCGGCACTTCTTGAGTCAGGCAGAGAACGAATTGGCTCGCACCCTGCGCTACGGCAGGGAATTATCTATTATGATGCTGGATGTCGATCATTTCAAACAGGTCAACGATACCTACGGCCACAAGGTCGGCGATCTTGTTCTGAAAAAACTGGCTGAGCTTTGCCGTGCCACGTTGCGCGATGTCGACATCATCGGCAGGATTGGCGGTGAGGAATTTGCCGTGCTGCTACCTGAAACGAGTAGTGAACACGCCAAGGAAGCCGCCGAGCGCTTATGCGCAGAGATTGCCTCCACGCAAATAAAACTGGACAGCGGATTGCCATTGCGTTTCACTGCTTCGTTTGGAGTCACAACACTATGTGAGAATGACGCCAACATCGATATTCTGTTGGATCAAGCTGACCAGGCATTATACCGAGCGAAGAATGAAGGGCGTAACCGTGTGTGTATTTATTAGGTTAATACTCAATTTGCTCGCCGAATAGCAGTAGTTCTCATTAAGACCTTAATATGCGCATCTTTCGCGTGACATCAACTGAAACTAGCTATGGCTATGACATCGTATTAGCGTCAATACCCTAACTCTTGCCAGCTATATTGAACAAGGCCACTTGCTTAAGCTTAACAGCAATACCTAACATGAACGAGGTCAGGCCTTACAACTTGCAACAAAACCGCTAAACAAACCAAGGTGTCACGTCAAATGCAAGACCTGACCCCAGCAACTTCTAAAAATCATCAAACAGAATGGCAGCGACTATAATCTGCATTGAGAACACCCTTAACTGCTTACTATGCGGCATATTTTCTAACCATAATACTACGCGACCGTTATGAAACCAGACCGTTTAACCCTACAAAAGCGTTACGACCGCCTAGCGCCTTTCTTTGACGTGCTTACAGCGATGATGGAAGGCTTGTCTTTTAAAACCTGGCGCCAACGCTTATGGCAACAAGTCGATAAAGATGCTTATCATATTCTGGAAGTTGGCGTTGGTACCGGGAAAAACTTTGCGTATTATCCAGGCTATGCGCAAATTACCGCGATTGATTTTAGTGCTGAAATGCTTAAACACGCTCAGCAAAAACGAGACAAATTATCGACTAAGGTAGAGTTATATCCTATGGATGTCGAATCGCTGTGTTTTGCTGATAACAGCTTCGATGTGGTTGTCGCCAGTTTTGTGTTTTGCTCAGTACCACACCCGTTAAAAGGCCTTAAAGAATTGTATCGTGTCTGTAAACCAGGCGGACAAGTGATACTTTTAGAGCATGTGATAAGCTCAAATCCCGCACTAGCCTGGCTTATGCAACGCTTAAATACATTGGTGCGTTTTTTGTTTGGCGCCAACATCAATCGCGACACGGTAAAACATATTCAATCATGTCCGTTTACCACCGTACATGTAGACGTACGCAGTCGAGGTCTTGTTAAGTTAATTGAAGCACGTAAGTAAATGTGCAAAAGTCTTTTAACAGGTAAACCTGGATTTTAAAGGCTTGTAGGTATAAAAGTGTTAAATAACTTATGAGCGGTTACTTAAATAATGCCATGAACCGGGAACAAATCCTTGCCTTAGCTCCTGACACCGCCTCTGTTTCTGCCGCTAAATCGCTGGAAAATACCAAAACTTGGCCGACGCTCGGCTTTAGCGGGCGGGCGGTGTGGGGCGAATGTAAAGGCAGCGGTTCCAATCCTTATCAAACCCGTATCGACTTGAACGGCAATGCGTTCAAATGCTCTTGCCCCAGCCGTAAATTCCCGTGCAAACACGGCTTGGCCTTGTATTTGTTGTATGCCGAAAATACCGCCGGTTTTAGCCAAAGCGACACCGAACCGGCCTGGGTGTCCGAGTGGCTGGACAACCGCGAGAACAAAGCCGAAACGAAAAAAGCGGCAGCCAAAGACAAACCTGTCGATGCCAAAGCCCAGGCCAAGCGCCAGCAACAGCGTGACACGGACATGTCCCGAGGCATCGCCGAATTGGCGTTATGGCTGGAGGACCTGGTTCGCATCGGTTTTTCCGAATTGCCCGCCAAACCGTTGCGTTATTGGGATGACTTGGCGGCGCGCATGGTGGACGCCAAGCTGCCGGGCCTGGCGCTGCGCATCAAAAAACTCAGCGCGTTGTTATTACAAAAAGGCGATAACTTAAGCGCGCTTGCCGAAGAAATCGCCCGCCTGCATTTACTAGCGCAAGCCTATCCGCAACGCGGGCAATTGCCGTTTGATAGCCAAGCCGACCTGCAACAATTACTGGGCGTGGTGTTGCGTGAAGACGAAGTGCTTAAAACCGAACCAGTTACCGACACTTGGGTGGTGCTGGCCAGCCGCGATAGCGAAGACAACGCCTTGATCACGCGGGAAACCTGGTTATTGGGCCAAGCTAGCGGGCGCTTCGCCAAATTAGTGCAGTTTGCCCATGCCAGCCAGCGGCAAAACCTTATTGCATGGTTAACCGGCAACCGCATCGACGGCGCGCTGCATTTTTATCCGTCCGCCAACCCGCTACGCGCCGTGCTGGGCGAATGTCGGACGGATTCCGCCCACGATAGCGTGCCTGTACCTAGTCATTACCCTTCATGGCAGGATTACCCGCACTGGAAAATCCGCAATCCGTGGCTGGACCGCTATCCCGTGATTATTCCCGCCGCCACGCCCTGCTATCAAAACAAGCGCTTGTATTTACGCTTCGACAATGGCGACGCCATCGCCGTCGATACCCGGCAAATGCCGCCGTGGCCGCTATTGGCGTTAAGCGGCGGCCTGCCCGTGCCGGTATTCGGCGAATGGGACGGCAACAGTTTGCAAGCCTTGGGCGTTTGGCATCCCGATGGTTACACCACGTTATTCGCAAGAATGGGAAATTTATGAAAATCTGGCAAGACCTGCTCAAACACGCGATTGTCGGCAGCCAGCACGGTACGCCATTGCCGCCCTTAACGCCCGCCGTCTTGCAGCAACGCCAACAGCACTGGCAAGCCCTCAGCCCGGAACGGCAAGTCCTCAATGCCCTGGCTTTAGTATCGGCCTACCGCGCCGTCGGGCAAACCGCGACAAGCAGGGTTAACGAACTTCCCCCTATCTGCCCCGCCGAAAGCCGGGCATATATTTCGGCAAGCCTAAAAGCCCGTCTACAACGCTATTTGCAGGAACAAAACCACGGCTTGGTCCAGGAAGCCCTAACCTTATTGGTGGATAAGCCCGACATTCTCACGCCGGACATCTTGGCGGAATTTTTGGCTTGGTGCGCCAATAACCGCGCCGATGCCGCGCAAGTCAGGGCCGTCATCGGCCAACGCGGTTTCTGGTTATGCGCCCAAAATCCCGATTGGGAGCATCTGCTAGGTCTGGCGGCGGACGATTATACGGCGTGGCAGGCGGCGCACGGCCCGGCGCGCTTGTCGTTGTTCGAGCAAGCCTTACAAGCTGATTTTGCCCAAACCTTGGTGCAACTGCCCACCGTTTGGCCTGGCGAAAACGCCAAAGACCGCCTGGCGTTGCTGGAGGTTTTGGCAGACCATCTGAATGCCGAGGCTTTGTCGTTTTTACAAAGCCTGCACACCGACCGCAGCCAAGCCGTGCGCGAAAAAGCCACGCAATGCCTGGCTAAATTGCATGACCCGGACATCACGGCCTTGTTGCTGGATACGCTCAAAGCCATGCTCAGCGTCCATAAACCGCTGTTAGGCAAGGCACAATTGCATGTCAGACTGCCCGATGAGTTATCGGAAACCTGGAAAAATCACGGCATCCAGGAAAAGCTCGAATACATGCCCGGCATCAACGAAAAAATCGGCATCAAATCGGGTTGGCTGTACCAATGGTTGCGCCTGTGTGACCCACTGGTTTTAGCCAAACAACTGGATGTGGAGCTGAAACAACTCAGGGATGTAGCCGTGCAGTCGGAATTTGCCAATGTCCTGCTCAACGGTCTGGATGCCGGGGCCATGCTACATGGTTGCGCGGCGTGGTTGCCGCTACGCTTGGCCAGCCTGAAACCCAAACAACACGGCGAATGGTTGCAAAAATTCAGCAGGGTATTGCCCCTGGCGGATATGGAAAGTTTCATGATAAATCACTTGAAACTATTAACCCCGGCTGAAAGCCTGGCCTTCCTGTTAGGCATCGCGGCTCACTACGGACAATTGTCCAAGGCCTTGGCGCTCGCATTGATTGACGCGCTGCTTGCCAGCCAAACGGATGCCAACGCCCGCTACCTGTACACCGCCCAAAGCTTGGCGCAACTGGCTTTCAAATTGCCGCTGGCCGATTACGCCCTGATTAATCAACGGCTGCAACACAGCGACAACCCGCATGTATTGGCTTTACAAAACACTTTTTTCCCAACGTCACGCACTGCATCAGGAGTTTGCCCATGACTGAAGTCATTCGCCGCCACGCCGAACATCAATACGCCGAAGAACTGGCGGCCCTCAAAGCCCAAGACACCCGGCAAAAACCCGCCAACTGGGCCTTATCGCCGTGGGCGGTGGTGCAATATTTAATGGGATGTACGCTAGATAACGCTTTGTCGTTTCACCCAAATACATCGGCGAGCAACGCCTGATGGAAATCGCCGTCGCCACGCTTACCACCGACCGCGCCTTGCTGTTGTACGGTGTACCGGGTACAGCCAAATCGTGGGTATCGGAACATTTGTCGGCGGCGGTCAGCGGTGATTCTACTTTGGTCATCCAAGGCACGGCGGGCGTGAGCGAAGAAGCCATCCGTTACGGCTGGAACTACGCGCAACTGTTGGCCAAAGGCCCCAGCATGGACGCGCTGGTGGTCAGCCCGATGCTACACGCCATGCAAAACGGCAAAATCGCCCGTATCGAAGAACTGACCCGCATCCCGTCCGACGTGCAGGACACCTTGATTACCGTATTGTCGGAAAAGCATCTGCCCATCCCGGAACTGAACACCGAAATTGCCGCCCGCCAAGGCTTTAATGTTATCGCCACCGCCAACAACCGCGACAAAGGCGTGAACGAATTGTCCAGCGCCCTGCAACGCCGCTTCAACACGGTCATTTTGCCGACTCCTGCGACCTTGGAAAAAGAAGTGGAAATCGTCGAACAGAGGGTACGCGATTTGGGTAAATCCATGGCCTTGCCGCTGGAAAAATCGGCCTTGAAGGAAATCCAGCGCGTGGTGACGGTGTTCCGCGAACTGCGCGCAGGCATGACGCTGGACAATAAAGAAAAGCTGAAAATACCCTCCGGCACGTTAAGCACCGCCGAAGCCATATCGGTGATGAACAGCGGCATCAGCTTGTCGGTGCATTTTGGCGATGGCGAACTTAGCGCGGCGGATTTGGCCTCCAGCCTGATTGGCGCGGTCATCAAGGACCCCGTGCAAGACCCCATCGTCTGGCGGGAATATCTGGAAACCGTCGTTAAAGAACGCGCCGACTGGCGGGATTTGTACCGCGCTTGCCGTGAACTTAGCTAAACCATGCTGAGCGACAACATTTTTTACCTGGGCATACGCCACCACGGCCCCGGCTCGGCGCACAGCGTCTTGCGGGCACTAACGCATTTCGCACCCGATAAGATACTGCTGGAAGGACCGCCGGAAGCCGCCCCGTTAATGGCGCAACTGCAAAACCCGAACTTGCAGCCGCCGGTCGCGCAATTGTTTTATGCCACCGACAACCCCGCCGAAGCGGTATTTTACCCGTTCACGCGCTTTTCGCCGGAATGGCAAACCTTGCAATACGCCGTTGCCGCCGACATTCCGCTGGAATTTTTCGATTTGCCGCAAGCCCATTCTCTGGCCTTAAAAACGCGCCGAAGCGGAGGCAACGCCGGACGATGACGAGTCTATCGACAGCCTGCAACTGCCCGCAGACCCGCTGGATTTACTCGCCCACACCGCAGGTTTCGATGACGGCGAACAATGGTGGGAGCAAATGGTCGAGCAGCATCCGCACGAAGGCGAGGTGTTTGCCGCCATCGCCGAAGCCATGTCCGCCGTGCGTTCGGCGATAGCCGCAGAACGCCCCATCAGCCAACGCGAGCAATACCGCGAAGCCTGGATGCGCCAGGCCATCCGCAAGGCGCGTAAAGACGGTTTTGCAAAAATCGCCGTGGTGTGCGGTGCCTGGCATGTTCCTGCCTTGCTGGAAAACATCGCCGCCAAAGCCGACAACGCGTTATTGAAAGGCTTGCCCAAAACCAAAATCGCCGCGACATGGATACCGTGGACCTACAGCCGCATCAGTTACCACAGCGGTTACGGCGCGGGTGTGAACTCGCCCGGCTGGTATGATTTCCTTTGGGAACACGGCCAACAAAGCCCGCCTGTTTACAGCGTCAGCGGCGGCTGGATCACCCGCGCCGCGCGTTTGCTACGCGAACAAGGCGTGGATATTTCCCCCGCCAGCGTTATTGACGCGGTACGCTTGGCGGACAACCTGGCGATTTTACGCGGACGCCATCCGCCCAACCCCAGCGACATGCAGGAGGCTATGCAAACCTTGTTCGGCTTGGGCGATGCTACCGCGCTGCAACTGTTGGACGCGCGGCTTTGGGTCGGCGAACGTTTTGGGGCAAGTGCCGGATGAATTGCCGCAAACGCCCTTGCAGCAAGATTTCAACCAGCAGCTAAAAAGCGTGCGGCTGGCGAAAGAAGCAGTCGAAAAAACCATCGAACTGGATTTGCGCACCGATGCCGGACGCAACCGCTCGGTATTGCTGTATCGTTTGCAAATCCTCGGCTTGTCGTGGGGGCGCAACGTCGGCAGCCGCGGCAAAGGCACGTTTAAGGAAAACTGGCGCATCCAATGGCAACCCGAATTTGAATTGACCCTGATAGAGAAAAATCTTTGGGGAACAACCATCGCCCATGCCGCCGAAGCGTTTGCCATCGCCGACCTACAAAAAGCCGACAGCTTGACCGTCATTTTAGAGGCTTGCAACGCTTGTTGCTGGCGGATTTGCCCAACGCCGTCCGCCTTGCATTGAACATCCTGCACAACCGCGCCGCCACCACCCAACAGATTGACGAACTGCTCGCCGCCCTGCCGGGCTTGGTGCAAATCGTCCGTTACGGCGATGTACGCGGCACCGACAACGCCGCCTTGCAGCATTTGGTGGAAAGCTTGGCGGTGCGCATCAACATCGGCCTCAACAACCACTGCCGCCAAGTCGATGCCGACAACGCCCGCCACCTCGTCACCGCGCTGGCAAAACGTCAACAACGCCTTGCAAGTGCTGGACAACGCCGAATTGCTGGACGCATGGCGGCAAGTGCTGCTGCGCCTGGCGGACAGCGACGGCATCCACGCCGTCATCGCGGGCAAAGCCTACCGCTTGCTCGCCAATGCCCACGTCATCAGCCCCGAGACGGTCGCCAACGCCCTCAGCCTGGCCTTATCCCGCGCCCAAGACCCCACCCAAGCCGCCGACTGGCTCGAAGGCTTGCTGGCAGGCGCGGGCCTGGCTTTGCTGCATGACGAAACCTTGCTGGCCGTGCTGGACACTTATGTCTGCGGCCTGAACCCGGAACGATTCGACGCCATCACGCCCTTGCTAAGACGCACTTTTTTCAACCTTTGCCCTGGGCGAGCGACGCGGCTTGCTGGACAAAATTCGCCATAGCAGTCTAGTGGCTGATAATCCGCCTGATGATGACGGTTTTGACCACGAACTGGCGGCCTTGGCTTTGCCGTTGCTGGATGTGATTTTGGGGGCTTCGGGTTTTCTGGTTCCCAAGCTCTAGCTTGGGAACGAGTATGTAAGTAAATCCAGCTTTATAAAACCAGTTAAGCGTCTTACAATCAGGTCTTTACATTTTCAGAGGCCATTATGACTTACCCAATGCTTGCCGAAACCGTCGCCAGTATTTCAGAACTCAAAGCCAATCCAATGAAAGTGGTTGCCAGCGGCGATGGTATGCCCGTTGCCGTGCTAAACCGCAACCAACCCGCTTTTTACTGTGTACCAGCCAAAGCCTATGAAGCGATGATGGAATTGATTGATGATATGGCGTTGTTGGAAATCGTTAAACAACGCCAAGACGAAGAATCTATCGCGGTTTCCTTAGATGACTTATAAACTGGCATTTAAAAAATCCGCACTAAAAGAATGGGAAAAGTTAGGGCATACTGTTAAAGCACAGTTTAAAAAGAAACTCAAAGAGCGATTGGAAAATCCGCATATACCCGCCGCCGCATTATCGGATGGACACAATCTTTATAAAATCAAATTGCGGCAACAAGGCTATCGTCTGGTTTATTCGGTCGCGGATGAAATTATTACTGTAACGGTGATTGCTGTTGGCAAACGGGATAGAAATGAGGTTTATGATATTGCGCTTTCAAGGTTAGATGAGCGGCAATAAAATGCTTGTAAGATACCTTGCTAGCCGCCAAGCTTCGTCTTGGATAGACGGCCTTGGATTCACAAAAAATGCAAGCCATTAGTGATTTTCAAAGTGAACCGTTTTTGTCTTATGTTATCCTTGTCTTATACCCCACTGTTTTCTATGCAAAATAGCATCTTCCCTTACTTAATTTATCATTACAGATAACACAATATATTATGAATATTATGAAAGAAAAAAATACAAGAACAAGAACAAAGGCTATTGCGTGTAATCAGAATGGAAATATATTTTATACAACTATATTAAATAGCAACCTATTAAAAAATGACACTTGCTATGTTTCAAGAAGAGATGAAGATTCAGAGAAAGGTTTTCAACGCTCTTTAAATGTGTCGCGTGCTAAAGATATTGCAAGTTATTTAGATAAAGATAAAGGATGTATTCCTTCATCTTTAATTTTAAGCATTCAAGATTATGCACAATTTCAATATAACCCAGAAACTTTTTGAAATTTCATTCTTAAATAAAAAACATATCTTTATGGTAATAGATGGACAGCATAGGTTATATGGTCTTTTAAAAGCAGAAAATAACTATGATGTTCCTGTCATTATATTTAATAGTCTCAAGACTTCAGATGAAGTATCTTTATTTATAGATATAAATACAAAACAAAAAGGTGTGCCAACAACTCTTTTTATTAGATATAAAAAATCTAGCAGGTAGAGAAACTAAAAGAGAAGAAAAACAAAAGGAACTATTTGACAAATTAAACGAAAACAGTGTCTTAGCAGGCTTGATGTCTCCAACTAAAAGTCAAGTTGGAAAAATTACAAGAGTTTCTTTTAATAGTGCTACAAATCAGCTTTTTGAAAATAGCTATTTTGAAGATAAAGATGTAGAAATAATTTACAAGGGTTTAAGGAATTATTTACAAGCGGTTGAAAATGTGTTTAGGAGAAGTAAATCGCAAAGAGCAAAAATAAATAATGGTACATTTTTTAAAGCAATTTTCGATATTTTTAATGAAGTTGTTGATAGAACTTTAAAAGATTATGGAAATTTAAAGGTTGAAAGCATTGAGGAGGTTTTAGATCCGATTTCGAGAATAGACTATGACGCTTATGTTGGTTCTAGTAGAGCTTTATTACAAAAGCTTACTAGAGAAATGCGTTCTGAGCTTAATAGACATGAAAAAACTAATATCTCAGCGGATGACATTTTCTGATGATTATTTTTGATACCCAATTTTCTCACTTAAGAAATGAGTATGTTTTTCCTTTAATTCCATACGGAAAACCCAAAAAAAGCATTAAAGTTTTTTGATTTCAAAGACGCTTTGTATTCTAAAGTCGATGGGGTTGTTATTGGTAGTCAGAATAATAGCTATAGTTTAAAGATAAATAAAGACATTTTCTTTAATTCATTAACCTGTGATATAGAGCTTTTTTATACGCGAATGGTTGTTCAATATGTTGATTTACATAAAAACGTTGATTTATCTCCAGCTTGGCAATATGTAACTTCATATTATCTATTCTTTTTTTCTATAACTACTCTCTTTAGATTATTACATCATGGATTTGTTTATTTAAATGATAGCCAAGCACAAAAACTAACTAGATTAATCACTTTGTTAGGAAGTCAACCTATTAATATTAGTTCTGGAAACTATAGTTTTTTAGTGTCTGAAATTTTGACAGATTATGTAACTGTAGACTTAAAATTTATAGGATCTGATGTTCATAAAAATGCTTGGAATAAATCAAAAACATTGATAGATGATATTCGTAGAAACTGTCGCAGAAACAACGATGAAAAAACCATTTTAGATGCTTTAAGTATTATAAACAATAGTATTGGAGCATCATTTCCATCCGAAACTAGAAACAAAGTAAATTATAATGGAATATATGGTGTAGAAAGCATTGATAATAAAATATATAGAAATGGATTGATTACTAATACAAATTCATTTTCAAAACAGATTATTTCTTATGAAAAGCCTTTAAGTGATGACATTAATAGCTATATAAAATATTCTTGCTTATATGGCTCTTATATTTTTTCACTAACTCATAAATTGTATGAGGAATACAGGGCGAGAAGTAGCAAGCCTAATAATGCTTTTCATAATTTAAGAGAAAGTTTATTAAAAAAAAATAATATTGAGTTAGATTTTTTGGATAATTGCTAAATTTTATATCGTAACGACTTCTAGACTTCTAAAGGACTTGACATAAGTTTCATGGCATACATGAATTTTATATCAAGTTACTTAATCCAAGAAACGGGTTACCACCTACGCGATGCCGAATTAGATTAATTCACTCCGCAAACCTGCCAACAAATACAGCAAGTTTTAAACCAAAAAAACGCCGACGATTATTTACAAAAAGCTAAAAATCGCACCGAAGACATCTGCCAATCGGGTTTAATGCTGCGTTGGAAACTCTTTGCCCAAGCTAATAACCAAGAAAAGTGCAACTAACTTTAAAGCTTTTCAAAAAAGGTGAAACAAATGACAACTACAAACCTAGTAACAGAAGGCTCTCATCAATTTGTTAGTGCCTAAAGAATTTGAATTTATCGGCATCAACCAAGTTGAAATCCGTAAAAAAGGTAATTCAAATATCATTACGCCGCTACGCAAAAGCTGGAAAAGCTTTGCGGGGTTGCCGGAAGCTGATGAAGATTTTTTAATTGACCGTCCTGATGTTGTGCAAATGGACAGGGACATTTTTTAATGTCAAAACCCATTTACATGCTGGACACCAATATTTGCAGCTTTTTAATCCGTAATAAACCTGATTATTTATTTGATAAATTGCAAGCGTTGGTTGAATCGCATCATCAGATTGTCATTTCTGCCATCACTTACGCTGAATTGAATTTTGGTGCAATCAACAAAAAAGCCAGTCTAAAAATGCCGGATATTGTGAATGAATTTGTGGATAGGCTGGATGCTGTGTTGGCATGGGACAAAAATGCCGTTGAAGCGTCAGCGCTTATCAAGAAACAACTGGATATCCAAGGTATGCCGATTACATAATGACACATTAATTGCTGGCCATTGTATTTCTGTTGGTGCAATCTTAGTCACCGATAACGTAAGGGAATTTCAACGAGTTGACGATCTTAAGTTTGAAAATTGGGTTAAACGATAAACCACCCAGGCAAATGCTTGCTTTTGCTAATACTTATTTTTAATTAATCCGTTCATTGCCATAACCGAACTCAACAAAGCACAACTGACCCGCCAAAGACGTTGGCGTTTATTGCTGGGTGGCGATAACCCAGTGGACTCAAGCAAAGAAGACATCCAATTGGATAACTTGCAAAGCCAGTTTTGCCACTCCAATCACTCATGCTTAATAAAATTAGACTGTGTTATATCCCGCAAATTTATAGGGCATTTGCTGTGGTTATTAATTAATACATTACTTTCAATAAATTAAGATAGAAAACTTTGACTTTACTAAGTGAAATGACGCAGTTTGATTAATTTTTACAGCGTTATTGCTTGCTAGGCTTAGGGGTTCACTCATGTATCGCATCCTATAAGCAGTTGCCTAGTAACTATATGGCCAAGATGTCCGCCCTGCCTACCTGTTATGTCGATAATGGTAAATTCTCCTCTTCAATACTCTCCCCGCACACGTTAACTCCTTCTATACCTTGCACGGTCAAGTTTTCGCTACCTAAAAACCAAAAACCTGGCCGTTTGAAGTATAACAATCTAACTATTTGGCATTTTTTTTGCTATTTTCACAGGGTTTGAATCCACTTGAATGACTGTTGACTTCAAA
>NZ_LAJX01000175.1 GCF_000963695.1 Methylocucumis oryzae
TATTACCCGAATTAACCAGCATTACGCCGATAGCAACGTGGCTCACGCAACAAACCGGCTTAAAAATTTTTTTTTTTAGACCCTGGTGCAGAACAACGCTTAACCCAACTAAAGCCTGACAACGCATTAGTCACATTATTAACCGGACCCGAAGGCGGTTTTGCCCAACATGAACGCGACTTAGCGAAACAGGCAGGTTTTATTCCAGTACGCTTAGGTCAGCGCATTTTACGCACAGAAACAGCGTCATTAACGGCATTAGCTGCCGTACAAATGTTATGGGGTGATTTTGCTTAATCCTATATTGAAAAAACTACGGGTCTTAGTAACACCGTTAATGGTGTTATTACTGGCTATCTTAAGTGCCTGTGCCTTAGGATTTATCATCGCGCCGTTATTCGGCAACGCATCGCTTTATAAGCTGTTAAATAAAATCACGTTGGTTTTATTAATGCTTAGCCTCTTCCCAGCCATGCACGCACTTAAAGCAACGCCTGCCGCGCTAGGTTTTGGCTCACGCGCAGTGATTGCTAAACAAATTCGTTTAGGCTTTACGTTTGGTGTTGTGAGCTTAACCCCGGTGATGCTGGTGTTATATGGACTTGGCGTTAGCGTGATTGACACCAGCCAGCCGTGGACACTCAGTTGGCTAGGCGAAAAAGCGGCAGCAGCATTTGGCTCAGGCTTACTCATCGCCTGTTTAGAAGAACCGCTGTTTCGCGGCGTATTACTACTGAGTTTAATGCGCCAATGGTCGAAAACAACCGCTATTGTTGTTAGCGCAATGTATTATGCAGGCTTGCATTTTTTGACCACTAAAACACATATCCCTGCTAGCGATATGACATGGACTCATGCGTTGCAACTGATGACCGAAGCCTGGCTTAACCTCATTAATCCCGATGTATCCACCGCGTTGCTGGCGCTATTTGTGGTTGGTATTGCCTTAGCGGTCATCCGCACCTCAGGCCCTTACCATTTAGGCATTAGCATAGGTTGTCATGCCGGTTGGGTATTTATGATTAAGCTTAACAAAGCATTTTGTAATACCGACTTTCAGTCTAATTACGCTTTTTTAGTTAACAGCTATGATGGTGTTATTGGTTGGCTAGTCGCGATTTGGCTCATGCTAGGACTAGGCATTTATTTATACCGAAAACGGCTACCAACTTAAGACGGGACAATACCAAGCCGGGACAGGGTGTTTAGAGCGCAGGTGTCGGCAGCAGGGATGCTGCCGCCAAGCCTACAGGGATGTATTTACGGCGTCCTGCGCTCTGAATGCCCTGTCCCGGCTTAAGTGGG
>NZ_LAJX01000176.1 GCF_000963695.1 Methylocucumis oryzae
ATAAACCGCGATCAATCAGAAAGCCATAGTTTACATACCCGTCATTCCGGCATGGATTGCCGGAATCCAGTGCCATGGATGGCGCTCTTCAAGTCCCCCTGTGTTCTTGGCAATCCATGCCGAGATGACGACCCGGAGACGAACTACGGTTCTCAAATTGGGCGGGCTATAGTCTTAGGGACGTTTTTCTTTGTGCACGCATTCATGCCATTAAGTTAAGCACTAAACATCCGATTTTCGGAGTGCAAGGCTGCGTTGTTAAGGTTTTTTGAGATTCCTCGACTTAAGTTATAAATTAAAGAATATGGTCTATATCGATGCTGTTTGTTATTGTAAGATTCAATTTTTTTACGTTTTAATCCTGAGAAATTCATGGAAACACAAGAAACTTTTGATGACATCAATGAAATGAATATCTCCGATGAAGAAAGCAAGTTAGATGATGAGGATAAATCTGGGTCTGACCTGAAAATGAAGCCATGGAATCCAGATGATATTCGAATTACGACTAAGAACTTCACTATCAGAGAGATTTATACCCAAATTCAAGATAAGGCTTCTAACCAAGAAAAAGAACTAGACAAAGAACTGGACCTTGCGCCCGAATTTCAACGGTCTTTTGTTTGGGATATCAAACAACAGATACGTCTTATTGAAACAATTCTTTTAGGTATCCCACTTCCCGCTTTTTACTTTAATCAAGACAAAGACGGTGCCCAACAGGTGATTGATGGTGTTCAGCGTCTCACGACAATTAAACGCTTTATGTCTGATCAATTAGAGTTAAAAGAAGAACACCTCGAATATCTAAGTCCACTAAAAGGCTCCACATTTTCAAGTCTTGATCCTGCCACCAAACGTCGATTTGCTGGCACTCAGATTGTGGCGCATGTAATCGAGCCACAGACACCGGATGACGTTAAATACGATATTTTTAATCGCGTAAATACTGGCGGTAGCCCACTTTATGCACAGGAAATCCGACATTGTATGAGCAAGGAACGATCTCGTGAATTTTTGCGTAAGCTCGTTGAGAGCGACAGTTTTGATGCGGCTATGGGTAAATTGTTTTGGAGCAAAAATCCTGAAGGAGAATGGGTTCGTGATAGCAAGCGCATGACAGACAGGGAAATGGCACTGCGTTTCTGTGCGTTTTATATTGAACCATTAGAAAAATATTCTAAAGCATCAAGTTTAGATGCGTTTCTTTTAGATTTTTCCCGTTGGCTCGATCATAAGGCTAAATCCGCTGACTTAAAGAAGTTAGAAATTGCCTTTCAACAGGCAATGCAGAATTGTTACCTGGTTTTTGGTAAAGATGTCTTTCGTAGACGGCTTCCCAATAACCAACCAGCAAGAGGTAGTATCAACAAAGCAATTTTTGAATCACAAGCCTTAGCTCTAGCAGACTATCATCCCGATATTGTTATTGCCAATAAAGATAAGATTCAAAAAACATTATGGGAGCTTTTTAATGATCCTGATTATGAAACTGCTGTAAGCTCTGGTACCGGTTCTTATAAAAAAATAAAAGAACGAATTACTAAACCTCGTGAAGCCTTGGAGAAAATTCTTAGATGATTAATGAACTCAAAATTTATGGCTTCAAAATGTTTGAAGAAGCGGTCTTTAAAATGGCTCCGCTTACTATTTTAGCTGGTATGAATGGTGCCGGGAAAACCTCCGTGATTCATGCGTTGCTTTTGATACGTGAAATTGCTCGACGCAACGACAAAATCGCTCAGTTGAACGGCCCGTATGGTTTGGATTTAGGTACTTTTGGGGATATTCAAAACTGGAACACTCAAGATCCCATACGCTTTGTTCTTACCGATGAAGCTTGCAGCATATACACATGGGTGTTGGGTGGGAATCCGGCCTCTCTCTATGCTGAAATACAAGAACATCCACAAGAACTTCCGCCAGTTTTCAAAGCAGATGAGCGAATGTTTCAGTATCTTTGCGCCGAACGCTTTGGTCCTCGCAATATACTGGGTTCTGCCGCGCTACCTTCTGAACAATTGGAGGTGGGGTTTCGCGGCGAATACAGCGCTCAGGTTTTATATGACCTTGGTGGCTTTTACATTGATGCTCCCCGCAGATGTCCAGATGCGAGGGAAGCTGATGCGGCATTACTAAAATTTGAAACAGAAAGATGGTTGTCACGAATTGCCCGTCCTGTACAGATTGATACCGAGTCTCTTGCTATTAAGACAGTTACAGCATTGCGTTTTCGCGTTCCTGGTGGCGAGTGGGTTCATCCGCCCAATATGGGGTTCGGTGTTACTTACTCTCTCCCGGTTATTTTGGCCGGGCTTACGGCAGGGAAAGATGGAATTTTGATTATAGAAAACCCAGAAGCCCATCTACATCCAGCTGGACAATCTCAAATGGGTTATTTTCTTGCGTCCATTGCCTCAGCTGGTGTGCAGGTTGTGGTAGAAACCCATTCTGATCATGTTTTGAATGGTATTCGCCGTGCTATCGGAGAGCATTCTATTTTGTCTAAAGATCAAGCGATCATTCATTTTTTTTGATGTTGATGCCACTCCTCCTCAACCTCTAAGTTTTACCGAAACAGGGGGTATTGCTTCTTGGCCACGCGGATTTTTTGATCAATATCAACTTGATATTACTGCGCTTACTCGTGTGCGTAGACGAAAGGAGTAGTTCATGAGGTTTGTTATTGACGAAACCAGTTGGTGTTTTGATGGGCTTGCACAAGATGACTTTATCGAAGCGTTCGAGACACTGCTGGATTTACTTGATGATGCCAATGAGCAAGGTCATTTAGCTTGTTATTCAGAGGAGCTTTTTTCTAAGGCTGTTTGGCAAGATAAAAGCTTTTATGAATTGTATGACCCCGATTTGCCAATTTCAATTCCTCGGGAAGTGCAGGAACGTATTGCTATCCTATTTGCGCGGCTATCCAAATGGCAGGAGCTTGACTATTCATGGCCGCCAGCCTTTGCTGTGCGAATTGCTCCGAAAAATGATGAATATGATGCGCCATCAATTGCATGGGCTTATGAACAAACAAAGCAAAACAAAACCTGTGCAGTTGCTTGTTTAGTTTTTTCCAGCAGTCGGCTAACAGGATTTATTGCTGTAACGATAAAAAATAGTACAGAAAACTTGTGGTTCATTGCTGATCATAAACACTATTGCAGTTTTTTTCGTTGGCTCATAACCGATACAACTCATCATCCTGGCGAAATGGAAGGGTTCGCACATTCAGCATTTCCTGAAATTGATTTTGCGCCGGGAGCTTTTAATGGGATTAAGGGTATGAGTAAACCATATCGGGAGCTTATACAGTCTTTAGTTAAGCATCTTGGAGTATTATCTGATCATGGCAAACGTATCTTTTTAGGGGGGTGGAGTAAGGCTTCTGCCGAGTTTGGCGCGCTGGGTGTAGATATTACAGATGAAAATGGAAAGTAAGCGCTCAACCAAACCACCTGTTCTAATAAATTCAGAACCGTTATTCTCAAAATTTTTGAAGAGGATAATGCATGACCTTAACCGCGCATTGGATACATCACCTGAACACTTGGCAAAGCAGCGGAATGACGCAAGCGGCGTATTGCCGACA
>NZ_LAJX01000177.1 GCF_000963695.1 Methylocucumis oryzae
TTATCTTTTGGCTACCCACTTAAGCCGGGACAGGTCATTCAGAGTGAAGGACGCCGTAAATACGTCCCTGTAGGCTTGGCGGCAGCATCCCTGCTGCCGACACCTTCACTCTAAACAACCTGTCCCGGCTTGGTATTGTCCCGTTTTAAGTTGGTAGCCTATCTTTTCAGGTAACCTACTCGTTCACGGGCGGGGAGGTAATCTATCGGCCTCTATCTGCCGGTGGCTTTGTCATCCGGCAGATGAGGTCGGTTGTGGATTGAAACATGTTATTTTCCTAATGCATAGACCTGGCCCGATATTGGCGGAGCAGGCGTTGTTAAAGTAAGACGTGTAGGGCTTAAGCGAGTGCGTTGTACGGTTTCTTGTTCGATGGTTTCACGTTGGGTATGCATGGGTAAGTAATTACCGCTTGTCCATAGGTTAAGCATATCTTGATAATGGCTAGACCAGATTTGACCTGATTGACCGGTTGGCAAGATATAAAGCGAGTTGTCCGGTTTAGCTAAATCGTAAATCGCTCTAAATGCTGAGCCTGATTGACTGAGATAGCGACCAGTATCGGTATCGTAACGGTAGCCACTTACGTTAATAGTATCCATGCCACCCTCTCTGCCAACCTGGGGTGTAAACCAACGATTTAATAATGGAATGGCGTTGAAGAGAGGGTGTTTAAACGCTGTGATATGGGCTTCTTGCCAATACCAATCAGCGGGATTATCGCCGTAATGAGCTTGCAGATTGGCCAAAGCGCTTTGTAATGCGTGTTTAATTTCTTCATGACAAGGCCGTTGCTGACTTGTGCTAGCTTTGCACCAGCGCGCGGTACTACCGTTTTGTTGAGTGAAGAGGTTATAAATAAACGCCGGATTGTAATCATCGAGCCAATCATAGGCACTTCCTAACGGTTTTTCACAAATCTCAATGAGTAGCTGGCGTAACCATTCGGCAAAAATCAGGGGTTGTGAGGCCTCAGTTGCCATGCGGTAATCCCACTGCTTCATCAGCGCGACGGTGGTTTTTTGTAATGGCGTATCGGCTTCTACCGTTAACAAAAAAAGGCAGCAATTGCCGCGCAACGGGGTTAACGACATCGCGTTGAATGTCGGCAAAGCTGTCTACGCTATGTTTTTCCTGGGTGTCTAACAGTTCAGCAATCCGCTCAGCTCGATACGGTAAAGCCCAAGATGAGCTGAGTAAATACGGGTAATTATCAGGTGTAATTTTTTGGTTGGCAGTGACGATAGGGCTTGTGTTGTTAACAGTTGGAGCAATTTGCGGTAACTCCGCATAAGGAATATAACCTTGCCAATCATAAAGCGTTGACCAGCCGGGTACAGGCAGTTTGCCTTGTGCGACATTATCGGGATGGCGTGCCGGTACGCGTCCGGCAGCGATAAAGCCAATCTTACCGTTTTGGTCGGCATAAACTATGTTTTGCTGGGGACTGTGAAAATGTTCAGCGTAGGCGCGTAGTTCATCCGCTGTGTTAGCCCGTCCTGCATCCAAGATAAAGCGTAGGGTGTAATCGTCTTCGGCTAATCCTACCCAACTTAATGCCACCACCCAATCGATGGGCGTGACAGCACGCGCATCGGTATCTACATCGGAAATGACCGGGCCGTGCCGGGTGCTGCGCACGGTTAACTGCTCAGTTGCACCACCTTTTACCATGATACTTTCTTGTCTTGTGCTAAACGTTAATGCATCTTCGCCGACTTGATAGCGTGTAACATCGTTTGGCAATGGCCGCTCAAAAAATAAATCTTGCGTGTCAGAACCGGTATTAGTAAATGACCAGGCTAGCGTTTCGTTGCGTCCTAACATGACCCGGGTATGCCAGGCAACGTGGCACCAAACACATTTAAACCAGGCGCATGCAGATGCGCAAAATAAAACAGCGATGGCGAGGTCAAGGCTAAATGCGGGTCATTGGCTAATAACGGCAGGCCAGTTTCAGAATGGCTACCGTTAACAACCCAATTATTGGAGCCTATGCTTTTGTCAGGTACATAAGCAGGTTTTGTCGAAGTTGCGACTATTTTAGGCAATATGCGCCCGTATAAATTATTTACGTCGGGCAGTAAGCGGCGCGGCTCACCTGGATAAGCGGGCAATAAATCAGCGATGTGTTCGGGCGATAGCTGCTGACTTAAACGTAGATTAAGCAATTCTTCCCACCAATTGCCTGATAACCGCCAGGCCATGGTTTTTAGCCAAACTAATGAATCGACCGGTTGCCAAGGCGCAGGGCTAACGCCTAATAACCAAAATTCTACTGGTAACAGTTTTTGCTCAGCTAAATAAGCGTTAACGCCTTGTGCATACGCGTTAAGCAACGCTTGGCTGCGCGCATCCAACTGTTGCCAATTGGCTTGTGCCGCCTGTTTTATGCCCAAAGTACGCATCAAACGGTCTTGCTCTAAGGCTTCTTGGCCGAAGATTTCAGCTAATCGTCCAGAACCTGCCCGGCGGTTGATTTCCATTTGCCATAACCGGTCTTGCGCATGGACATAGCCAAGCGCTAAATACACATCGTGTTCAGACTCGGCATAAATATGCGGAACGCCATAACGGTCATGCAAAATTTCTACATTGGTGTTTAAACCAGGCAATACCTGCGGCGCATCTGAAAAAGCAATTCGCGTGATAGACGCCAATGTAGCGGTAATAGCACAACAGATGGCTAAGAATTTAAAAAATCGCTTATTCATTCAGGAGTGGATTCTAAAGGGTGGCATAGATTGCACATTTTCTGTAATTAGCATAATATAAATGATAATGATTCTCAATATTACGTCATTTATTCGCATTGTCAATAGGCTTGCCGCTTTAGTCGCAAGACGGTGGCAGGCCACTTCACTGAAACAATATTTACAGAAACCAGTCCTTCATGAATTTAGTCCGCTTGCTGTTCAAACAATTTAAGTTAAGTCTATTGCTGGTGTTTACTCTCAGCTTGATTAGCGCTAGCTTAGCCGTATCAGTGATTGCGTTTACTAATGAGCAGATGTTACATCCTCACGCAGAGGCGTTAACAACTTTGCTGCAATTCGTTAGTTTGTTGGTCGCGGTATTTATCATAGGCGTGGCCTCGCAAATTGGCATGACGACCTTAGGCCACCGACTGGTTTACCAGTTACGCCGAACCTTATTGAAACGGCTGTTAGACACGGATTTAGAGCAATTAGAAAAACTAGGTCCTGCCCGTATTTTGGCCAGCTTAAGCAGCGATATTCAGCAGCTAACATCGGCATTTATCAGCTTGCCTAATGCGGTTTATGGCTTAGTCTTGACTTTAGGTGGGTTTGCTTACTTGGCTTGGTTGTCGCAAACCTTATTTATGGCTAGCGTGGCTTGGTTATTTATTACCGTTTTAGTAGCTTGGTTATTGATGACTAAAACCTATGCGCATGTTGATAAGGCTAGAGATATTGAGGACTTGTTGTATGCTGATTATCAAGCGGTATTGTCTGGCCGAAAAGAATTAGCATTAAATCGGCAGCGTGCCC
This sequence comes from Methylocucumis oryzae, assembly GCF_000963695.1. Lineage (GTDB taxonomy): Bacteria > Pseudomonadota > Gammaproteobacteria > Methylococcales > Methylomonadaceae > Methylovulum > Methylovulum oryzae. The sequence goes on from NZ_LAJX01000177.1 coordinate 3,513, forward strand.
GGCGCTTTTATGCTGAAGAATTTATTCCCCACGCGCAGCAAGGTTGTCAGCAGGATATTTATGCAGACCGTTACAACGGCATTAATGAAAATTGGGTTAATACCATGATGCTGGGTGCAATTGGCTGGGTATATTTTTTAACGCACTACCAAAATTGGGGCGACCATCATATTGCCACGACGTTTTCGCTGACTATCTTGTTTTTGCGAACACCGCTGACCTCTTTAGTGTCGGCAGTACCAAGTCTGTTATCGGGTAGCGTGGCGTTGAACAAGCTAAACAGCTTGGCGCTGCCTGATTATTGCCCTGAATTTAGTCAGGCTACTACACCTCTCTATTGCAACTGGCATACCTTAACGCTGCAAGACGTCAGCTATCGTTACGATAATCCGGAGCAAGGTTCAGCGTTTTTAGTCGGGCCTTTGCAGTTTCATCTGCAACAAGGAGAAACCGTATTCATTATCGGTGGTAATGGCAGCGGTAAATCAACATTTTTACGCTTGTTAACGGGATTATATACGCCACAAAGCGGGCAAATCCTGCTAGAAGACCAGCAGCATAATTTGCCTGCGACTGAATACCGGCAACTGTTTGCCACGGTTTTCTCGGATTTTCACTTATTTCATCAGCTATTAGATGCACACGGTAGACCTGCTAAACAGCAGGCGATTCGTTTTTGGCTGGAGAGGCTGCAACTGACGGATAAGGTCGATTATGCAGAAGGTCGTTTGCTTGACACCCAGCTATCACAAGGTCAACGCAAACGCTTGGCATTACTGCTCGCTATTTTAGAAGACAGACCCATTTTAGTTTTAGACGAATGGGCTGCCGATCAAGACCCCGGCTATCGCCGTATTTTCTATCACGAATTGTTACCCTTGCTTAAAGCACAAGGCAAAACCATTGTTGCCGTCAGTCACGATGAAAATTATTTTCATTGTGCTGACAGGGTGTTGAAAATGGCAGAAGGTGTGTTTGTTAGTGCGCTAATGCGTTAATGTAAGCCCGGTTTGTCAGACACTATAGGTAGTGCTATTTCATTGACTTGGTGATTAAACAACATCCCCTTATGATGAACTCCTAGTCAGCTCATTTTAGGGTTCGACAAATGAGAAACAATGATTACGGAGCTTTATGATGCAACTTAAAGAAGCGGGTGCATCCGAAGAGAAAGCGCGAGCCGCTGCTAAAACAATGGCTGATTACGATAGTCGCTTCAATAAAATTGACCAGGACTTGGCTTTAATTAAAGCAGAAATTATGGTTTTGAAGTGGATGCTAAGCTTTTTGCTTGCTGGGATGGTTTCATTGCTTTTTAAGGCATTTTCAGCGTAGCAATTGCGTATATACTTTAAACGGTTAAGTTTTCGGTTTTTACAGATCGCTGTAAGGTACGCTACGCGTACCTTTTTATTGATTTTATTACGATTTTTTTAGTGGTACGCACAGCGTACCCTACTCAAAAAAAACCGAAAATTTGACCGTTCAGA
>NZ_LAJX01000178.1 GCF_000963695.1 Methylocucumis oryzae
AGTATTGGCTATGGTTTAGGCGTAGGGTTAGCGGCGGCTTTTGGTTATGCCATGCGCCATACTATCTTGGCGTTTAAATTACCTTGGCAATTGTTGTTGTTCAGTGGTGCAGGGGTGAGTTTAATTTGCACGGTTGTTGCGTTATTCAGTATTGTCAAAGTCATTCGTTTAGAACCCGCTATTGTCTTTAAAAGCTAATGACTATCGCAATTGACTGCCAAAATCTGACTAAAACTTACGACAGTGATGGTCAAAAAGTCATGGCGTTAACCGGTGTTAATTTAGCGATTCATCAAGCTGAACTGATGATGTTGGTCGGCCCGTCTGGCTGTGGCAAAACCACCTTAATCTCTATTATCGCTGGTATTTTGGATCAAGATGAAGGCCATTGCTGGATATATGGCCAAGATGTTAATAAGCTGGCAAGTCGCGACCGATTAAAATTCCGTGCGCAAAACATAGGCTTTGTGTTTCAAGCCTATAATTTATTACCGGCATTAAACGCTGCCGAAAATGTTGCCGTACCTCTTATCATCAACGGTATGAAACGCAGCCAAGCCGAGCGTAAAGCGGTCGAGCTTTTAGCACAAGTAGGATTAGCTGAGCGTTACCGCTCGTTACCGGCACAATTATCCGGCGGTCAACAACAACGTGTGGCTATTGCCAGAGCCTTAGTCCACGAACCACGGCTTATTGTTTGCGATGAACCGACGAGTGCGCTAGACCATCAAAACGGTCAGCTTATTATGCAGCTACTCAAACAAGTCGCCTTACAAAATAACCGCGCGTTAATTATCGTCACGCATGATGCACGTATCTTTAGCTTTGCCGACCGCATCGCCCACATGGACGACGGTCGAATTACCGACATTGAAGCAACCGTCTTGAAACACCCGGATTAACGATGAAAATCACTTATATACTGCCCGTGTTATCCGCAGTGGGTTTTTTATTTGCGACTTATACCGTTTTTAGTGGCAGCCAACCTGTGCCTATTGCACAACCGGTCGCAGAACCTGCTTCAGCACCTTACAAAACCTTTATTGCAGGCTCAGGCTTAATCGAGCTAAAAGCCGCAATATCGCGATAGGCACACCATTATCACGCCTAGTCAAACAGGTCGCGGTGCAAGTGGGCGATACTGTTGATATTGGCACAGCGTTATTTTACTTAGATGATAGCGATGTCCTCGCTGAACTTGCCGTCAAAAAAGCTAACTTAGCGAAAGCGCAGGCGGACTTAGCGATTAGCAATGCGTCTTTAACCGACGCGCAAAGCTTATACGATTTGGCCGCCAATATTAGCGACACGCGTGCGATTAGTCGTGAAGAAGTTTTAAAACGACGGAACGCGTTAGCGATTGCCAAGGCCAAACAAACCGGTGCGGAAGCCGCGATTAAACAAGCTCAAGCCGATATAGCCAATACAGAAACGACGCTAAAACGTTTAGTGGTAACTGCGCCTATGGCCGGTGAAATTTTACAAGTCAATATCCGCCCAGGTGAGTTCGCCCAAGCCGGTGCGCTGGCAACGCCGTTAATCGTCTTAGGTAATTTAGACCAGCTGCATGTGCGCGTAGACATAGACGAAAACGATGTCTGGCGTTTTGACAAAACAGGCTCGGCGATAGCCTATGTGCGCGGCAATAAGCAGCTACATACTGAATTAAAACTCGCGTATATAGAGCCTTATATCATTCCAAAAAAGTCGTTAACCGGTGACAGCACAGAACGCGTCGATACCCGTGTGCTACAAGCCTTATATAGCTTTGATCGTAAACAATTACCTATATATGTTGGCCAACAAATGGATGTTTTTATAGAAACCCATGAATAAGCTCTGTTACGTCCTTAGCGTATTTTTTATATCTGCTTGTACCGTTGGCCCGGATTATCAAAAACCCGAGCTAACCACGCCTAAACACTGGCAAAACCTGCCCGCTACGCCTATGAGTCATTATCAAGACGCGTGGTGGCAAAGTTTTCATGACCCCATACTGAACGAACTGATAAGCGAAGCGAGCAAAGCTAACTTAGATTTAAAACAAGCATTAAGCCGAATTCAAGACGCACGCGCGCAAAAAGCCTCGGTATTTGCCTCTGCACTGCCTAGCGTGAGTGTTAACAACAGCATTAGCAAACGCTTAAACAGCATTTCTGGCGGCGGTGGTGCAAATAACAGCGTTGGCGGTGGGTTCGGCGTTGGTAATCAACTGATTAATATTTTTCAAAATGGCTTTGATGCGCAATGGGAGATAGACCTATTTGGCGGCGTCAGACGAGCCGCTGAAAATGCTGAAGCGCTATTAGACAGTGAAATTGAAAACAGTCGCGCCATTTATGTCAGCTTATTAGCCGAAGTGGCTAAAAATTACCTTGTGCTGCGCAGCAATCAACAGTTACAAAACATCACTGAGGCTAATTTAAAAATACAACGAGAAACAGCCGCCTTAACCAAGCTGCGCGAACAATCAGGCTTGGAAAATAGCTTAAATCGTCTACAAGCCGAAGCGCAAATCGCCGATACCCAAGCCCAATTACCGATTTACCAACGCGATGCACAACTGACTATCCATGCGTTAAGCGTATTACTAGGCCAAGAGCCTAATGCATTAACCAAAAAACTAAGTCCTGTCGCAGCCATGCCTAATGTCAGCACGCTCATGATACCGGCATTACCGTCAGAGTTATTACAACGTCGTCCCGATATACGCAAAGCCGAGCGTCAACTCGCAGCTGCCAATGCCGCTATAGGCATTGCAACGGCTGAGCTTTATCCCAAAGTAAACTTAAGCGCCTTTATCGGCTTACAAAACACGCGTATTACCGACTTCACCCCGCTAGGCAAATCCTGGTCAACCGCCGCTGCACTGTCAACGCCGTTATTTAACTGGGGTAAATTATCGGCCAATATCGACAGTAAAGAAGCGCAATACCAAAGCCAATTACACGCCTATCAAACCACCGTGTTAACCGCGTTTAAAGAGGTTGAAGATGCTTTAACCGCTTATCGACAACAACAACTACGCGCTCAAGCCTTATTAACGGCAGAAAACGCTCATCAAACAGCGCTGACCGTTGCGCAGGAACGTTATCAAAAAGGCTTAACCGATTACATCGATATGTTAAAAAGCCAAGAACAACTGTATCAAAACCAACTTGAGCAAATAAAAAGCCAAGCCGAGCAAGCGAGTCAACTTATCGCTTTATACAAAGCCTTAGGAGGAGGCTGGCAAACACAGCCAGAATTAGATGGTGTGTGTAAAACGTGCAAGAAAAATGTGGCTGAAACTTTGCATGAGTATAGTAAAGCGGTAACGCAGATTCGCCGATAGGCAAACCGCCTTTTTGGATGGGACACTGATGGCGGTTTGCTATCGGGAAACCGCGTTATGGGCTGATCCCAGTTATGGAGAATATATAGCCAACTGTTTGATGCGATGTTTTGTGTCATTTAGAGGGAGATGGATAATTTGTGTTAGAATTTATCATAGTTCGCCTATGATTACTTTTAAATATTTATGATGATTTTCTCTGGATTTAACTCAAGCTCTTTAAAGAAGGTACAAAATGGCATTTACTTTGGAATCTCAATAAAACACGGAAGAAGTGATGAGTTATTGCGATTTGTAGAGATGATGCATCTTCTATCTGAAGAAAAAGTACTTGATGATTTCGAAATAGAATATATTAAAGATCCAATACTGAGATTTCGTTATGCCTTCTTGGACCACATCGCAGAAAATGGGTTTTCCTCATTATTTCAAATAACTGCTGTTAGTGATTCTATTGCAGGGCCAGAGATGGGAATTAATGAAAATTTATTTGATTTTACATAAATTTATAAAAACGCTAACCCCCGCAGAAAAATTGATAATTATAGATCCTTATTTTTATACTAAAGACGGATTGGCAGATGCAACCATTACATTGACTGAAATAATTACTCCCATATTAGATCAAATAGATCACATAACTGTTGTCTACAACAAAGGAAATTCGTATTCGCAGGAATACATCAAACAAGCTATTAATGCCAAAGCTGGTCGCGAAATACACTTTAACAACATAAAATCATCAAAATTTCACGATCGATTCTGGATAAATCCAATCACAAAAACAGGTATTGTTATTGGGACGTCACTAAATGGAATAGGTAAAAAAATTGCATTAATAGATAGAATATCGCCCAGCGACGTTGAGACATTGCTTGAAAATGTCAATTCTCTATATTTATAAATGTTAACCCATAAGTTCTATAGCTATAGAGGCAGTGAAAGTATTCAGATTTTTTCATAAACCTATCAATATATAGTACTTTAAAATTATATTTACTACTATATATTGTGTATCAGATTTTAAAAAATGAATACTTTCACAGCCTCTATAGCGCGTAGATTCGGTTAAGTGGTAGCCCAATACCATTCGGCATGATTATTGATGAGCATTAATAATCATGGCAACACAAGGGGTTAAAGGTTTTAGCAAAAGATGTTGAACTCTTTTGAGCCAATGGATACTTATTTTCCAAAAGTGAGCGAGCTTTTTACCCAAAAGCGTCACGATACCCCGTTCTGGTGTCCGTGACAGATGTTTTTCCCGACCTTGACGGGTGGATTTATGGGTAGGCTCAAGACCCTAAGATGTGCTTTATAGGATGTGCCGAACGAAGGGAGGCGCATCGCTCGCGTGTTACCTCGATTGATGCGCCTCGTACCCTCGGCACATCCTATGGTATTGGATACTATCCCAGTTTTTATTCCACTCTTAAATTTTGTTGAAATCACTATATTGCTACATTTACCCAAGCTCAGCACGCTGATACGCAACACTCTTCTTGGTTTCGTGTTGGTTTCTCTCGCACTTTGCCTGGTATTACGTTGGTTACCGTTACCCAGTTCTATGTTTATGCTGTATCGACATTGGCAAGATGCTCAACACCTGACGTATCAATCTCATGCTTATCAATGGGTAAGCTTAGACAACATATCGCCTTACGCCGGTCTTGCTGTTATTGCTAGCGAAGACCAATTGTTTTTTGACCATTATGGTTTTGATGTGAATTCAATCAAAGCTTCGCTTAGTGCTTATAGTCATGGTGGACGCTTACGCGGTGCGAGTACGATTAGTCAACAAGTCGCCAAAAACGTTTTTCTTAACCCCAGCTAAAAACTTTTTTGCGCAAAGGCTTAGAAGTTTGGTTTACCGGTTTACTCGAATTATGTTGGAGTAAAACAACGTATCTTGGAAGTCTATTTAAACATTGCCGAGTTCGGTGACCATCTCTTCGGTATAGAAGCCGCTAGCCAGCGCTATTTCGGCATTCCAGCCCAAAAACTCAACCGCTCACAAGCGGCATTACTCGCCGCAACGTTACCTAATCCTTTGCTGTTAAAAGCCAATAAACCTAGCGATTATGTGCTAAAACGGCAACGTTGGATAATTCAGCAAATGAGTCATTTAGACAATTTGCGGGTAAAAATATCAGACTATTAGAGGACTGCCATTAAGTTAAGCCATTTTGGAATACAAGGCTTGCTTTGTACTGCGTTTAAACATGTGCAAGGCAAGCCTTGTACTCCGAAATACACGTCCAGCAGTTTGGACGTCAGATGACGTAAGTCTGGATTGAGCTATTTGAATAACAGATAAGCGTGTAATACTTCTAGTATTATCTGTCATGTTAATTAACCTAGTTTAATTTTATTCTTTATTTTTAATTAATTGATACTTAATGGTTATTTTTTAATTACGTTAAATAACGCAGTTATATTAGTGAAATCCCCTAATATTTAACGATTGTGGCGTTATTTTAGCGTCAAGCGCTGTCTTAAAGGCCATATTATTTGTATGGTTTTAGGGTAGCTCAACATTTCTCTTTAATTAATAATTGCTTATGAATTAATTTCTATCTTGGCCTGAAAACTGCTTTACCTTGTTCAACACAAAGAACAGAGTAAGGTCATGAGAAATAAACTGATTTCTTCTTTAGGCTCTATCTCTACATTGACGGCGCAGAGTGCATTATGTCAGTGCTAGGTAGGATAGAAACATTGCCGGAATTATCGGCTTATCAAGCAAAACAGCGCGGCGATGCGACGGCGTTTGTGTTTGAACAACGCACACTCAGTTATCGCGAGCTAGATAAACAAGCCAATCAAATCGCCAACGGCCTTTTGGCTGAGGGCATGATGCCAGAGGCGCGTATCGCTATGTTAAGTAAAGATAGCGATAACGGTTATGCCTTGTTATTTGGTAGTGCTAAGGCGCGTACTGTATTAATCGGTATTAATTGGCGCTTAGCTGCGCAAGAAATTTTATACATCTTAAATCAAGGTCAAGCTGAATTGTTATTCGTCAGTGCCGAATTTTTTGGCATTATCGAGCAAATCCGGGCCGAGTTAACATCTGTCAAAAAAATCATTGCGTTAGAGGGGCAACACGCTGAATGGGTCAGTTGGCTTGATTGGCGTGAGCAACACTATACGTCTACACCGGGCTTAGCGTATTCGCCCGACGATATTGTCGTGCAAATGTACACTAGCGGTACCACCGGTCATCCTAAAGGCGTGCAAATTCCTAATCATAGTTTTTTTCGCTTAATGGCCGGGATGCGCGCTCAAGGCGATAACTGGATGGGGCTAACTGAAAACGATAGCTTATTAGTCGCTTTGCCGCAGTTTCACATGGGCGGTATTTGGTGGGCGATACAAGGCGTTATTGCCGGAGCGACAAACGTATTAATGGCTACGTTTATTGCTTGGCAAGCGCTAGAGTTAATTGCTAAGCACCGAATCACCCTGGTCGAAATGGTGCCTTCGATGTTACAGACTGCACTAGATGAACCGGGCGTTACGACAACGGATTTAAGTTCTGTGCGTGGTTTCCTATACGGCGGCTCGCCGATTGCACCAGCGTTATTTAGACGCGCGCTTCAAATCTTTAACTGCGATTTCTATCAAATCTATGGCATGACTGAAACCGGCAATATGGCGGT
>NZ_LAJX01000179.1 GCF_000963695.1 Methylocucumis oryzae
TCAGGTTTTAGGCCACTGTGTTGTAGACTGTGCGCTAAGCGGTTGGACTGACGTTCTAGTTCGCCATAGCTTAAGCGGGTCTCGCCGTCGATAAGCGCAATGGCGTTGGGTTGGCTTTGTGCCATCATGTGAATGCGCTGGTGGACAGAGTGGGACGCTATAAAACCGGTGTTTAAAGAGCCATCGCTAGTCGCATTGATACTCGCCCAGTCATCAACCGCTATGGATAACTGAGCTAAACAGTGCTCTGGCTTTGCTTGCATTTGTAACAGCAATTCACGCATAACCGTGACCAACTGCTCTATGACTGAATCAGAAAAAAACTGCCGGTCGTAGTCGAAACTAATGCTTAATGCATCGCCCGCTTGTACCGCTAACGTTAACGGGTAATAGGCACGCTCTTGCTGGAATTCGCCGCTAAATACTAATTCGCCTTGCGTTTGTTGCAACACCGAAGCAACAGGATAATTTTCAAACACTAGCAACGTGTCAAACAGAGCAACACTACCTTGTTGCCACCAACGCTGTACTTGGTTTAGCGGAGTAAAATCAAACTCCCGCATCGCTAAGTTAGTTTGTTGTAGTTCGGTTAAAAAACGTTTTGTACGGTTTGCGCAGGATTTACCGTATGTACTAAGGCTAAGGTATTGATAAACAAACCTAACCAGGTATCAGCACCGGTTAACTCTGGCGGACGACCGGAAACAGTCACGCCTGTTGCAACGGTTGTTTGACCGGTGTAACGCTTTAGTAGCAACAACCAAGCGGCTTGCACTAAGGTGTTTAAGGTTATGCGCTGTGCTGCCGCAAAATCGCGTAAATCGGTGAACTCGTCACCGACTATCGTTAAGACGTGCAAGCCCTGACTGCTGTGCGTCGACTCAATACTTAAGCAACTCGCTAAATGAGTTCCCGTTTCCAGTTTAGCCAAGCGCTGCCGCCAGAAATGTTCTGCCGCAGTTAAGTCGCGCTGTTTTAGCCAAGCGATAAAGTCGCGAAAATCGCCGTTTTGCGCCGGTAGCGATTCGCCACGATAAAGCGCCAGCACATCGGCCATTAACCGGGCGCTACTCCAACCATCTAATAGCAAATGATGACTTAACCATAGCCAGTGATAGGTTTGGTCAGCTAATTGCACTAACACATGCCGGAATAACGGCGCTTGGTTAATGGCCAAGCCTTGGTTAAGCAATTGTTGCCGCAGTTCTGTCAGTTTAGAGTCGTTTTGGGCTTGCCCACACCAATCCAGTATTTCCAATTTTACTGTGGGCTGTTTATAAACCACTTGTAATGGTTGCTCACCGTCACCCGCAGCCCAAAAGGCCGTGCGCAATACCGCATGACGACGACACACCTCAGTCCAGGCCCAAGCAAACCGGTCAATGTCTAAGCCTTGAATTGTCAATGCAAACAGCGATACATAGGTCGCAGGATTGGCTTCATAAAGACATTGAAATAACATGCCTTGCTGCATAGGCGTTAACGGATAAATATCGTCGATATGCTCAGCGGGAAACGGCAGATAGTCCAATTGCGCTTGGCTTAACTCGGCTAATGGCACATCGCTAGGTGTTAACACCGGCTCAGCAGTTTGGCTATGATGAATAATAGCGCTCAGCTCTTGCTCGTAGCCTGCCAATAATCCAGCTATCGTATCGGGTGAATAGCGCATACGGTCATACGTCCAATTTAAGCTTAAGCAACCGTCTGAAACCTGACCGTTAATTTCTAGCTGATACAGTAATGGTGCGTCGTCAGCCAGTTCCGCACCACGCGCCTCAGTTGCAGGAATGAATAAAGCATCGCTGCCCATATCGTTGTCGAAGCGACCTAAATAATTAAACCCGATCTCAGGCTTAGGCAATTGACTGAATTCAGCTTGTGTGTCGCTATCACCGAGGTAGCGTAGTACACCAAAACCCAAACCATGATTTGGCACATTGCGTAATTGTTCTTTAATGGTTTTAAGCGCAGTAGCAAGCTCCGTATCAGGCGTTAGCAAGACGGGAAACACACTGGTAAACCAACCTACGGTACGGCTCACATCTAACCCTATGCAGTCTTCACGGCCATGACCTTCTAGCTCTATGCTAAGCGCGCTTTGTCCTGCCCAACGGCAGATGACTCGTGCTAACGCAGTCAGTAGTAATTCTTGTATTCGGTTGCGGTAGGCATGGTTTGCCGATAACAGCAGCGTCTCTGTCAGCTCAGCGCTAAGCGTTAAGGTTTGTGTGTCGGCATCGCGTGCATAGCCATATCTCGTTTGGGCAAGATTATCGCTAGGCAAGTCGAATACAGCAGTGCACTGCGCTCGCCAATACGCCTTTTGTTGCTCAGCAACGCTGAGCCATGACGATAAGGCCAACGACCACGCTTTAAAGCTTGCGGTTTTGCTAGTCAATGTTAATAACTGACCGCTAAGAGCTTGTTGATACAACGTCTTAAGATCAGCTAAGACAATACGCCAAGACACGCCGTCGATAAGCAAATGATGGGCGACAAACAATAATCTATCTTGCTCACCGTCTACGCTCATATATACGACTTGCAGCAAAGGCCCTTGGCTTAGGTTTAAACAGCGTTGATGGTTATCGGCAACGGCTGAAATCGCTGGGACATCGGCAAGTTGATAATGGCTAAACACGGTCGCGCAGCTTTCGTTGTCCGCATAAAACTGCCGCCAACCTGACGGTGTAGGTTGAAAACGCAAGCGAAAACTATCGTGGTAGTTTAGCCAATAGCTCAATGCTGTTTGTAACGCAGTTAAATCTAATGATTGGCTTAGTTTTAACAAAACGGATTGATTCCAGTGCTGACGTTCAGGAATATCGGTTGCGAAAAACTCATGTTGTATAGGTGTCAGTGGTAACTCACCTTGCGCTATTTCGCCCATAGACGCCGATAGCGGTAAGCGCTCCGCTATCCGTGCTAAACCGGCGATGGTTTGCTGACGGAATAAGTCTTTAGGTGTTAACTGCCAGCCTAGCTCGCGAACACGGCTAATCACTTGCAAAGAGACGATTGAATCGCCGCCTAACGCAAAAAAATTATCGTCGATGCCAATATCGGCCACCCCTAACACGTCTTGCCAAATCGTAGCAAGTTGTATTTCTAGCTCAGTACTGGGTGCAATACGGGTTTTAAGGCGTTGTTCGGGTTCGGGTAATGCTTGTTTGTTTAACTTACCACTGGCTAACTTAGGCAACACTGGCAAGATGACGAAGGCAGAGGGTACCGCGTAATCCGGTAACTGTTGGCTAAGTGCTGCGCGTAAAGTTTCGGCGTTAAGTTGGTCAATATCGCCTGCAATGTAGGCACAGAGCTGGGTAAGCGGTAT
>NZ_LAJX01000018.1 GCF_000963695.1 Methylocucumis oryzae
TCAGACGTTTGTTAGCGTCGTAAATATTGCAACAGATGATGTCTACCATCATACAACACACGTTGGGCTTTCTCTAACCGGCGACAACAATGCCAACAAGTTATCAGGCGGTCAAAATAACGACTCAATTAGAGGCTTAGACGGTAACGATGTCCTATATGGCAAAGCCGGTGATGATGCGTTGCTTGGCGGTCTTGGCGATGATACGTTGTCAGGTGGCGATGGCAACGATACGCTGGCGGGAGGTGGAGGCAGTAATGTACTAAAAGGCGGTCAGGGCAATGATAGCTTTGTCTTCTATGATATTAATAACGCGCAAATAGCTGACTTCTCCGTCAAGCACGATACTATTATGTTGAGTAGCTGGTTAGTTGATCTTACCGGATTGGGTACATTATCCCCGGATAAATTTATTATTGGTAACAGTGTTCCAGACGATCTAAATATTTATATCATTTACGATGATACAACGGGAGGCTTGTATTATGGTGGCCTCACAGAAAACACGCTAATTGCAACATTAGGTACTCACCTAGCGTTAACCCATGAAAACTTCATTGTAATTTAAGGGTATTCAAATAAAGCCATCGCAACCTTAGTTTGAGCTATTCAACTTATCACTCAAAAGACTAGCCGCAACAATAATAGGCGATAAAACAGGGCTAAAAGGCGGTGCATAGGCAAAATCGGCATTTTCAAGCTCGCTACAGGTTAATCGACCCAGCAAGGCGGTGGCGGCAATGTCGATGATTTTATCGACCTTACCTGAACCAACGGCTTGACAGCCTAATAGTCGTCCATCGTTACGGTTAGCGGTCAGTGTTAACGTCAATACTTGCTTGCCGGGGTAATACCCGGCACAATCATTTGCCGTCATTTTGACAGATACCGGATTATATCCTGCGTCAAATGCAGCTTTTTCTGATAAGCCGGTGATAGCAACGGCACATTTAAAGGTCTTGAAAATTGCGGTTCCCAACACGCCAGGAAATAAAGCATCACCGCCTGCTGCATTTTCCCCGGCCACCCGACCCTGTAAATTGGCAATATCTCCTAAAGGCAACCAGGTTGGCTGCCCGGTTAGCCGGTTAAGTGTTTCACAACAATCACCCGCCGCGTAAATGCCGGATATGCTAGTTGCCATACGTGCATCGACGGCTATAGCACCTGTACACCCCAGCTGAATACCGGCGGCTTGTGCCAGATTCACATTCGGTTTTACACCAATAGCGACGACAACAAGGTCGGCGGGTATGATACGGCCCGTTTCTGTTTGAACAGCACTGACTTTACCGTCACTGCCGTTAAGTTGAGCCAGACCATCGCCGAGTAAAATATCCACTTGGTTTTCTAATAAATAGTCATGGACGAGTTGCGCCATGTCCGGGTCAAACTTGGGCAATATACGCAGTGATTTTTCCAAAAGCGTAGTTTTTATTCCCAACGAATGCAACGTCTCCGCCAATTCCAAACCAATGTATCCCGCACCGATAATGACGGCGTGTCTAGGTTGTAATTCAGTTAATGTCGTTTTAAATCGGGCTAGGTCTGAGAATGAGCGTAGCGTTAACACGCCTTGTAAGGTTATGCCTGGTACACTCGGCACAATTGGAGCAGCACCTGTGGCAATGATTAATCGGTCATAGCCAATACTCGTTACCGTATCTTCATTTAAATTCTTAACGGTCAGCTGCTGTTTAGCCGCATCGATAGCGACGACGCGATGGCGCGTCCACACTTGAATACCTTGCTTAGCAAACTCCTCTGGCGTTCTGATAATAATGCTACGCTCGTTTTCAATCACGCCACTGATAACATAAGGCATTCCACATGCGGAATAAGACATTTCAGCTTCGTCTTGATACATAATGATTTCGTGGCTTGCATCGATTCGACGTGCCTTGGCTGCAGCTTTGGCTCCAGCAGCAACGCCGCCTATGACAATAATTCTCATCGCTCTCCCCTATTGACGCTTGTTAGGTGCTTGTAACCATTCGCCATTGCCCGCAAAAAAAGGCCGGTTCGCCGCCCGTATGAATAAAAACCAGGGTTTTATAACGCCACTGTTGTTTATCAAGTCCGTGTAGCAAACCTGCCATCGCTTTGCCGGTATAGACAGGGTCAAGCAATACCCCTTCGGCTTGAGCGACGCGTTGAATCGCATCCGCCGCTTCAGAACTAGGGATGCCATAACCTTGACCAATAAACCCGCCATAAACAGGTGCATCGCTCGCTTGAAAACGCCAATCCAATTGCAACAACGTAGCGGCTTGGCTAGCTAAATCGGCGACTTGCTGGCTAACAGCGTCCGCCTCTCGGCTAACCGTAAAACCTAGCACCGTCCATGATAGCTTTAATAATTTTGTTCCCAGCAACCACCCGGCATACGTGCCGCCAGAACCCACCGCCAGCACAATCGCATCCGGCCCCACCCCTTGGCAAAGACATTGCTGATAGAGCTCAAATACCGCCAATACATGCCCTAATACGCCCATCGCACAAGCACCGCCACGCGGAATGGCATAAGGCCGATAGCCTTGTTGGCGTAAATTCTCGGCAACCAGTGAAATATGGCTATCCACCGAAGCCCTGTCATCGTCATGGGTAAAGTGAAAGTTCGCATTGAACAAACGGCTAAGCCGATAATTTCCATCGACAGCCGTTGGCGGTTTCCCCCAATAAACAGCGGTACACGGTAACCCTTGTTGCGCCGCGACCGCCGCTGTGGCGCGTACATGATTGGATTGCACGCCCGCCCCGGTCACGAAGCAATTGGCGTGTTGACGTATGGCGTCCGCCAACATGACTTCTAGGCCGCGAATTTTATTGCCACCAAAGCCAAAACTAATCAAATCATCGCGTTTAAACCAGAGTTCAACCGCGCCCCCTGCCGTTGCCAAGCAATTGGCACGCAGCAATGGCGTAGGGTAATGCGCTAGAACATGACGAGGAATAAGCTTCGTATAATGGTTAATTAACGCTTGTTTATTGACAAACTCAGTCTCAATCGTCATGGCAAAACACCTTTGAAAGCTGACATCGTGCAATCACTTGTTCGACTAAATCGGCACATAAGCCTATATTTTTTTTCGGGCTGGCACAACGAATCGATTTCGCTACTGGTGAGATGAACATTTATTTCAGGACTCGCCAACAAGGCTTGTTTAAAACTCAAGCCTTGCTCTTGCGCCTGTAGCGATAGCGTTAACACAAGCTGGTGCGCGCTTTGCTTACCTAAGGTTTGTGCTAGCCTTAGCATGACCGCTTCGGCATAGATAAAACCGTTCGTTGCTAACAGATTAGCAGACATACGCGCTTTATTCACTTGCAAATTCTGCAATAGCCCGTTTAGCAAGACTAAGGATTTGCCTGCCGCCAAGGTCGCATCAGGAATAAGCAACCATTCCCCTTTCCACGACCGACCATCGCGTTCATGGCTATGTACCAGATTTTCGGCCATGTGCGCGGCATGATGCCTGACGACACGCGATAACGTGCCCAGATGCTCGGAAATCTCCGGGTTGCGCTTCTGCGGCATGGTGATACTGCCTACTGCGCCCGTCACAAAGCCCTCGCTCACTTCACCGATTTCAGGCCGCTGTAAATTGACGATTTCCTGACCAATCCGGTCGCCTGTTGACGTCATCAACGCTAAGATATTCAGCCATTCGGCGTAACGGTCGCGGCTACTCGTCCAAGCTATCGCCGGAGTATCTAAATTCAAACGTTGCATAAAGGCTTGTTGTAACACCAGCGCCTCTGCTCCCAACGATGACATGCTACCGACGCCGCCGCATAATTGCCCTACGCCTAATCGTGGTTTTAGCTCTAGCAAACGCTGGTGATGCCGTTCTATTTCGTCCAACCATGTTGCCACTTTAAAACCGAACGTTATCGGCAAACCAGGCTGACTATGCGTGCGCCCACACATCACGGTATATTTATGCCGACGAGCTAGCTCGATTAAGCATTTTTGTAGTGTGCATAAATGAAGCAGAAAAGAGTCGTGTGCTTTCAATAACACCCGTATGGTATGGGTGTCGGTAATGTCTTGCACGGTTACGCCATAACACAGCCACTCACCACCAGTGCTGCCACAACGTTTTTTCACCGCCTCAATCAACCCCAACAAGGAATGATTAGTTTTGACAAAACCTTCTCTGACTTCTTGTAAAAAAGGCTCATCAACGTCAATGTGCTGATAAGCGGCTGTTATCTCTACGGCTGCTTGCTCAGGAATCAATGTCAATTCGGCTTGTACTTGCGCCAAAATGCTGATGATTTCTAGCCAGCCCTTGACCCGATTTTGCTCGGCAAATAAAGGACGCAATTCGGTGTCGGCCCAAGCTGAACCATAAAGGGTAGAATCGTTTATATGTACTGAATCAAACATTTAATGACCACCTGTGTATGGTTCAACTTGACGAATCAAATCCGCCGCTTTCTCTGCAATCATAATCACGGGGGCATTGGTATTACCGCTCACGATAGTCGGCATAATCGAAGCATCAACGACCCGTAAACCACTCATGCCGTTCACGCGCAACGCCGTATCGACTACGGCGTTTGTATCAACGCCCATTCGACAGGTGCTAGTTGGATGCCACGTTGTCGATGCGGTACGGAGGATAAAATCACTTAGCCTTTCATCGTCTCGGATAGCGCTACCTGGCGACAATTCTGTCCCTAATAAGTCATCAAAAGCATGTGCGTATAAAATGTTTAAATTCCAGCGCACCCCAGCAAGTAAACAGCGAAGATCGTCAGGGTCACTGAAATAATTCGGGTTGATACGCGGGCGTTGTAGCGGATCAGCCGATGATAAAGTCACCTCGCCTTTGCTTAATGGCCTATTCACATAAGCCGTTAGCGCTATACCATGATTAGCCATCCGACCTGCTTCAGGGTATTCAGGCGTTAAATTGCCAAACAAAAATAATTGCAAATCAGGATAAGCCAGCCCAGGATGGCTGTTGACAAAACAACCGGCTTCCAGAAAATTTGACGCTAAAGGGCCTGTTTTATCGGCTTCATAAGCTCTGGCAGCGAGCTGTTTATCGTGGCTAGATAACCCGGCAAAGCTTAGCGGTTTTGTCAATTCACAGCGGACACGGGCATGGACATGATCTTGTAGATTTTTGCCAACATCAGATAGCGCTACCCGCACCTTAATACCCAGTTTTTTCGAGTTCCTGCGCTGGCCCTAAACCCGACAAAAGCAATAACTGTGGCGAACGAAACGCACCGGCTGATAACAACACTTCGCCCGCATAAGCGGATTCGGTTACGCCAAGCTGTAAATACTGCACGCCAATCACGCGGCTGCCGTTAAACAATAATTGCGTCGCGTGCGCATGACGCATGACGGTTAAATTTGGACGTGCCATGACCGGATGCAAATAAGCAACCGCCGCACTGCAACGCTGACCATTGGCTATTGTGCGTTGTAAAGGCCCACAGCCTTCCTGGCGCTCGCCGTTAAAGTCAGGATTATAGGCAATACCGACTTCTTGCGCGGCGCTGAGATAACGTTGTGTCACTGGACTAAGCTGAACATGGCTGGAAACGATTAACGGTCCAGATTGGCCATGATAAGCATCATGAAACGCCAAGTTGGTTTCGGCTTTAATAAAATAAGGCAGTACCTCATCATAACCCCAACCAGCATTGCCGAGATTTGCCCAATGCTCATAATCGCCTCGGTTGCCACGCATATAAATCATGTAGTTAATGGAACTAGAGCCGCCCAACGCTTTACCTTGCGGGATATAAATACGGCGGTCATTCATGCCAGACTGCGGCATACTGCGGTCACCCCAGTCGTAAGCACTATCTTGCAATTGCGGAAAAAGTCCTGGCGTTTGTATCATCGGGTCGCCGTCATCGCTACCCGCCTCCAACAATAAAACACGGCAGTTTTTATCTGCACTCAAGCGATTGGCAAGAACGCAACCGGCCGAACCCGCCCCGACGATAATAAAATCAAACGTTGTCTGGGTCATGGCTGGTTTCACGTTTGGCAAGTGCAAGAAGCGTCTGTATCTTGCCGCTAATATGTTCCTGTCTGGACCAATTACGTTCACGGTACTCAAGCAAGCGCTGACGGCATTCGACAATCATGGTGTTCATACTGGCTGAGGCGGTGCCACCTGGTTCTAACCGCGCTTGAATAGCACCATCCAGGTCTAATGCCGAGCTAAACTGCTGTTTGGTCATCGCTAATGTGCGTCCCAGTAGTTTTTTAGCGGCGGCTTGCAAGTTTTGATAATCCAGTTCTGGCAAACTCAACTCGCGGTATTCGCTGGCTAAATAAGCCAATAAACGATGCGCGCTTCTAACGTCAAGCCCATCCAGCAAAACCACAGTTTCGGCAAGCTCCGTCGCTAACACCCAGCCAGAAGACGCCAATGTTTTCGCCCGGTGTTGATTAAACACCATAGCATCCAGCACTTCCGCCATTAACACAGTTGCGTGGCTAACGTTTTCTAGCGCATCGGGTAGCGCCCCATAAATCAAGGTCCGGTTGTCTGGTTGGCCGGTCGGCGTGCGTACCGAAGCGGCCACCGATGCGGTTAAGCCGATAAGCTTATTGGCAACGCCGCGCAAATGCGTCAGCGCAAAGGGATTTTTTTTATGCGGCATGATTTTGCTCGCACGAGCATGTTTATCAGCTAGCTCAACCAGCGCAAATTCTTGGCTGCAAAAAATTTGTAAGTCTTCCGCCAAGCGGCTGATAGAGATACTGCACGCGGTCAAAATCGACGTGATTTCAATGAACAGGTCAGCTTGCCACATCGCATCACGAGCATGAGCAATCAAGCCGTCGAAACCTAAGCATTCGGCTAAGGCTTGACGGCCTTGTAATAGCCTTGAGCCGTTGGTACTACCGCATCCCATAGGACTGAGGTTGAGACGGGCGTAAACTTGCTCTAAACGCTCTAAATCACGCAGCAACGGATAAGCAAAACCCAACAGATAATGCCCGAATGTCGTCGGTTGCGCCGCTTGCAAATACGTGTAATCGGGCATGATAGCCGTTAAATGCTGTTCAGCTTGCTGAACCAGCGTTGTTGCCAAATCAATCAGGTGGTCGATAAGCTCGATAAGGTCTTGGCGCACTACCAATATAAAGCCTGTGGTCACCGCTTCTCGGCGGGCACGACCTGCGCCCAACCAATTCACAGCATCGGTACGCTCTGTTAACCACGCCTCGCGATTGGTATAAATATCGCCATTCTCTGGCGTCAACACAAAAGAATCGGGCGCTGCTTGTAACGCTAGCAAATACGCTAATAACTCACGGCCTGCAAACTTTGGAATGGTTTTTAATTCCAGTGCCACCCAGGTATGAGCAATATCAGCCAGCCCTACGGCGGTAAACAAGCGTGCTTCATTATTCAATTCATCAGCAAAAGCCGAGCTAACCATGCTTGTTGACGGCAAGGCTTTTAGTCGGGTTCCGATTTCCAGCGCGTCATGCTGCATGGCTTCGGACTGAAAGCGATTATTAGCCGTCATAACTCGTGCGCATTAGGTAAAGACATGACAATATTGCCAGCATGGCTTTCGACTTGAGCAGGATCCCAGCCGCCTTCGCGCACTAATTTACTGGCTAAACGATTTAAGGTATCGAAACGCAAACCATTGCGTAGCGCTTCCACCGCCAACACTTGATCGATAGGAATATTGCCTAAACCCGCGTTAGCACCGAATTTTTCGATGAAATAAGCCTGTTGCGCTTTCATCGGCGCTTCCCATATTAACCAGTCGGATTTATCGCCAATGAGTCCGATAATCGTATCGACGTCAAATTCATCAACATTACCCGCATCATCGAATACGCCTACGCTGTGACCACTTTCACGCCCTTCCAGTATCACCCAGGCCGCGCCCCACTCAATATCCTGCATAATTTCCTCGGCGATTTGTTCCGGCGTGGGTTGGCGTTTAGGGTCTTTTTTACCAACCTCAGTAATGGGAATCAAGCCAGCATTTAACGCACAGTCAATAATCCGTTGTCGCCTAAAACGTGGGATTGGCAGGATACCATCGGAAATTTCAACAGCGGAAAAGCCCAACGCTTTTGCATGGGTCATATAAACTCGGCAATGTTGAGTTAGCAGCGCGACTTCAAGCAACGTTCCACCCGGAAACGTCAAGATATTGTTCTCGGCAATAAGGGCTAATTTGTCTTGTAACAGTGATTTCTCCATGAATACCGACGTACCAAAGCCGAATTTCCAGTGGTCAATATAGCGTGCGCTGGTTTGCAAAATACTTTCAGTTTCCTGTAAACTCTTACCAACATCCATCACCATGGTACAACCCGTTTTACGCGGTTTTTCAACTCGCGCTTCGCGTTGACCGCGAATAATTGTGTGCCAAGCAAGTTCAGACATAAATTAAGTCCTTAAAATAATGCCGTAAAGCGTTTTCAATCATCGCCAAATCCGAACCCCAAGGGACGATAACGGTATTGCCTTCTTGCTCAAATTCGTATTCGAGTAAACAGCATTTTAATAACGTCGCTTGGCTAGACAGGTTATCGGTTGCTTTCTGTAAGCGGCGTGGACACATTTCTACACGCGGCGGCTCGTCGCCGTAATAATGACGGTGAAATTGCAAGCTGCGCTCGCAGCCTAATAAAGTCCAGTTTTGCCGCTGTTTAGGTCGTTCATCGAGAAAATAAACCGGTGCCGTTAACTCATTAAGACCACCCGAACGACAAGGCACTAAATAGGCTTCGGGAGTAACGGCACTGGCCAAGTCACGCAAATCAATGGTTTCCAGTTCGACAGTAATCGGCGGTAAATCGGCATAACTAAGCACTTGCTCAACCAAGTGATAGAGCTTAGGCGGTTCGGGCGGTACGACTTCAATCACTTTTAGCAGCAAAGGATTGGGCTTATGGATAATATTGATATGGTCGAATGCGCCTAACACGATAGCAGTTTGCTGTGGCATAACCCCATGTTTTAACGCTGCTTTAGCTAACGCTGAACGATTGCCTGGGTCGGCTTCGGGGGCGTTAACAAAAACACAATCACCCGGTAACGCGAGAACTTCCACTTTTTCGACAAACGTAAACAAGGTTTCGGAGCTCACGCGTTGCACGGCAGCAACAGCATATTCATGCTGCTCGTTATGCAAAATAATAATGTCAGTGCGCCTATACACTTCCCTAGCCAACAGATAGCGTTCAATTGCGTCATTGCTCATTGGCCCATTGTAGGGCTGGAAACTGACGCAACGGTAAGGCAACGGCACAAAGTTTTGCTGTTGTTTTAGTTTTCCGACTTCAAGAATGGCGCCATTCATCAGTGACTCCCGTTTAATGCAAAATACCGCCGTCGGTCTGCTTGGCTTAGCTCACGCTCGTGGATTTTTAATGGATCCAGACGGCGGATAAACTCGACTATCTCTGTATCCGGTAACGTCGCCGTTACCAAATTAGCCGATACAGGGACGTCGAATTCAGTATGCTCCGCGACTAATTCAGCAAACGTATCAGGATAAACCTGTTGCAGCTCAGCATGACCGTCAGCATTAAATCCGAATACACCCAAGTCCGTCACGATACAGTCCGGCCCTTTACCACGATAAGGCATTGTTGATCGCGGCATACCGTCAGTCGTACGGTGTCCAACGCTAGTGGTAAAATCACATTGCTTAACCAAACGGTAACGACGGCGGCCTTGCCCATCTAACGGTGTTCTATGCGCCGCTGTCCAAATCGTGATATGACTGGCATCGGCTGATAAATTACAGCCACCACCGCCACCCGGTAGTTTTAGGCTGAACCGGTCGTACTGCCCAAGGCCTGTAACATTCATATTGCCCCAACAGTCTATTTGCAGCCCTGACAAAAACATGCGCCCCAAGTGTCCGCTGGCGGCGAGGTCGAATAATTCTTCAATCGACAACTGGCACTCGGCAGCGCGATTCATCGCAAAGTCATTGGTGGTTGGTGTTAAAAAGGCTGGTTTAGGGTTAACGCCATAGGTGGCCCCTGCCACTAAAATTAATCGGGGGGCATGACTGTGCTTAGCCAGATGTAACGCCAATTGAACCAACGGCGAACCAAAACCGTGAAAAGCCAAAATGCCGTCCTCTATCGAGCGGGCAATTTGATAAATCATCAACTCGCCTAAGGTACAATGAGTGATAGAAGCAGGGTTATTCATATAGCTTTAACCAATCTTCAGTACTGTTCTGCCATTGTGCAAGACGGCTTAATTGCTCTGCACCACCGATAGCGGCCAAATAATCGACGTGATCCCAACACTCATAGACAAAAGGCTTTAGATACTGGTCAGCAAAACTGTTCGCACCCTGTTTTGCTGCTTGGTAATAGCGTGCCGTGTGCTCTCGGTCATACGCATAAAACGGGTAGCAAGCCGTCGGATGCGCACCATAAGGCACTTCCGCAATCGCTGTCACATAAAAATAAGGAATCGTGACACCAAACTGCACCAATTCCTCGTGTGAGATAATCTTTTCCACCGTTGCGATGACTTTAGCGGATGCTTTTGCAAATAAAATATCCGCAACCGGCGGCCCGTCGATATGCAAATTACCATGCGGGTCAGCATATTGAACATGTAAGATAGCCACATCAGGTTGCAACGCAGGTACAAGTACCAGTTTGTCACCCGTAAAAGGGCATAACATGGTCTTAAATTCAGGATGCAGTTTCATAAAATCACTGCCTTGCACCGAACGCATAGGCATAAACGGCAAGCCTTGGCTAGCAGCCCTCAGTTGTTGCACCAGCGTATAACAACAACTGTCCTTAATGGTTACGCTACCGGCTTCGCAGGCGCGACGGTAGTTAGGCGCCATGCCGAAGTCCTGTTCAAACCCCACATAAGACTGCGCACTCACCGCAACACAACCCGCCCCACACAGCAAATCAACATCAATACCGTGTGCCGAACCGACAAGCTTAAGTGCATTAACGCCTTGACGGATAGACTCGCGCAACGCCGCGATGGGCTCGCGCCAAGATAAACCACCACCAATCGCCACACAATCGCCGTTTCGTATATGAGCAACCAATTCGGACAGCGAACAACGTTTATCGTCTTGAATATGCATTACTAAGCACCCGATAGCTTGAAATTAACGGTGGCTAACCCTTTTAAATCTATACTCTGAACGGTCAAGTTATAAAGGTGCGCACAGCGCACCCTACTTAAAAATCAAAAACTTAACCGTTTGAAACATAGCTCACCGCGCACTTGACACTTACCGTTAATTTGCCAATTCCCTGCGAACTATTTTTGCCCCTTCGACCAATGCGTGCAGCTTGTCTTGACAGATATAGCGTTGTAACAAAATCAACCCGCAATCCGTAGTCACGCCTAATTGCTCCGCCGGCACAACCGTCAGTAATTGGCGAATTTTTTCCGCGACTTGCTCGGCTGTTTCGGTTACCGTACTTTTCACATCAATAACACCGGCCCAAAACATCATATTTTTAGGAATAGGGTGCTGTTTCAACATGTCCAGACCAGAAGACGCAAAGGGAATGCGGCCAATACCTTCAATGTTGAATACATCAATGTTGGCTTCAAACGATTTTGGAACCACGGAAGCCGTAGGATTCGGTGCATTAGCATTCTTAGCACGTTTGGTTAAATCAAAGATTTCACCTGTGCTTGCTGTGTCATCGGGATAATAAGCCGGCGTACCGCCCCAATTGCCCCAACAAATATGACAAACAATCTTGGCATTTTTTACGCCCGCAACTGCACGATTAAATGCCTCAATAGCCCAGTCCTCATAAAAATAAGGCCAAGTAAACTCATCGAGTTGTATGTATTCCACGCCCAGCTCGTCAACCGCCAAGATGTCTTCATTAATTGCAGCCGCAATCGCGAGTGCGCGTTCCCGACTATTGGCATAATGCAAATCGTTAGTGCATTGCGCCAACACTTGAATACCTGTGTATTGAACTTTAACAGGCTTATCGGTAGCCCGTTTAAGCGCACGCGCCTGCTCAACCATGATTTGACCGCGCCGCTTGATTTCTTGCGTTACCGTGGCGGAATGTAACCGGCTATAAATAGGAAAGCCTAAGTGACTACCGGATAAGTCATAGCCTAAGCGGTTAAAGTAGTAATAAAGCGCGACATCGGCATAGTTATCGCCATGTAAAACGCCCGTCGGCAATGATGTCTAGCCCAGCATTGACCTGGTCGGTGACAATCGCCGCCATGGCATCCTCCAATGCTTCGCGCCACATGGCATCGGGCGGCTGGCGGTCGCCTTTGAAATGCCGGGCAAATTCAGCATCCCACCATCTGGGATTAGGATAATTGCCGACCATACTGGTTGGGATTAATACGTTATTCATGTCGCACCTCTTTCTTATCGTTATGGTTACGGTTTTTCGGCCTTATCAGTCGGTAGACGTTATAAAACCAAAATCAATGCCTGCTAGTTAAACCACTGCAACAAGGACAACCGTTGCCATGAGTGCTTTCTAGCGGATGCGGTTCATCATAAATATGCATGGGTTTAGCATCATGACTACCGCAGCGGGAGCACACCCATTCTTTGGGTGCTTGGGTATTAGCCAACACCAGCCCTTTAAATTCATGATGACATTGATCACAGTGTATTAAGTAAATTGGCATGGGATTGTCGTTGCTGTTGTGTTAATCGGTTAGCGACTGAACCCTGTTAACCACCGTATTTTTGCCAATGGTTATCAAACAGGCTTTTTTCATCCAAAGGTTGCTGCTGAATCGGTCGAGAAACCCACGTCAGATTAATCATGTGCCGGGCATTCACATTTTCCGTTGTAATATTGCCGCCCCAGGTGCCACAACTTAAGCTCAAGGTATAAGGCAAGCCATTACGTGGACTGCCTGCACCTTCATTTAAATTCTGGTTAAC
Source organism: Methylocucumis oryzae (assembly GCF_000963695.1). Classification (GTDB taxonomy): domain Bacteria; phylum Pseudomonadota; class Gammaproteobacteria; order Methylococcales; family Methylomonadaceae; genus Methylovulum; species Methylovulum oryzae. Next base: position 12,904 of record NZ_LAJX01000018.1, read on the forward strand.
CATCACCCGTGCTGTCTTGGTTTGCATAGCCAATGCCAAAGCATGGGCGTCGTCCGTCGTATGAATACCACAGGTGTGCCCTTGGCCTTGATAAGCGGTAATCGCATTGACTTGGTCTATGGCATGACTAATGCCGCCTGCATAGCGGTACAGCGCCAATACGGGTGATAATTTTTCGCCGGAAAAAGGATAGTCAGCGCCTATACCGTTTTCTTCAACAATGAGGCAACTACAGTCATCAGGGACAACAAATCCGGCTAACTTGGCGATATAAACAGGCGACTTCGCAATGACGGCAACGTTTGGAATAGAGTTATCGGAGTTAGGCCAGATTAAGTGTTGCAACATGGCTTTTTCCTGCGTATTGCATAAATACCCCCCTAACCGTTGTAAACGTTGAATTAGAGCGGTATAGATGGACTCGTGCGCAATCACGGCATTATCCGCAAGGCAACTGGTTGCGTAATCGAATTTTTTAGCAGTGACTATCGTATGCGCGGCATCGCCCAGCTCGGCGGTTTCATCGACAACATGGACAGAATTGCCAACCCCTACGCCATAAGCCGGTGTGCCTGAACTGTAGGCCGCTTTCACCATTGCCGCGCCACCGGTAGCGACAATCAAATCGGCTTGTTGCAGCAACTGCTGAGTTTTAGCCAGTGACGGTTGTTCAATCACTTGAACTAAATCCATAGGCGCGCCAACTTGCTCGCAAGCTTCACGCATGTACTTAACCGTCAGCGCTGTAGTTGCTTGCGTTCTAGGATGGGCGGCAATAATAATGGCGTTACGGCCTTTCAAAGCTAGTAGCGTTTTTAACGGTGGCGTCGCATCCGGCCCCGTGGTTGGAATCAAAGCAGCGACAACGCCCACAGGCTTGGCAATTTTCTGTAAGCCTTTTTCTGGAATCTCTTCGACAATACCGACCGTTTTAACTGACTGCATATCACGCAATGTCCCCATACAGCGGTTACGAATCTTACTCACTTTATCGTCGTAATTACCAAACCCGCCTTCATCAACCGCCAATTTCGCTAACTCCTTTGCCCTATCGTCACGGACTATCGCCCAACAAACAGCGGTCACTAATTCATCAACTTGCTCTTGGCTGTAATCGGCAATTTTTTCCTGTGCGCTACGAGCTTTTTCTATATAAACAGCGATTTCATTAGAAATAGTCTCTATTGTTGTACTCATAGCTCCCCCAAGCTTGCGCGATTTTTTCACTAGGCTTTATTGATACACATTAATTTTCCCTTTCATATAAGGGTGAAAAGGACAAATCAGCTCGTAATGACCCGGCTTGGCAAAGATGTGCTGGAATTTATCAGCATGGTGCAGTTCGGGTGAGGCAAATGTGTCCGCACCGGCTGTCGTCGCAATTGAATGCTTGCCAGAACGCTCGCCATCCAATACATCAAAGACATCTTCATTCACCCAGGTGACTTCTGTTCCCACCGGTACGTCCAGCATTTTGGGGTGAAAGCTATTGCCCACCATTTGAATTAAAACGGGATCGCCGCTATGAAAATGCGTTGTTTTATCGACATCAGAAGAACCAATACCAAACGGGTCAACAATTCGTTTAGGTGAACTCGGTAACGCTAAATCTGGGCCTTCACTGCGAACAACATTAGCACGTGGGGCATTGGCAGCCACGCTAATGATACCAACCGCACCTTTTGCCGCTTGTGTACCTAAGGCATGGGAAACCAACGTAAATGGGCCTTCGGCTGGCACTTGCCAATCAATCACATACGAATCACTAGGACCTGCCAACACCGATTGACCACCGACTTGTTTATTAGCTGGATTGCCTTGCGGGTAACTGTAATTCCAGATGCCGCCGACCGCATGAAACGTCGATGTCAAATTAGGACCTACATTGACATAATAAAACCGGATGTAGTCGCCTGGTCTTGCATTAATCGGCTGGTTAACATAGCGGAAGTTGTAGCCGTTAAAAGCCACATAAAGCGGCTGACCATCAAAAAAATCACGCCCGTTCGCGTAAGTTTCGTGCTGTGCCAGATATACTTTAATATCAGGCGCACGCCCTAATTCTTGTTCAAGAGCAAAATTTGCGCTTAGGCTCGACCACGAACATGCCAAACATGCCTCCCATCGTATGCGTCATAATGCCATGACCACCAGGCGCGCAATGGTACATGTACACACCCGGCACATCGGCTTTGAAAGTCAACTTTTTAGTTTCGCCAGCGCCTAGATTGCCAACCTTTAACGAAGTCTGAGTATTAGCCGCATGCATAGACAAGCCATGAGTTACCGTGTCGATATTTTTAACCGTGATTTCTACCTCATCGCCTTCATTGACAATCATTAAAGGCCCTGGCGAAGTACCGTTATAGCTGAAACCACGATGAATCACGCCTTCATCAATGGTTAACGTGGAACGTTGAGCAATGAGCGTGAAACGTTTTATTGTGCGTTCCATTGCTTGCTCGTTGATAGACAACCCTTCAGTCTTAGGCGATTGCACTGCGCAGCCTGTTATCTGAATCAGCAAAAATAATAAAACCCATCTATTTTTCATAAATATTCCCTTGTTATTGACCACATTAAGTGCGCTTGCTCTCAAATAAGCTACGTCACAAAGGTCTTGCTCGAACGCTAACCTTACCAACGAGGCATTTCTGCCATATGCCATGTCACACGTCTTGGTGGTGAATTATGTTGAGGATGGTTGACTTTGAAAATACAACAGAGGTTATATAACGAAAGTCATAGATAAATAACATTGCAATCGGGTTATGATTTGTGCTTATCAAAGAAGCAAGCAATACAACTCGAATACAATGACTTAGAGGCATAAACCATGCTTTCTGTAGAACAAAAATTTCGCAAAGAAATTGAAGTGGAGCAATTGTGGGCTGTCACAGAACACGGTGGTTATGTATTTGCGTCCATGTTATTGGTTTCCTCTACGTTGGTATTTGGACTTTGGACGAGTGCTTCTCACGAGCGCCTGGTATTTTGGTTTGCGTCATTAACAGTTATTAATTTGCTGAAATGGATAGCTTTGCATTATTACTATCATCACAAAAGCAGATTGTTAATCAATCTGTCTGAATTCAAGCGGGTCACACTGGTGTTTGCACTATTAACCGGCCTATGTTGGTGCTGGTGCGTTGTCTGGTTTTTAGCTCCCTCGCAATCCGGCAACGCGTTATTAATTGGCATGACGGTCAGTATTGAAATTATCGGGGCTATGTTGACCTGGACGTCTTATGTTCCTGCGATTATCGCAATCTCTTTACCTCCGGCCATTCCTTTGATTTCTGGTCTTTTCCTTGAAGGCACGCCTATTTTCATCGCATCAGCGATGATTTTAGCTATTTTGACCTGCTTTGGCGTCACTAGCAGTAAAAGACTATCCGGTACGCACCGTCAAGCCTTGCTGTTAAATTTTGAAAATGTTTTGCTACGCCAAGAATCAGAAGAAAAATCATTGTTACTGGAAACAACGCTAGAAAACATGCGCCAAGGCATTTGTATGTCAGACGATGATGACCGCCTTAGAATGTGGAATCAGCAATTTGTTCACATGATAGGCGATGCAGGTACACAGGTAAAAACCGGCGCTATGCTGTCTACTGTGTTTGCGGCGGCGAATCCGCCTATTTTGCTCAATCATAAGATACGCAGCGAACATCGTTTGCCAACCGGACAAGTGTTTGAGATTCAGCAAGCAGAAATGACCGAAGGTGGTCGTGTATTGACGTTTACTAACATCACCGAGCTTACCTATAGGCAAGAAGCCCTAAAAAAAAGCCCGCAAAGAAGCCGAACGCGCCAACGCCGCTAAAACCCGCTTTCTCGCCGCCGCTAGTCATGATTTACGCCAGCCTATTCATGCATTAGGGCTTTTTTTCGGTGAGTTATCTACTCGTGTTTACAATCAAGGAACTGCGAAAGTCATTGGTCAAATTGAAGACTCAATTACCGCGATTAATTCCATGTTAAATGCGTTACTGGATATTTCTAAACTAGATGCCGGCGTGGTTCGGCCAAACATAGAGACAGTTGCGTTAGGTGAGCTATTGTTGCGCTTGCAGGCAGAATTTGATGTCATCGCGCTGGAAAATCATAACAAGCTTCATACACGCCCTACCTCCGTTCTGGTCAAAAGCGACCTTGTGTTACTGGAAAGTATGCTACGCAATTTATTAGGTAATGCTGCACGTTATACCGAGCATGGCAAGATTTTATTAGCAGCAAGAAATCGAGGCGAAATGTGTGAAATTCAAATCATCGATACCGGCTGCGGCATCCCTGAAGACCAGCTTGATGAAATATTTTTAGAGTTCCATCAATTGCACAACGCGGCAAGGAATAGACAGAAAGGTTTAGGTTTAGGCCTATCTATCGTCAAGCGACTGGCTAAGTTGTTGGGACACGAACTAAAAGTGAAATCGCAACTCGGTAAAGGCTCGTGTTTCTGCCTTGTTGTGCCCAAAGCCCAACAAGCAGAAAAACAACAAGCGCTGGCTATCACAAAGACTAACCCTTATCTTTTTGGCAATCGCCTGGCGGGATGCCGCATACTCGTTTTAGATGATGATGCCTTAGTACTCGAAGGTATGCGAGGGTTATTAACACAATGGGGTTGCCAAGTCATCACGGCGAGTAATCAAGCCCAGGCCTTAGCGCAATTAAGCGCAAACACACCAAAGCTTAGCTTGCTTATCATTGATTACCGTCTTGGCGATACCGTTTCAGGTCTGGATGTCGTTAACCAGCTTCAAACCCAATTAGGTTATAAGTTTGCTGTTTTAATCGTCACCGGCGATACCGACCCTGAACGCTTACGCGAAGCCAATGCCAGTGGCTATCCGCTGCTACACAAACCGGTGGTTGCCGCAAAACTTAGGAGTAGACTGTTAAATCTAATTTCTTTCTACGAAGAATGAGTGGCTCAGACGTCATCAAATAATTGGTTTTTTATTAGACGGGACAATAAGTTCCCGCCTGGTTGCTTCAATAACAACTTCAGTGCGGTTATGAACGTTTAAGCAGCGCATAATCGCAAAGACATGCAGCTTAACTGTTCCCTCTGAAATAGCCAATTCTCTGGCAATTAATTTGTTTGGCAAACCTTTTGCCATACAGTTGAGTACTTCAATTTGCCGCTTTGTCAATACGCCCTGTTGTTCTACATTTTGCAAGGACTCACCAACCGCTACGTCTGAGGATTTTAATTTACCTAACAGCCTGGGCGGAATTGATATGCCACCTTGTAAGACCAGCCGCATGGCCGATAGCATTTCATGGCTATTACAAGATTTTGGTATGTAACCAACTGCCCCCATGTCTAACGCCGCTTTCACATTTTGGGCAGATTCCGAGCCGGATAAAATGATTAATGGCACATCAGGGGCTAATTTGCGTAGCGTGGGCATCGCTGATAAACCATCTGTGCCGGGCAAATCGATGTCCAATAAAATTAAATCAAGATCCCGGTTATATTCGATTAATCGGGTGGCTTCTTCGCTATTAGCCGCTTCATGCACCACGGTGTTAGCACCTAATTGATTTAAGATATAAAGCAGCGCTTCGCGAAAAAGAGCATGGTCATCTATCAGTAAAATATGCATCTGACTTTATAAGCTGAGCTGAAAACCACCAAATACCATCGTTCCCGGCATATTGTTGCTATAAAACTGGGATGTTCGGGTATTGGTTAGGTTTTCACCGCGTACATAAAGTCCAAACTGCTTGCTAATAGCGTAACGAACCATAGCATTCAACTGGATAGATTGCTCAATCGGAAGCGTATTGGTCGCATCATTCCAAGTCGAGCTTCTAATCACGGCTTCTGCCCACACTATAATAGGCCATTGGCTAAGGCGTTGTTGCCCCCATAGCCTGGCAAGGTGCGAGGGTCGTAAAGGTAGTTCGAGATTGGTTTGTAAATCTTTATTGTCGCTGAACGTATAACTAAAACCAGCATCCCTGCCATTTGAACCAGTGTACTGGGTGTTCACTTCAACACCCGCCACACTAGCATCCTCGATATTTACTGTTGTCGGTCCCGGTATGCCTGGAAAACGGATAGGGCCGTCCAAAGAATACGCTTGGGTGATTAAATTATCGTAACGGTTATAGTAACCACTGACCGTGATACGCAGAGTGTCAACAGGTAACCAGTCCAAACTGACCTCACCACTTGTCGAGCGCTCTGGTTTTAAACCTGGATTGCCGAAAAAACGAAACAGCTGTTCGGTATAGGCTGGAATTCTAAAACCGCTTCCACCGGATACCCGCACCGTCAAGTCAGGCAATAATTGATAAGCAAGCGCCGCTTTTAGCAAGGTGTGGTCGCCAAACTCGTCATAATGCTCAACTCTAAACCCAACTTGACCGCTTAAATCGTGGTATTGAGCGTCAGTCTCCAAAAATCCGGAAGCCATTGTCCGCTCATTAGCGTAGCTGTCTTCTCTTCTAGCAACCGTCTCGTGACGTCCTTGACCACCCCAGTATATATGCCAGTGGCGCTTTTCGGCACTGTTTTCTATAAGGGTATGCTGGTTACGCCAATTCGCTAAATACATGCGATTCGTCAAGCCAAACTCGCGTTGAGCTGTCGAAAGCTCTGTAATCTGATTTTGCAACTGAGTAAAGCCAAGTTGCAGATGGCTTGACCAATCTTTGTTAACCCGCATATTGACGGTATTTTGCGCTATCCAGGTTTCAGAGCGGCCAAAACTAGTCGTGTCATCTAACAACGCTATCCGGTAATTCCGGTCAAGACCTAATTTATCTGAACCTACCCATGAGTTCCTATACACCATAGAGCCTTGCCAATTCAACTTAGAGTTTAACTCGGTTGAAAACCTCAGCATTCCTAGGGTGGAATGGAACGGTTCGCGTTCAGGGTTTTCGGCAGAATTGGCTAAATGAGAGCCGTCAAAACGCGTCGGCGCGATTGGCAGTAAACGTCAATCTACCTGATTTACCCGCCAAACCTCCGACTAGCGTTTCTCTTAATGTAGCAAAAGTGCCACCTTCAACCATGAGTTTACCACCGGTTTCTTCTCTGTCCTGAGTATACAAGCGAATAGCACCGCCTAACGCTTGGAATGAATACTGCGACGCATCTGGACCACGCTGAATGACTGCTGTTTTTATTGATTCAGCCGGGAAAGAATCAAAGTTTTGTAGACCCGGTAATGACGCCAGCACAGGAATGTCATCTAAGGTAACCAGGCCTTGTCCTCCCACACCACGAAGAAACACACTGCTTAATTGCCCATAGCCACCGGTTCGTGTCGTCGTTATTCCAGGCAACCCTGTTAAAACGTCAGAAATTGCGCGCTCATGTCCAGCATCGATTTCGTCATGCTCCAATTGCTGTGTATTATTGATATGTTCTTCTAGCGGACTAGCTGTAGACCAAATGGATATAGTCGGCAGCACAACTTCGGCATGAGCTAACTGCGCAATGGATAGATTAAGTGACAGTAATAAAAAACCATCACTTACCCACAAAAAAGAATTACGTTTTAACATAAGCACTCCATTCTCTTATTATTATTGTATGAATACGAGATGCTTCCTTAGATAAAGCACAAACCTAAGGAATTCATCCCTCGCTAACTTATGAGACTTGTTGTAGTGTAATTTTTTTCTCGGCTGCGCGGTGTTTTTAGTTATCGAGCAGCCGCTTGTGTTTTAAGCTTTTTCTTCTTGTCCCAAACACTCCTCATCTTTAACCGTAAAAAACTTCTTAAATGCAGGCATAAAGCTTCCAGTAATTGGAATCGAGTATAAGCAATAAATAGCTGCCGCTTCACCCGTGCTAACCCCGAAAATCCATTGCGGCACATACAAGGTTAAAATAGCCATAATAAGATGATAACTGGCCATACGGGTATTGTTTTGCCATAAAAAACCACTAATGGCTAAGGCGAAAAATGACCCCCAAGTGATAAACGAGCCATACGCGCTGGTGATAGAATACGCAATATGGTATTTACCCTTATATAAACAGGCAATCATATCGCCGATAAAATTTGGTATGTCGGCAAAAACCTTAGCATCGATAAACTGCCAATCTTTAGGCATGAAATTAAACAACAAAAACATAGAGCTTAAGCTTACACCTATCATTGTCGCTTTTCTTAACGCGTTTTTATCGGTCGAATACGTGGCTAACGCAGGCATAATCGCTAATGCTTGTAAACTGATATGATACGTCGATAACTGACTGAGCAATAAATTAGTACCGTAACCGCATTGGTCGGCTACGGGATACGCAAAATACTGTATCAATTCCATCAGTGAGAAATGAAAAATCGCGTAAGCTCTAGCCAATCTTACATAAAAGGATTCATTTGAATCTAAAAATGTATAGCCCGATGCGATGAAACCAACGACTCCGAATCCTAACGACATATTTGCACTAAAACACATAAAACCCCTTTGTTTTGATTTATTTTTTGTTAAACCGCGTAAGGTGCAAATTGCCATAATCTATATAAAATTACAAGCATTCTAGCCCGTGATAAACCTTCAACGATAATCGCTGGCTTTCCACCCCTTAAGTTATTACTACTTCACTCGAGATATGTCCGAACAGTTTTTAATGGATCATGATAGCCTTATGGAGTCTTTTAAGATTCCGCCCAATTCAATACAAGCTGAGCAATCTGTTTTAGGCGGCTTGATGATTGACAATTTAACCTGGGATTCTGTCGCTGATTTAATCGTAGACTCCGATTTTTACCACCGAAACCATCAACTTATTTTCCGTACCATCGCGGGTCTAGCCGAAAAACAAACCCCGTTTGATATTATTACGATTTCTGAAGCCTTAGCGTCTATCAATAAGTTAGAAGAGATTGGCGGACTGGCTTATTTAGGCTTGCTCGCGAAAGAAACACCCTCAGCAGCTAATATCAGCTCATACGCACAAATCGTACGCGAACGTTCGGTCTTACGCCAACTCATTCATGTAGGCACAGAAATATCCAATTCTGCGTTTCATCCGGAAGGTCGTGATACTTCGCAGTTATTGGAAAATGCCGAGCGTTCCGTTTTTAATATCGCTGAACAACGCCAACGGGGGCAAGGCGGTTTTCAACCAATAAAAACCTTGTTAGCGCGTGCTGTTGATAAAATCGAAATGCTTTATGAGCAAGAGGGCTCTATTACCGGCGCTGCGACAGGCTTTACAGATTTCGATACGTTAACCTCAGGTTTACAACCCGCTGACTTGATTATTGTCGCGGGTCGTCCGTCTATGGGTAAAACCACGATAGCAATGAATATGGCAGAAAATGTCGCGATTAAAAGCAATATGCCTGTTGCTGTCTTTAGTATGGAAATGCCTGGCGATTCCTTAGCAATGCGTATGATGTCTTCACTAGGTCGTATAGACCAAAACAAAATTCGTACCGGTAAACTCGATGATGATGAATGGCCTAGATTAACGTCGGCGATTAACTTGCTAGCTGAAACAAAGCTATTCATTGATGACACGCCAGCGCTTACTACCACTGAAGTGCGCTCCAGAGCTAGACGCCTAACGCGCGAACACGGTCAATTAGGGCTAATCGTATTAGATTATTTACAGCTTATGCAGTCACCAGCTAGCGGTGATAACCGAGTACAACAAATCTCTGATATTTCGCGCGGATTAAAAGCACTCGCTAAAGAGTTAAACGTACCCGTAATAGCGTTATCACAGTTAAATCGTAATTTAGAGCAACGGCCTAATAAACGCCCGGTGATGTCTGATTTGCGCGAATCCGGCGCTATTGAACAAGATGCTGATTTAATTGTGTTTGTTTATCGCGATGAAGTCTATAACGAAGACAGCCCCGACAAAGGCATTGCTGAGGTGATTATTGGTAAACAACGTAATGGCCCGCTAGGCACGGTAAGGTTAACCTTCTTAGGCCAATATACACGTTTTGAGAATTTTGCCGGCCAAGCGTATGTCAGTGGCGGTGACGAATGAATCCTGCCGCCTTCGCCGTTTTAAACTTAGATGCGTTACAACATAATTTAACCATTGTGCGTCAACAGGCGCCTAACGCTAAAATTATGGCGGTTATTAAAGGCAATGGCTACGGTCATGGTTTATTACGTGTTGCAGAAGCTCTTACGAATGTGGACGCATTTGCCGTCGCCCGCGTTGATGAAGGGATGCGGCTACGCAAGGCTGGTATTAACAACAAAATCGTCGTGTTAGAAGGCTTTACGTCTGAACAAGAACTTAATGCCTTGCTTGCTTATAGGCTTGATGTCCTCATTCATTCCTTTGCGCAACTCGATATTTTGTCGAAGCGTCATGAGCGCAAGCAAATGGGCGCGTGGTTAAAAATCGATACCGGCATGAACCGCTTAGGCTTTAAGCCTATTGACTTTCCATCAGTTTATCAACAACTTAAACACAGCACGATTATCAAAAAACCTATTCGCTTTATGACCCATTTAGCCAATGCCGATGACTTAAATGATGTCATGACCATAAAGCAAATTGCGTTGTTTAAGGAAACATTAGCCAATATTCCGGGGGAAAGAAGCATTGCAAATTCTGCCGGCATCTTAGGTTGGCCGGATGCATTAACCGATTGGGTTAGACCCGGCGTCATGTTATACGGAATTTCTCCTTTCCCTGGTCGTACAGGCGCTGAACATGGCCTAAAACCCATTATGGAATTTCATTCTCGGCTGATTGCGGTAAAATCAGTTAATTCGGGTGAAACAGTCGGCTATGCAGGAAGCTGGCGCTGCCAACAGGCAACAACGCTCGGCGTTGTTGCTGTCGGATACGGCGATGGTTATCCTCGTCACGCAACTATAGGCACGCCCGTTTTAGTCAATGGACAACGCGTACCGTTAATCGGCAGAGTCTCTATGGATATGATTACCGTCGATTTAGCGGAGCAACCAAATGCTAAACCTGGCGACCCTGTCACCTTGTGGGGTAAAAACTTACCTGTAGAAGAAATTGCAGAACATTGCAATACTATCCCGTACACATTAGTCTGCGGCATTACTCAACGCGTTAAACAAATCGATTCAGCCTGGTTGGTATGAGGTTTAATTGACAGAATTTATCTTCTTGCCGGAGAATAGCGCTTTA
>NZ_LAJX01000180.1 GCF_000963695.1 Methylocucumis oryzae
GTGCGCTGTGCGCACCTTTATAAATTTTTCATTAAAAATCAATGAAAAAGGTGCGCACAGCGCACCCTACGGCAACAACAAGATGCTGAAAACTGAACCTTTCAGAGTATAAATCGTTGGAAACAACTTAATAAGGTGTAGTTTATGGCAGAAGCAACGACAACAACGTCAAGACCCGGTATTTTAACGCTATCAATTAAAGATAAAGCCTCGTTATACGCAGCTTATATGCCTTTTGTTAATAATGGGGGGTTGTTTATCCCAACCAATCGGCAATACGAAATGGGACAAGAAGTCTTTATGCTGTTAAGCTTAATGGAAGAAACCGAGCGTTTACCTATTGCGGGTAAAGTCGTTTGGAAAAACGCCACCAGGTTCAGAAAGCTATCGCGCTACCGGAATAGGTGTGCAATTCTCCGATCAAGATGGTGGTGTTGCACGCAGTAAAATTGAAAACTATCTAGCGGGTGCGTTAAACGCAGATAGGCCAACTCATACCATGTAATCATGTTTATAGACTCTCATTGCCATTTAGACCGTGTTGACTTAAAGCCTTATCACCATAGTTTCGCAGAATTCATGGGTGAGGCCAGTGCACAACAAATCAGTCAGATGCTTTGCATTGCCATTGATTTGGAAGCTTATCCGAATATGCTCGCGTTGGTTGAGCCTTACCCACAGATTGCGGTTAGCGTCGGTGTGCATCCGAATGAGCGTGACGGTAAAGAGCCAGATGTGGCTGAATTAGTTGCGTTAGCGTATCACCCTAAAGTTATTGCTATTGGTGAAACCGGGTTAGATTATTTTCGTACAGCTAAACCTGAGCAGGAAGCCCAGCAGGTTGACTGGGACTGGCAGCAACAACGGTTTCGCAACCATATTAAAGCGGCCAAACTTACGCATAAACCATTAATCATTCATACGCGTGAGGCTAGAGCGGATACCTTGCGTATCTTGCAAGAAGAGGGTGCTGAACACGTCGGTGGTATTATTCATTGTTTTACCGAAGACTGGGCGTTTTGCTGAAGCGGCAATGGAACTAAATTTTTATATTTCATTTTCAGGTATTGTCACGTTTAACAACGCCACAGCGATAAAAGACGTGGCTAAACGCATACCGGCCGACCGGTTTTTAATCGAAACAGATTCGCCGTATTTAGCGCCGGTACCTAAACGTGGCAAACCGAATTATCCTATGTATGTACGCTATGTGGCTGAATATATAGCCCAATTACGCAATACGTCCGTCGATGCCATTGCAGCGTGTACAACAGAAAATTATTGTCGGTTATTTAATATGTCGTTAATACCCTCGGCTGCAGTTAGGCAAGCCGGTGTTGAGTTGTGTGAGTAACTGTTAATCACTGTTTTTAAATAAAAAATACGGAGGTGACGATGAGTATTTCGTTAAACAAAGGTGGTAACCTCAGCTTATCGAAAACTGACCCCAATTTGAAAAATATTCTTGTGGGTTTAGGTTGGGATGTGCGACCTACTGATGGTACGGATTTTGATTTAGATGCTAGTGCGTTTATGTTAACGGACAGCGGTAAAGTGCGTTCCGATAGCGATTTCATTTTTTATAACCAACTGCGTTCAACCTGTGGCTCTGTTGAGCATACCGGTGATAATCGCACGGGCGCAGGTGATGGCGATGATGAAGTTATCGTAGTGTTACTAGATAAAGTGCCGACAGATATACAACGCATCAGCTTTACGGTCACCATACACGATGCCGAAGCTAGAAAACAAAACTTCGGTCAAGTCTCACACGCGTTTGTGCGTATTGTTAATAAAGACACACAACAAGAAGTTGCCCGCTATGACTTAAGCGAAGATGCATCGATTGAAACGGCAATGATTTTTGGCGATATTTATAAACACAATGGTGAATGGAAATTCCGCGCTGTCGGGCAAGGTTACGCCGGTGGCTTAGCGGCATTAGCAAGACAATACGGTATTAACGTTTAACTACTAAAAATAAACAGGAGATAACAATGGCGATTTCATTAACAAAAGGCGGTAACGTTAACTTAAGTAAAGAAGCACCGGGCTTGAATAAAATTGTCGTCGGTTTAGGTTGGGATGCCCGCGCTACCGATGGCGCGGCGTTTGACTTAGATGCTAGCGCGTTTTTAGTCAAAGCCGATGGTAAAAGTGCGTAGCGACGGCGATTTTTGTTTTTTCAATAACAAAGTCGTTGCCGACGGCGCCGTGCAACACATGGGTGATAACACAACGGGTGTGGGTGAAGGCGACGATGAGGTGGTGAAAGTTGAATTAGCCAAAATACCTGCTGACATAGAAAAAAGTCGTGTTTACCGTCACTATTTACGATGCTGATACCAGACGACAAAACTTCGGCCAAGTCAGTCATGCGTATATCCGCATTGTCAACGAAGATAACAGTCAAGAAATTGCGCGTTATGATTTAAGCGAAGATGCATCCGTCGAAACCGCGATGATTTTCGGCGAAATCTACCGTCATGGCGGCGAGTGGAAGTTTAAAGCCGTAGGTCAAGGTTTTGCCGGTGGCTTAGGGCCTTTGGCAAGTTCTTACGGTGTTAATGTTTAAATAACAACCCCCAGGAAACGACTATGGGCATTAATTTACAAAAAGGCCAAAAAATATCATTGGCTAAAGAATCCGGTACGACGTTAAGCAAAATCATTATGGGCTTAGGTTGGGATGCGAAAAAGACCGGTGGTTTATTGAAAGGTATGTTCGGTGGAAGCGCCAGCGAGAGCATAGACTTAGATGCCTCATGCATTTTATTTGATGACGCGAACAAAGTCGTCGATACCGTTTGGTTTAGGCAATTAAAAAGTCGCGATGGCAGTGTGACCCATACCGGTGATAACCGAACCGGCGAAGGCGAGGGCGATGATGAACAAATCATCGTGTTATTGGATAAAATTCCAGCGAATGTGAAATCTTTAGTATTTACCGTCAATTCCTTTACTGGGCAAACCTTTGATGCGGTTGAAAATGCGTATTGCCGTATTGTCGATGGTAACACGCGTAACGAAATTGCCCGTTATACCTTAAGCGCGCAAGGCTCGCATTCGGCACAAATCATGGCAAAAGTGTATCGGCATAATGACGATTGGAAAATGCACGCGATTGGTGAAAATGCCAATGGCCGTACATTTGATAATTTATTACCGCAAATCGTTGTGCATTTATAAGCAATGCGTATATGGTTTAACAAAACGTTTTTCAACGATTAGCTCAGTTTTAAACCAACTTAAACAAGCTGACCCTAGCATTTGTTTAATTGTCACGCATACGCATCAAACCGCGAGTGCGTTTCTTGCGGCTGATGAATACTACTTAGAGCCTGCCGGGCTAACCGGCATGGCTTATCTGGATTGGTGCTTGGCTTTTTGTCGCCAACACCGCATTGATACGATTTGGCCAGCTAAAGAAGCGATATTATTTGCTCAGCAGCAAGCGATGTTTCAGGCGCAAGGCGTTAACGTTGTTTCGGTTGCTGAACCTGATGTACTGCGCTTATTGCAAAACAAGGCCGAGTTTTATCAAACATTATCGCCTAGTATTGCCGAAACTATGGACTTTATCGCCGTTAACACGCCTAGTGCGTTTGCGGCGGCTGTTACTGAATTATCTGCTAAACACAAAACGCTGTGCGTAAAACCGTCGGTGTCGGTATTTGGCTTAGGCTTTAGGATACTCGATAACCACCATGTCAGTATTGAGCATTTGCTTAAAGGTATCGAATACCATATTCCGTTAAGTGAATTACAACAAGGCATGGCGAACATAGAACATTTCAATACGTTATTAGTAATGGAACATTTGTCGGGTCATGAATGGAGTGTTGATTGTGTTGCCGAGCATGGCCGCTTGCTATGCGCAGTGCAACGGCAAAAATCCCTACATGCTGGGCATGGGCAAATCATAGATAATAACGACGCCATTCACCAAATGGTATTACGTTTAACTGCGTATTATCGGTTGAATAGCATTTTTAACATCCAATTCAAGCTGGGTGTCAACGGCCCACGTCTATTGGAAATTAACCCCAGGCCCTCAGGCGGTTTTGGCATGGCATGTCTGGCTGGGGTTAATTTAGCGCAATTGGCTTGGCAAACACTGACAGGCGTAGCCATTGAAGCGCCAGCTATTCGTTATGGCTTAAAAATATCAGAAGTGAAAACGCCTGTCGTATTAGTCAATTAAGATTTATTGGCTACCAACTTAAGTTGTTGTAGGGTGCGCTGTGCGCACCTTTTTCATTGATTTTTATGATGTTATACAGGTGCGCACAGCGCACCCTTATCTAAAAATCGAATGTGACCGTATGAAGTATAGCAGCAAGTTAACCTAACTGTTGAAGCACGGCTGCGGCACGTTTTAATGTTTGGTTAATTTCTTCATCACCATGCGCGGCTGAGACAAAGCCCGCTTCAAAACGCCGATGGAGCTAAATAAACACCTTGTTCTAACATGGCGTGGAAAAAGCGTTTAAATAACTCAACGTTACATTGCATGACTTGTTGATAACGACGGATGGGCTTATCGTGAGTAAAAAATAAGCCAAACATGCCACCGACTTGATTGCTGGTCAGCGCTATGTCGTATTGAGCGGCTAATTCAGTTAATCCCGACGTTAAGCGTAGCGTTTTTAGCGCTTAACTCAGCAAAAAACCGGGTTGTTGAATTAATTCCAGGGTTTTTAAACCCGCTGCCATGGCTACCGGATTGCCTGATAATGTACCGGCTTGATAAACCGGACCTAATGGCGCTAAATACTCCATAATAGCGCGGCGCCCGCCAAATGCGCCAACAGGCATTCCACCACCAATGACTTTACCGAGTGTCGTCAAATCCGGTTGTATTTGATAAAGACCTTGTGCGCCATGTAAATCCACTCTAAACCCGGTCATCACTTCATCAAAAATCAACACACTACCGTACTGGTCGCAAACCTCACGTAGTGTGGGCAAGAAGTCAGCTTCAGGTGGAATGCAATTCATGTTACCAGCGACCGGCTCGACGATAATGCAGGCGATTTGCTCGCCTAATTCTGAAAACAGCTTACGCACCGCTTCGCTGTCGTTATAGGGTAGCGTAATCGTATTTTCAGCAACGGCTGCTGGTACACCGGGCGAGCTGGGTACGCCTAAGGTTAATGCACCAGAGCCTGCTTTAACCAATAGCGCATCGGAATGACCATGATAACAACCTTCAAATTTGACGATTTTATCGCGTTGGGTAAAACCACGCGCTAACCTCAGCGCTGACATCGTCGCCTCTGTGCCAGAACTCACCATTCGGACTAATTCCATGCTAGGCATGAGTGCGTTAACTTGTTCCGCTAGCAGTGTTTCAAGTTGGGTCGGTGCGCCAAAACTCAAGCCTTTATCAGCGGTTTGCTTGACCAAGGCAATGACGTCATCATGAGCATGGCCCAAGACCATAGGGCCCCACGAACCCACATAATCAATATACGTTTTGCCAGTGCTATCAGTGATATAAGCGCCTTTAGCATGGTCAATAAAAATAGGTGTGCCGCCAACGCCGTTAAAAGCCCGTACCGGTGAGTTAACTCCACCCGGAATGACGGCTTTGGCGCGGTTAAAAAGTTCGTTTGTTGTTGTCATATTCGTCTTACATAGATGCCAAAGCCCAACAGAATACGCGAAGTTGCACTAGTTTCAAAGGATGAAGCGATGGATTAGAACAAGACGTGTAATATTTTTGTTTATCATGACACTATACAAGCTGTCCAGCCGTTCTTGTATGGCTCGACTATGCCGCAAGAGCTAATTAACTTATTGATTTTATGTTATTTGTAGCTATTGAAAGTACCCGGTTTGGGATATACAATGCTGGTGTCGACTCGGTATGTTTTGAGTCGATAGTGAAGATAACTACATCAATAACAGCTAATGAGAGGAAAGAATAATGAAAAAAATAGCATTCATCAGTGCGGTCTTATTCTTTAGTTTGAGTACCGCCGTATTAGCCGCTTTCGAGGAACATGTCGATGAAGCGTTAAACCATGTCAACCAAGCTGCCGAGCACGGTAAAGCAGGCCACGCAAAAATATTAGTAGAACATGCTAAATTAGCAGAAGACCATATCTTAGCCGCCTCAATAGAGGCTAAGGGTGCGGTCAAAGGTCATTTAGATGCCGCCACTAAATCTATACAAGACGCTGTTGATCATGGCGAGTTAGGGCATACCGACGTTGCGTTAAAATCAGTTGAGCAAACAGCCGAACATTTAAACGCAAGTAAAAAATAACCGTTCATTTTTGATAGGGGGGTGTTTACGCCCCTATCATTCAATCCCATCTAAGCAAAAACTAAGAAGTGTGTAAAAAATCAGCTCGGTAGCTGTAGGTGGGAATTCATTCGCGCCTATCTACAACGAACGCATTACTTATGTTATTTCATGCTTATTCTGGCTACCCACTTAAGCCGGGACAGGTCATTCGGCAACTGCTCCTGCGTTGCCCTACTACACGCCATCCCTGGCGTTATCAGAGTGAAGAACGCCGTAAATACATCCCTGTAGGCTTGGCGGCAGCATCCCTGCTGCCGACACCTCAAGCCACAAGGACGTGGCGAATGCAGAAAACGCAGGGAGCAGTTTTCT
>NZ_LAJX01000181.1 GCF_000963695.1 Methylocucumis oryzae
GTGAAAAATGGTGTTTGGTGTGATTGGTCGGGATTCCTTCGGAGATACACGTTATTGACGCAGGTCTTTGGTGCATGGAATGCACCCTACTTAACTGTCGACGTTAGGAGGCGCATCGCTCGCGAACGTTGCGCCTCCACGTTGTTCGGCACAACCTATGTAAGGCGGGTTTCTTATCGCGTTAATTTTAGTCAAAAATAACGCCTTCAATGATAGGATAGTCCGCTAAAGCCGCTGTCCCAAGTAAGCCTCAACAATTTATAAGGTAACTATCATGCATACCATCGCAACCACTCCCGGCGCATCAAGAACTGCCGCCATGATTACCCCGCTTGCCCTGGCTGTTGCCGTGACCTCAATGCTAGGCACATCCCCTGCTTGGGGTAGCAGCGCTACCTTGACGCATGACAGCTACGTGACCAAGCCTTTTGTTGCGAGTGTAACCCCGAGGCATGGTGCAGAGGGGGATTTGCTGATTAACCAGGCTAACACGGCATTCCTGCAGTTTGGCCTGGACAAAATACTGCCGACTGGCGTACTTGCCACCGACATCGACAAAGCGACTTTAAAATTCTTTATCTCCAAGGTCAACGCCACCGGGCCGAAGCGGAACAGCAACTTGACGCTCAGGCAGGTTATGGAAGCGTGGGATGAGAAGACCGTCCCGAAACTCGGCATTGCACCGGTTGTTGACCCGTCGGCTAGAAACTTCAAAATCAGCCGGAGCTATCAAGGTAAATGGTTGGAGCTGGACGTGACGGAACTGGTTACGACCTGGGTCGCCAACCCTGAGCTTAACTTCGGGCTGGCCCTGAGCGTGGAAGGGCTAAGCCTGGTGGACATCGTCATCGACAGCAAAGAGAACGCCGCGACAGGCCATGAAGCGGTATTGACGGTGGTGTTACATAAAAGCGCCGGGGCTACTGGTGTCACAGGCGCCCAAGGCAATCCAGGGAGTACCGGCGCCACCGGTGCCACTGGACTCCAAGGCAACACAGGCAGCACCGGAGCAACCGGTGCCACTGGACTTCAAGGTAACACAGGCAGCACCGGCGCTACCGGTGCCACTGGAACTCAAGGTAACACCGGCAGCACCGGCGCCACCGGTGCCACTGGAACTCAAGGTAACACCGGCAGCACTGGCACCACCGGTGCCACTGGACTTCAAGGCAACCCAGGCGTCGACGGCGCCACCGGTGCAACTGGATTACAAGGCGACCCTGGTAGCACCGGCGTGGCCGGCCCTTACGCCTTCGTTTTGGTCGTAGGCAAAAGCGCCGACGGCAGCGGTCGAGCCTTGGCCGCCCCAGAATATGCCAGCATTAACGCCGCCTTGGCTACCATCCCTAGCGACTTACAAGGCGTCGGCGGCATCTGCTCGGCGCACTATCTCATCAAAGTCTTGCCCGGCACTTATGCAGAGCGCGTGAGTATGAAGCCGTGTGTGGATATTGAAGGCTCAGGACAACTGAGCACTTACATCACGGCGGCGGGAGGCGCTAACCATGGCGCTAACAGTGCCACGGTCACCGGGGCGAACAATGCGGAACTGCGTAGTTTAACCGTAACCAACACAGGTGGAGACACTTATGCCATAGCGTTCTTCAACCCTGCTAACGCCGCGACCCGCCTGAGTGCGGTTACCGCCAGCGTTTCGGGAGGGTCAGGCATCTATGTGGTGAGTATCAACACCTCCTCACCGACGCTGACCAATGTCAGCGTCAGCGCTTCGGGAGGGTCATCAAAGATTGGGGTGTATATGGCAAATTCCTCGCCCACGCTAACCAATGTCAGCGTTAGTGCTTCGGGAGAGTCGTGGAACTATGGTATGTTTCTCACCCTATCCTCACCAACGCTGACCAATGTCAGCGTTAGTGCTTCGGGCGGGTCATCCAACTATGGGGTGGTGAGCACCGGTTCTCCTAGCAGCACCTCAATCCAGCGTTCCAACGTGTTCGGCTCAACCGCCAGCATTGAGGTTTGGAACGGTGGCAGCATCAAGATTGGCGCCAGCCAATTATCCGGGCCAGTATCAGTAATATCAGGCACATTCACCTGCGTCGCATCGTACAACGCGAATTTTGTCGCACTGAACGCGTCATGCCAGTAACGGATAGCCGGGCAAACACAATAAGATGCGCTGATAGGATGCTGCCGACGTTAGGAGGCGCATCGCTCGCGTACGTTGCGCCTCACGTTGTTCGGCACAACCTATGTAAGGCGCGTTTCTTATCGCGTTAATTTTAGCCAGGTAGGGTGCATTCCATGCACCAAAGAGAGCGCACAGACTCAACGTTTTAGGGTTATGTGAAAAATGGTGTTTGGTGTGATTGGGCCGGGATTTCTTCTGAAATACACGTTATTGACGCAGGTCTTTGGTGCATGGAATGCACCCTACTTAACTGTCGACGTTAGGAGGCGCGCATCGCTCGCGTACGTTGCGCCTCACGTTGTTCAGCACAACCTATGTAAGGCGCGTTGCTTATCGCGTTAATTTTAGCCAGGTAGGGTGCATTCCATGCACCAAAGAGAGCGCACAGACTCAACGTTTCATTGTTTTGTGAAAAATGGTGTTTGATGTGATTGGGTCGGGATTTCTTCTGAGATACACGTTATTGACGCAGGTCTTTGGTGCATGGAATGCACCCTACTTGGCTGTTCCCGTACAATAGCGGGCTACAACAATCAACCCTAAACAAGGCCAAAAACAAATGACCCATCCAACGGACAACTCAGAAAACGCCTTAACCCGCCCTCAACAAGAAGTCACCATGGCCGGATCGGAAGGGCTTTGGGATTGGCTTAATGACTTAAATATTAGCCTGGCGTTTACCACTTACCAAACCAACCGCTTGTTTTTGTTGGGTTGTAAGCCAGATGGACGCTTAGGGGTTAATGAACGCCTGTTCGACAAGCCAATGGGGCTGTACGCAAGCAATGACAGCTTGTATATGGCGTGCCGTTATCAATTGTGGCAATTAGAGAATCGCTTAGGCAAGGATGAAAACTACCTGGGTTATGACAAATTGTATGTTCCCAGCCGATCTTTCACCACGGGCGACTTGAATGTGCATGATCTGGTCATGACCAAAACCCAAAAACTGCTGTTCATCAACACCGATTTCAGTTGCTTGGCGACCCTAAAATCCGGCTACAGCTTTGAACCGATCTGGCAACCGCCTTTTATCAGCAAGCTGGTAGCAGAAGATCGTTGTCACCTGAATGGTTTGGCAATGCAAAATGGTGAGCCCACTTATGTCACAGCCTGTAGCACAACCGATAGCGCGGCAGGTTGGCGGGATTGTCGGGTTGATGGCGGAGTTGTGATTCATATCCCCAGCAATGAAATCATCTGTACAGGCTTGTCGATGCCGCATTCTCCGCGCTGGTATCGGAGCAAACTGTGGCTACTCAATTCCGGCACAGGCGAATTCGGCTATGTTGCTGGTGGTCGGTTCGTACCCGTTACCTTTTGCCCCGGCTTTGTCCGTGGCTTGGCCTTTGTTGGGGATTATGCCTTGGTGGGCCTTTCTAAATTACGTTCGAAAACCTTTGCGGGTTTAGGTTTGGAAACACGCCTAGCCGCAGAAGGCCAAACGTCACAATGCGGCTTGATGGTGATTGACTTAACCACAGGCACTGTAATCAATAACTTGCAAATAGAAGGCGCGGTTGAAGAACTCTTTGATATTGTCGTGCTGCCCAATATCCGCTTACCCAGAGCGCTTGGCTTTCAGGATGATGATATTGACCGTTTGATAAACTTCCCTAACTCGGGCGGCATTATCGTCACCAAACCGACGGTGAAACGTCCGGGCATTGGCAAGTCGGTGCAAGCGGCAGGTTTGCCTAGGGCAGCACAATTGGCAAATCCATCTGCACAAACCGTCAAATATCAGCGGGTTTATCACTTAACCCCTGACAATCTCTTGCCTTACGAAGCGATGACTTACCCCAGCTTACGGAACCGTTGGCAAACCCAAGCCCAACGCGGGGAATTATTTGGCGTGTCGGCCTCCATCGCAGGTGAAATGGTGGGGTTTGCTGTGGCGGAAAAATACGCAACGGATACCGCCGAACCGGCCGCCGAGCTGCTGTCCTTATTTGTGTTGCCCCTTTATCGGCATCAAGGCATAGGCACGGCGTTGGTCAAACACATGGAAAAGCTACTGGGCAATGCCGCTACTGATGTGGGCTTGTGACGGCTCACGCAAGCGTCACACCGTTTTCCTGATTCTGTTCTCAGATTGAATACTCGGCTACGCACTTAAGACGGGACAGCTAAAGTGAGAACAACGTCATCTCGGCATGGATTGCCGAGATCCAGGGCACAAGGATGTGTTTGAAGCTTTGCCATCCATGGCACCTCGGCAACCGCTCCTGCGTTGCTCTACCTCCTGCGTCCTGCAGTCGTGGATTCCGGCAATCCATGCCGGAATGACAGTTTAGCTCAACTGACTATAATTAATTCTGTCCCGCTTTAAGTTGGTAGCCAAAATATTTTTATCAAAATCTGAAATCTGTTTGAACAATTTCTTTGCTTAGCGGAATAATGTGAATGAATTGACAAAAAATGTGCTTTAGACACCACTTTAAACAATAATAAGAAAGGCAACGTCATAAGGCAAAATAAGCTTGGCAGTGTTTTATAACCTTATCAGACACACAAACTAAGCGATGGTGACACGCTAACAAATAACCGCTTTGTCTAACTTAGGTATGAATTCGCGAGACCTGAAAGCTCTGAATCGACGAACTTATTCCATACATAAAAACACTAGGAAAACGCTATGTCAGACCCTATTTTGAATTCTACCCCCGAGACCGACCCCTTCAGCCTGACAGACCAAGTTACTTTCCCATATCCAACCTTGGCCGATAGCGCCGATACCCATTATAACGAACTGGCCGCCAAGCCCTTAGCCGTTACAATCCTGGATAATGACTTGCCTAAAGTAGCCAACCCGAGTTTTGTACTCGCCGCCACACCCTCCGGTTTATCGAACAATGGTATCCCTGTAGCGAGTTTTGCCGACATTGACGGCGATGGCGACATCGATGTATTTATCGGGGGTTCGGACGGCAACACCCTTTTATTCCGTAACATCGGCACATCGGTATCGCCCAGTTTTGCCAGCGAAAGCAGCAACTTAGGTCTGACGGATGTTGGCATTTCTGCTGCACCCGCCTTTGCCGACATCGATGGCGACGGCGACCTTGATGCGTTTATCGGGGAACGTTATGGCAGCATTGTGTTTTTCCGCAATAACGGTACGGCATTGAACCCTAGTTTCGTCAAAGAAGCCGACAATTTCGGTTTAATCCAGGAGCCTAATTTCGTTCGCCCTGCCTTTGCCGACATTGACGGCGATGGCGACCTGGATGCCTTTGTCGGCACGGGTGACGGCACTCCCCTATTCTTCCGAAACATCGGCACGGTAAACGCACCGACTTTTTGTAAAACAAAGCATTGACTTAGGCCTGACTAGCGCAGGACCTTCTGCCACACCCAGCTTTGCCGACTTGGATGGCGATGGCGATTTGGATGCCGTGATCGGCAAAGACAACGGCGACACCATTTATTTTAAGAATAACGGCAATGCCACTAACCCCAATTTTTCAGCAGTTGGCACCAACGTTTTCGGACTGTCAATTGCTGATGTGAGGTACACCCAACCCACCTTCGCCGACCTGGATGGCGACGGTGACTTAGATGCCTTGCTCAGTTCTAATGCAGGCTTTACTTATTTTTCCAACAATATCCCCGGCATCAAAATCACCCAAAGCGGCGGCACGACTGCCGTGACCGAAGGTGGGGCAAAAGACAGTTATACCTTTGTCCTGGGCAGCATCCCCACAGCAGATGTCACCATCACCTTGGACAACACCAACAACCAAGTCAACACCAATACAATCACTTTAACCTTCACCGCCGCCAACTGGAATATCCCGCAAACGGTGATTTTGACCGCTGTCAACGATACAACAGGCGAAGGCCAGCACACTGGGGTTATCAAGCACACCGTAACCAGCGCCGATGCCACCTACAGCGGTATGGTGATTGAGCCTATTATCGTGGAGATCGCCGATAACGATCTGAATCAGCGTGACCCGAGTTTCAATGCCGCAGTCTTAAACAATCCCTTTGGTTTGAATACCCCTGACAATAGCCCCAGCCCGACTTTTGCTGATATTGACGGTGACGGTGATTTGGATGTCTTTGTGGGCGGCAAATATGGTGACACTACCTTCCTTAAGAACATAGGCTCAACCACCTCCCCTCAGTTTGTTCTACAAGCCAACAACCTTGGAATTACGGATGTGGGCTATGATGCCAGCCCCAGTTTCGCTGACATCGACAGCGACGGCGATTTAGATGCTTTTGTCGGCAATAAAGACGGCGACGTCAAATTCTTCCGCAACACGGGCTCGGCGGAAACGTCCACATTTGTTGCACAAAAGGCAAACTTTGGCTTAGCCAATGTCAGTGCTAAAGCCAGCCCGACCTTTGTTGACATCGACAATGACGGTGATTTGGATGCCTTTGTCGGTAAAGCTTCGGGTGGCACTGTCAGTTTTTTCCGCAATACAGGTACGGCAACCACCGCTAAATTCGTCAGCGAGACCAATGATTTTG
This sequence comes from Methylocucumis oryzae, assembly GCF_000963695.1. GTDB lineage: Bacteria > Pseudomonadota > Gammaproteobacteria > Methylococcales > Methylomonadaceae > Methylovulum > Methylovulum oryzae. The sequence goes on from NZ_LAJX01000181.1 coordinate 6,638, forward strand.
GCTTGAAGGGCTTGAGTGCCAACACAAATCCGGACTTCGCAGACTGGGATGGCGACGGCGACTTGGATGCCATCGTGAGCGATTTCTTTTCGATTGCCTTCTTCCGCAATAACGGCTCAAAGACAGCCCCCAACTTCGTCAAGCAAACCAGCACCTTTGGCTTGACCATTATTGGCAATTCCATCAACCCAGCTTTGGTTGACATCGACGGCGACGGCGACCTGGATGCGTTTGTCGGTTTCAACTATAGCGACTATGCCGACACGGCGTTTTTCTTGAACACCCCGCCTGGCATCACCTTCCACCAAAGCGGCAACACCACTTCTGTGGCCGAAGGTGGAGCGACCCACAGTTACACTGTCGTTCTGGATAGCATACCTAAAGGCAATGTCACCATTACCCTGGACAACACCAACAACCAAGTCAACTCCAATCTTACCACCTTGACTTTTACCGCCGCCAACTGGAATATCCCGCAAACGGTGATTTTGACAGCCGTTAACGACACGGTAGGCGAAGGCCAGCATAACGGGGTCATCACCTACATAGTGACCAGCACTGATTCCGATTACAACGGTATGGTCGTCAAGCCGTTGGCCGTCACGATCATCGACAACGATTTGGCAACGGGCAATCCCAATTTTATTGGCGACCAGATCAACCCATTCGGCTTGACCACCGGGCCCGATGGTTTCATAAAGCCGCGTTTTGCCGACATTGACGGCGACGGCGACTTAGATTTGTTTGCCGGCTTTCGTTATGGCGACATCCAGTTTTACCGTAATACCGGCACCGCCAATGCCCCCGCCTTTGCCAGTCCCGTCAACACTAACAGTATTGGCTTGCTAGGGCCCAACGGCGGCTATAACAGCCCAAGCTTTGCCGACATTGATGGCGATGGTGACCTGGATGCGTTTATCGGCGGCGCTGACGGCAAATTGCATTTTTCCCGTAATGTTGGCTCGGCTGTAGCCCCTGCTTTCGTCAGCCAAAACTTTACTTTTGGTATTACCAAGGTCGGCTCTTACGCCAATCCAACCTTCGCCGACATTGACAGCGACGGCGACCTGGATGCGTTTATCGGTGCGAATGACGGTAAAACACAGTTTTTCCGCAACATTGGCACTGCCAACAACCCCAGTTTTTGTCAAACAAGCCAAAAACTTCGGCATTGCCGATGTCGGCGACAGCACCGCTTACCCCAGTTTGGTCGATTTTGACGGGGATGGTGATTTAGATGCTATCGTCGGCGACCTTATTGGCAACAGCCAATTCTTTCGCAATGTCGGCACGGCGACCGCACCCTCCTTCAGCAAAGTAAACGGCAGTTTCGGCATTCCTGAAGTCGGCGATTACGCCCATCCCACTTTTGTTGACATCGACGGCGACGGCGACTTGGATGCCTTTATCGGCGAAGATGGTTTTGACACACCGATTCATTTTTTCCGTAACGTTCGTACCAACCTAGTGACCATCGTCCAAAGCGGCGGCTCAACCAATGTTGCCGAAGGCGGGGCTAGCGACACCTATACCGTTGTCTTGAAAAACCAGCCCACTGCCGATGTGACCATTACCTTCCAGACCAATGGTCAGATTTCAACCAATACCACCAATTTGGTGTTTACGCCTGCCAATTGGAATGTTGCCCAGACCGTCAAGGTGACGGCTATCAACGATAATGTTGGCGAAGGCAAGCACACTGCGGTCATCAGCCATACGGTAAGCAGTACCGATCCGGCTTATAACGGAGCATTCAGTTTACCGGTGGTCGCTAACATCACCGACAACGACTTACCGAAAGCGAATCCAAAATTTATAGCCCCGCTGACTAACCCATTCGGTTTATCTGAAAATCCAAGTTTTCTTCAAACGGCATTCGTCGATATTGACGGCGACGGCGATTTGGATGCTTTTCAAAACGGTTCATCATTTGGTCCTGTTCGATTCCTACGCAATGTCGGCACGGCCAATGCGCCCAACTTTGTCAGAGAAACCGATAATTTCGGAATCACCGAAATCGACTCTTCAATAACCAACCCTAGCTTTGCCGACATCGACGGCGATGGCGATATGGATGTGTTTGTCGGCGACAGAGACGGCATCACGCATTTTTTCCGCAACACGGGAACGGCCAAAAAACCAAGTTTCACCAGCGAAGCCAACAACTTCGGCATTACTGATGTTGGTACTTACGCTAACCTCACTTTTGCCGACATTGACAACGACGGCGACATAGATGCATTTGTCGGCAACAATGCTGGCAAAACGCAGTTTTTCGAGAATATTGGTACTGCCAGCGCACCTGTTTTTGATAGTTCTACTAGTACATTTGGCATTCCGTTTATGGGAGGTATAGTTCGCCATAACCTTGTCGATATTGATGGCGACGGCGATCTGGATATGTTTGTCGGGGATGCCGCAGGCGACACCCATTTCTTCCGCAATACCGGTTCTGCTAGCGCACCTAATTTTGTCAGTGCCAGCGGGTCTTTTGGTATCGGCAATGTCGGCTCATTTGCCAGCCCTGCTTTTGCCGACATCGATGGCGATGGCGACATGGATGCTTTTGTCGGCAATAATGACGGTGAGATTCGCTTTTTTGAGAACGCCGCCAGAAGTCGACCGGTTTTGGCTGCCCCTGCCGACATCGTCTATACCGACACGAAATTTGACGACACTTTCGCCACTAAAACCGGCAGCTTGACGGCAACGGATGCCAATGGCGACAGTCTCACTTACGGCATCCAGGGCGGCAAGGAATTGGGCAATGGCACTGTCAGTTTGGTCAACAGTTTCGGCACCTTGACCGTCACCAAAGCCACTGGCGCATACAGCGTTGTCGCCAAAGATGCCGTCATCGAAGCGTTGGCCGCCAAAGCTGCCGCCAACTTTACGGTCACGGTATCCGATGGTTTACTTATCAGCAGTCAAACCTTGACTCTTCGCATTAACCAAAGCGGCACGACCGAAACCAACGGTGACGATACCTTGCTCGGTACCACCGCCAACAACAGTTTCAACGCCTTGAGCGGCAACGACACCATCAACGGTAATGGCGGCGCGGATACCATGCGCGGCGGCACAGGTAACGACACGTATATCGTCGACAACATCGGCGACAAAGTGATCGAAACCTCCACCTTGGCGACCGAAATCGACTTGGTGCAAAGTTCAGTCAATCACACGTTGGCGGCTAACCTAGAAAACTTGACCTTGACCGGCGTGGGTAACCTGACCGGTAGCGGAAACAGTCTCAACAACACGCTGGTCGGCAATAACGGCAACAACCTCCTTATCGGCTTAGTCGGCAACGACATATTGACTGGCGGTCTTGGGCTGGACAAATTCCGCCTGGCCACCTTGGACCGGGATCGCATCACCGACTTCAATGTTGCGGACGATGTCATCCAATTAGACAACGCTGTGTTTACGCAACTGACCGCCACCGGTGTGTTGTCGGCGAATAACTTTAAAATCGGCGCAGCTAAAGACGCCGATGACCACATACTCTACAACAGCACGACCGGCGTCCTGACCTACGACGACAACGGTAACGGCGCGGGCGGTGCCACGCAGATCGCCGTGCTGGGCGCAGGACTGGCCCTGACGAACGCGGACTTTAACGTGATTTAGGCATCGTCAGCCGATTACCGTGGTCGAATTAAGCTCTGACGCGTTAGGCACTGCCATTAAGTTAAGGAGTCAAGTAGGGTGCATTCCATGCACCAAAGAGTGCGCCCAGATTCAACGTTATGTGAAATAGGGTGTGATTGGATTGAGATTTCTTCCGAAAAGCGCGTTGTTGACGAATTCTTTGGTGCATGGAATGCACTCTACTTGGCTTACCGTGCTAAGCAGCGTTAAATGCTACGGAGTAAGTGACGGTACCTTCAGGGACTTTGTCGCCAAAGACCTTTGCAAGAAAAAACTCCTTGGCACCGTGTGGGTACAGCAGACTGCGATAAGACTTAAAGCCAAAGCGTCCATAGAAAACGGGATTGCCATAAACCACGCAACCTGCAGCGCCAAGGACTTCGAGTTCGCTTAAGCCACGAAGCACCAGGGCTGAGCCTATGCCACGAGACTGGTGTATTGGATGAACCGATACCGGGCCTAGTGCGTACCAAGCGGAGACAGAAGGTGCTATCGTTACCGGCGAGATGGCCACATGGCCAACCACTTCTCTCTCTGACTCGGCAACCAGAGAAATGGTGAGAGCACCGTCTGCACGAAGATGGTTAACTATTTCAGGCTCGCGGCCATCGCTGTGGGGATGACCACAAAACGCAGCCTCGACAATCCTTGAAATTGGCAAAATGTCCGAAGAAGTCTCTAATCGAATTAATACTGATACTGGAATATGTGACAACTAACACCTCCTTTAGACGTTTAAGATGGAATTAAATGCAAAGCCAAGCGGCGGAGCGTTAACGGAGTCAAGTAGGATGCATTCCATGCACCAAAGAGTGCGCGCGGATTCAACGTTTCGTCGTTATGTGAAAAATGGCGTTTAGGGTGTGACTGAGAGGGGATTTCTTCCGAAAAGCACGTTGTTAACGAGTTCTTTGGTTCATGGAAGCACCCTACTTGGCTGATTCAACCAATCCATCCTTTGCCGAATTAAATATTTTTAAATGAGTCTTCGCTTCCAATTCAGATAACCAAACGAGGCCAATTTGAGCAATAGTAGACCAACGGCTTTCTGAACTATGAAATTCTCTAAAGGGCTCAATAAACTTGAAAGTTGCATTATTCATAGTTGATTTCCAGATTAACAAGTAATTATATATTCCTGTATATCATGCAGTTTTTGTTGATATGCAGCAAGTCTTAGTGTCAATTACCAGCCGCGCTGTGGAGTATGCATTGCGTATCTAAAGACACACACCCCCTACCCTACAAGCTTTTAAAAGAACCAAATCTGACTGCTTAAAACACAGGTCTACTAGCTTAAGACGGGACAGCTAAAGCGAGCACAACGTCATCTCGGCAGGGATTGCCGAGATCCAGAACACAGTCAAGTAGTCAAGTAGGGTGCATTCCATGCACCAAAGAGTGCGCGCGGATTCAACGTTTTCATCGTTATGTGAAAAATGGCGCTTAGGGTGTGATTGGATGGGGATTTCTTCCGAAAAGCACGCTGTTGACGAGAGTTCTTTGGTGCATGGAATGCACCCTACTTGGCTTGGCTTTGGTGCATAGAATGCACCCTACTTGGCTAGGACGACGACCCTGGGTTAGTCAAGTAGGCCGCATTCCGTGCACCAAAAAGTGCGCGCGGATTCAACGTTTCATCGTTATGTGAAAAATGGCGTTTGGGGTGTTATTGGATGGGGATTTCTTTCGAAAAGCACGTTGTTGACGAGAGTTTTTTGTTGAATGGAATGCACCCTACATGGCTTAAGTTGGAACACAAATCGTTATTCGACTTGCCTGCCTTTGTAAGTTTCGTTTTCACGGAGCTTTCGCCATGCTCTATCGCCGCGTTCCCAAACGACTTTTCCTTCCGACAATTTACGAAACTCTTTCAAGACGTCTTTCCCGATGGCAAGATTCCCATTTTCGTTTGTGTAAACAAAATCAGTGCCAAACTCCTTTTTGATTTTGTAAACGATGGATTCTTGATAGAGATACTTTGAGGTTTCAAAGTGGGAGAACATCCACTCTGCCACTTCGCGTGCTGTGATCATCTTTTTTCTCCTATTGCCTAACACCAAGCTAAGCGGGGCGCAAGTCACTTAGCTTTTTAAATTACAACCTAATCATTTAAACCGCCAAACTCCTGCGCCTCCGCTTGAGCGTATGTTGGGGGTTCCCATAAATAACGACTTTTTATCGCTAATTATTTTTTACAATTGTTGGTAGTGGTGGTAAAGCGTAAATGATAAAAACTGGAGTCTAATAGCTTTAGCTATTGTTTTTGTTGAAAGTAACTAAAGCTATTAGACTCCATATCATTCAATTTTTACCACTACCAAAAAATCTAAGCTAAAACAGTTTGTTCCGACTTGTTTTCTAACTGTTCTTTAGCCTTATAGAAAGTAGTCTCACCAGTAGTAAGTTCTTCTAAATAACTTGCTCGCTTGCCAACCTCTTCAAAGCCTTTAGCTACACTACAACCATGTTTAGCACAGTACAAATCCACTGCTTCTTGCAACAATTCTTTTTCATTGCCCTTGCGTTTGGATTCCAATAAAACATACGCATCACGCGCCGCATTCAGTGATACTTCGGCAGATTCTTTTGCTGATTCTGTAACGCCTTTTATTTCGTCAATTATCTTCATTTTCTGTTCCTTAAATTTTAAATTAGTCGGTATGCAACCATAATGGATACATGACTTATTTGGGGATAAGAACAAAATATTTCAAGTTGATGTCAGTTGTTTTTTTTCGTCAATTCAACGCATAGTACTTAGAATACTCACAAGGTTCTTTCATAAAACTTCTTACTAAATTGCCTATAAAATAAGACAGTTTAAAACCTTTCTTTATCAGCAATTCTCAATTTAGGAATACTAATATAATCATATGGATATAAATGGCAAAGTAACAAGGTTATTGTAGTTTTACCGCAAACATTGCCAGTTTGATAAGCAGATCTTCAAAAATTGATAGTTAATTGCAGCAAAGTGCATCTAAAAAGCGTGAATAA